>NC_020156.1:680833-1021250 GCF_000332115.1 Nonlabens dokdonensis DSW-6
TCATTTAAAATGATTTTTTGAGCTTCAACAATATACGTTGGTAGAACAAGTAGTAGGATTAAAAAGTATTTGAGAGTTTTCATTTTTATCACAGTTTTATTTGTAGTAAGTTATTTCTCTACTATTACTAGTTCCATAAGCTACATTATCATAACTGACCCAATTGCCATGACTATCAAGAACTACGTTTTGCCAATCATCTGCACCTTGAAAGTTTCTGTTTACAAAAACACCATTTTTGTAGCGATTTGTAACCCTAGAGGAACGATCGTCACCTACCGTAATAGTTACTTCAAGTGATTCAAGCGTACCGTAATATTCAAAAGTTCTAGGATAAGGATCATCACCGTACCATTCTGTTCTTTTAATCAGTCGATTTTGATCGTCATAGGTGTACGTGATATGTGTTCCTGTATTTGTTTTTTCTTTGATCAATTGACCGGCGTTATTATAAGTATAGTTCCCTATTTCTTTTTTCCCTTTTATCGAGTAACTAACGATTCTATCCTTTTCAATTTTATAGATAAAAATAGAACCGTACTTCTCCACCGTAATTGATGATTTAGTATACGTAAACTTTTTAGGCTCATCACCTGTTTCCCTCAATAATCTACCTTGATCATCAAACTCTAGATGGCCTGCTTTCTTAACAGGTCCATTTAATCCTAAATCTGCTATGGTATAGTTTAATGCTTTAGGGTTTACTGGTGCTTGTGATTTACTTTGCGCATGAACGAAAAAAGTGCCACATAAAAATGATAAGAGGATCCATATTTTCATAACTGATATATTTTATAACTTGATTGCTTTAAGTGCCTTTTTGATTTCAGCATCTGAAATAGAAACATTTTTATCGCCTTTAATTTCACGTACTTTAATGTTTGCTACATTTCCAGAGCCGTAGTCTCGTATTTCTTTAGAAACGCGCAATACCCACGTGTTGTCTTTGTAAGTATAATAGTATCCAAAACTCTTTCTGTCTCTATTCATATCTTTGTCAAGTGTCCATGATTGAGTCATATTACCATAATCATCAAACTCTTTTTCTATACCGCTGCTCACTGCTCCTTCTAGGTTATAATTGATTTTTTTGACTTCATTGCCATCTTCTAATTTGATAATTTTCTTGTAACTAGGCTCACCTGAATTAGTATAAGACTGCGCAATAATTTCATTGTTTTTGTAGGTTTCTAGCTCTCTAAGAACACCTTCATTATTAAAAACTTCTTTTTTAACAAGTCGGTCACCTTCGTACGTATGGATAATCTTAGGTATGTAATTAGGTCCATTTTCTACTGTGATAAGGATCGTTTGTGGATTCTCACCTTCATAACTATACTTTGTAAGAGATGTGTTGTTAGTTCTAGATGCATAGGCTTTTATCGCACTTAATCTTCCCTGGTCGTCATAAGAATACTCTTGCGAGTTTTTCCTACCATCTGGATAAGTTTGTATATGAGAAAGATAATTACCGTCTTCATTAAAAGTGTATGTCGATGTACTTCTAGGCTTGATCTCATCTGTTTTATATTTATAAATCATAGTTTTTTCTACCAACTCTGTAGTTCCTTGAGGTAGGTTCATTTTTGTGAGGTCACTGTTTGTTTGGCTAACGACTTCATCGCAAGAGGTGAAACTCAAGATAGCTATAAGTAATAGGCTCAGATAGGTATTTCTAATCATGATATGGGATTTTAAAAGGTATACTTGTTATGTACTAATAAAACTACTTTGTAAATCTAGATTTTGGAATAGGGCAATTGCCTTAAATGAATTGTATTTATTGTTTATTATTTGAATGATAGCCAGAGTAAGAACTAACCTTTGCTCTTGCAGTCGTTTTTACATAGTTTCTCTGTTCTTTATCAAGCATATTTAAAAATGTTAATACATCAACGCTACGAGGCATTAGCATGGTTAATTGGAAAGCAGCAGGCTTATTCACGACATATAATTCTTTGAATAAAATAGAATAAGCATCTATACGAGCGCTATCTGAGATTCCACTAGCGATTAGAGACTTCTCCATATCAGCAAGAATTTGTTTCATTTTTATTTTGCCATTACTTTCTTGAAAAGCACTTAAAAAGGCACTTGCTCTTTGTGAAATTGCAGTGGTCGTTAATGAAGGTTTGCTAGTATCTTCATCATTTCCTAAGCTTGTAGGTGGTGTATTTATTTGATTTGATAAATTGGCACTTTTTTTAGTAGGATCTTTTAAGTAAAGCTTTTCACCATTGTAAACATATGCAGGAAAAAATGTACGCAGAGGATTAGACGCAGAACCTTTTAAAACAAGATACGGCTCATCATCAACGTATATCACACTGTCACCAGCTGCGGTAAATCCCCATTTTGTGATCTTGCTGTAATCAAACTGTTCACCATTTGAAAAAATCTTATACACTTTTTTTTCATTTTCAATGGAATAGAACGATTGAACGTCTGTGTATTTTACAGAAGTGTAAAAATGTTTTGGATCGCTTTGATCTACATTTTGAGTTATGTAATGAGTGGTTCTAAGACTATCTGTGATATAGACACTTTTTTCTACATAATAGAGTTTCATTTTACTGACTAATTTACCCTTATCAAATGCTCGCACTGAACCTTCATGATATTCCAGAATCGCCTCACTTCCTACTGTAACTTGAGGTGCCACACCTTGAAGTCCTAAATCTTCTTTAGACTTAAATGCATCTTTTGCATAGTAGTAATTTTTATCTTGTGGAATGTAAAAGAGCCCGCTATTATCTAGCGTTCTGGTAGCAATTATTTTTTTTGATGCATATCTATTATTAAATCTTGCTTTTGGAAAAATAATCTGTGAACCTTCCATATAATAGACACGTTCCCAATTCAATTGTTTACTTTTAATAGCCGCATCTATATCACTATAATATATTATAGAACGCGATAACTCATAAGGCATACTATTTGATTTCACCTTCTTTTTAATCCAATTTCCCTTTTCATCAAATTCATAGGTAGTTACCCTTTTGTCATTTGCGTATATACTTAAAACTTCTAGTCCATCCTTAAAGTGTTTTTTTTCACTGGTAATTTTGCCTTGGATATTGTAGGTTATGGTAACTATGAGTTCCCCTTTTTCATTTGCATATTCATAATTTAACTTTTCAATAGTGTTGTTCTGTTTTGAATTACTTGTTTTTTCAACAACACGATTACGAGAATCATATTTGTACGTATATATCCAAAAATCATTTTCTTCTCTTATTATGTTTTTGTTTAAATCATATTCAAAAAATGAAGGGCTTGACGCAAAAGCACTTTTTTGTGTTGTTACAAGTCCATTCTTAAGAAGTAAATAATCTTTTTTATCCTTAATAGCTTGTTCTAATGTGATATTGCTTTCTAAATAAGGTACTTTCCCATTTCTAGGATACTCCTTAAAATCCATACTATATACATCACCCTGCAATTCATTTATGGCAAGTTCTTTCCAATACGGCCCATAAGGATTGAGAGGCGCATTCACTTTATCTATGAAGACTTGTGACTGTAGGGTGTACGCTTTCGCAAAAGCGAGAATCATTATTAAGACTACATTCAATTTCATTATATCTATATTGTAAATCAAAATTAATTGGAATCAAGAAGTTATAAAATAGGGCAATTGCCTTAAATTAACTTTTACTCCACTTGCTGTTTTGAAGTCTAGCGATCAAGAAAATTTTATTTTTCCAGTACCAAACTTGTGCCTGCTTAGGATAAACTTCTTGATTCAAATACATAGTAGTTTGCAGTGGTCTCTCTAAAACAGCATTGAACTTCTTGAACTTTTCTGGAGTATAATGTTGCTTAAAATATGTCTTGGCATCATTATCTGAATTAAAAACAAGTTCTACCTCAACTAATTTAGGTGATTGATCATAATTAAATTTATAAGCCGCATAATTAAAAGGCTGGCCTTTGTAAAAAACATTATGGTATACTAATTTTTTATCTGCAGTGAAGTCTACTTTGCTATTTTGAAGCGCTCGATGAAAATCTGTTGCGCTGACTTCAAATCCCATGTTACCATCTTCAAAAACAAATAGTTCTTTGAAACTGGTGTTAGCTCCGTCTGGTAAATTTACAGTGTGAGGGTTTTCAATATCTCTAGAATTATATATTCCTGCACCAGTCTTTATCGCTCGATAATACCTCTTTACTAGAAGACCATTTTCCCCAGTAATATTGACATTAATATTAAGATGGTCTTTATGAAGCAAAAAATCAGGAGGCATGAGGTTTTTTTCAAACGGTGCAAAACCTAACAGTTTTTCTGTATCATCCTTGAAAGTGATGGTCTTTCTGCTTATCTCCTTATTTTGCTGATTGTAAATAATAAATTCAGCTTGTTTGATTGCAAATGATTCGAGAGGTTGTTCTAAGGTTAGATAGAAATTAGGTTTCGAATTTTCATCAAAGAACAAACTGGTCTTCAAATTAATTATAGCATTTTCACGTAGATCAGAAATTTTTTCTGGATAAAGCACATCTATATTCGCAAAGAACAATCCTTCTCTAGACATTAATTTATGTGCAGCAAAGGAGATATATCCATAACCATTATCGCCCAAATCTGTTCCCCAAGAATTTTTGAATATAAAACCCTTGTCGTTATAACCTACTATATTCACCGCATGAGCGCCATAGTTATTTATGGTAGTACCATCTTCTAGCTTTGTTTTAGCATTTATCAAATAATAAGGTAGTTTACCAGTAAAAATATCGTTAGTAAGATCGCCTTCATAAGTTTCAAAAATATCAATGTACCTTTTACGTTCTCCATTAATAGCAACACTTATAGTTGGTAAAATGGTTGTAATGCTGTAGTCTGAGTTTGTGACCACACTGGTACATGAATATTTGTATAAATAACCGCAATATTCAGAACTCCAGTATCTAAAAGCTTTTTAAGTTGCTCTACATCATGGATGGTTCTAGCATCTATATGAATAAAGTTATCGTCTTTAATACCGTAAGTAGCATTTTTACTGTATTGATACAAGCCTACTTTACCTACTTGAGCTCCTTTAATAAGTCTTGTAAAATCGTTAGTATCACTTTCCCAATCTAACGATCCTCCATTATAAGGCATTACAGACTCTGCAACAATTCCATAACTAGCAAGTGGTTTTTTGTAATTAATAAATAAATCTCCTTCTTGATAAGTAACACCAGGTTGACTGTGTTTGAGAGCAGCATAAAGATATTGCTCACTCACATCTGACGGCATATAAGGTGTGACCTCGAGAGTAGCAGCTACACTAAAAGCAGTACAAGTACCACGACTTCCTTGATTCTTAACAGGACTTTGATAATGACGGTAATCTACTTGAGCTGAGCTAAGAAAAGACATTAAGAAAAAGACTAAAATGGTTATCGCTTTCGCGAAAGCGAGATCAAAACTGTTATTATACATAATAAATGAGTTTTATTTAAAACAAAATTGCCCTAAATCAGTACGAATTGAAATAGGGCAATTGCCTTAAATAAAAGTGTATTTCATGATCAATAAAAATCGCAAAAGGTATTTTAGTTTATTAATCAAATAGGAGTAATAGTACAAAACAAACAAACGCAATGAACAACGCCGCGCCCTGCAACCATAATGTTATTTTGAGCAGTCTAGTTGTACCGTATGCCCGATATCCTAAATATGCTAACACCACAGAGGCTAGGAAAAAGGGTAGGCATATAAACACAATCATATAATATATCCATATCCAACTGGTAAGGATGCAATAAATAGCAAGCACTAGTGCTGGAATCACTAACCATTTGTGGCGACTCAATGGGTTTTTACCTAATACTTTTGCTAGTAGGCAAACGACTATTAAAATAACGAAAGCCGTGCCCCAAGTCGCTATGAAAAATTCTAATTCAGTAGTATTCACAAGTTCAATTTTAAGGTGCTTTTTCAAATAAATCACCGCTTACATAAGCATCTGCAATGCCTATTCTATTGCGAGTCATCGTTTCAAACGGCGGTAATACATAGCTGGGCATACCTTCTATTACCATTACTGGATTCCCGTTTTCTAGATATTTAACAACTACATCGCGGTTGTCAAACATAGAAACACCTTTGTCTACAATTACTAGTGTATCTTCATTTGTAATCACATAAAAGGCTTTTTTTGTCTCATCTACCTTAGCTAGCGGGACAATGGGCACGTCATCATACAAAGCATTCAAGTGAAAATAGGTCATGCCAGATACCTTATCATAAAATACGCGTGCTATTCCTAGCATGGCAGTTACTATCTGACTGTTATCTAAAATCATATTTCTGTCCAATACAATGAGATCGTTTTCTATATAAATCGCAATATATGGAGTGGCAGCATAAGCACTTTTAACATGATAAACCGTTTTTAACGCATAGGAAGATTTCATGTCGTCTAGTGCATAAAAATAATCTCCCGTCAGGTTATTGTAAACAAATACCGCGTTAACTGCTGGAACATGTTTTAATGTGAAGATGTCACTCTCTTTACCGTTGACTTTGAGTGTAAAAATGGGTTGCGTGACATCATTATTGATAAAATCTTTTATAATAGTAAGTTCCTCTGCTTTAGGTCGCTCGCTGTGGTAAGTTATTGTGCGGTAATCTGAAATAGGTTCTTTCTCTCCAGGATAGAGAACTGTTTTAGAAATCCAATTATTATGGTGGTCAAATTCATAAGTGTTTTGATAGGTCTTATTACTATTAAACACTTCCAGACCGTTTAAAAAATGCAATTCTGAGGTTTCTTTTTTCTGCTTACTGCCATCTTTAGTAATTCTAAGTTGGGTGACTTTTAAAAGCGCTCCATCTTGTTTGTATGTGAATTTCTTTGTGTGTGCATTCAACGGATTTAAATTTACAAAAACACTCAGTCTATTTTGTGCATCATAGCTATAGGTGCTTGTAACTTCACCGTCAGTGAGCGCGGTAGTGATAAGACCTGATTTGTTATACACATATTCAAAACTACGGTCCAGAACGCCTGCATCATAAAAAGTAAGTTTAACAAGGTTGTTATTTACATCATACTCGCGCACTGCGCCAGGAAAATCTGGATCGTTGATATCATCAACCGTCCATATCTTGTTTTGAATTAAACCGTCCATATTTACACCTGCGTAGTTTCCATTAACGTCAAAATATAGGTCATCTATGGTATAAACATCACCTTGCACCTGCTGTGCATCTAGTCTACGTGCATCTGGAATAAAATTGAGCGGTGCATGTTGCCAAAATGGTTTCTGAGCGTTTACAGAAAGGTTAAGTAACACTATTGTGATCGCTATAATTTTGGTAATATTTTTCATAACATCCCATTTATATCAAACAAAATTACCCTATTTCAATACTATTTGAAATAGGGCAATTGCCTTAAAAGATTGATTTTAATCCGTCCTACTAAGCTGTAGATACTGATAACACCACCTGACTCATGGGAGCTACTACCACTATAGCTTCTTTGCTTTCTGTGCATTTTGCCATCTGTTTTCTAGATAATCTAAACTTTTTACCTGCCAATAGAATATAGCGTGTTTCTGACTTATTTCGCCTACTACCTATACGATTGTATCTTTTAAAATCCACTTTTTTATTCACTATACCATGATATTCTTCTACTTCGCTTGTTGAGAGATCCTTCAATTTTTTAAAATGGTGTTGGGTAAAAATGAGTACTGCCATTGCAGGAATTCCTACGGCAGCCGCACGCATCACAAAAGGCAAAGAGGGAAAACTATAGGCCACCCATAAAAAGAGAAAAAAAACTGGCAGGATCAAAAGAATGATCCATGTAGATTTTTTTAGTGATTTTTGTTCGTCTAGGGTCATCGCTCTGACTGTCTTGTTTAATTCCATAATTTAGATAATATTAAAAAATAAAGCTCCTAAAATGGAGAGGATTACAGCTATGATTTGCAAACCAATAATAACTCTGATGATTTTATTGCTTGCGTTAATTCTATAAGCCATATAACCACTTATCATAGATAAAAATAATGCTGGTAAACTTACATAAAGGCAGAAATAATACAACCACATCCAGCTCGTGCATAATGCAAAAACAGCTAGTATAATGGAAGGAACCGCAAAGAAATGATAACTGTTATTACTAGGCTCCTTTGTTTTTATAAAAAAAGTTATTCCTAAAACAGCCAAAATAATACAAAAGACTACCGCTATGTTACCTACTATTCCCATTATTTCAATCTACAATTTTAAGGGAACGTTGTTTTTCAAAAACCTCATTACATATATGTAACTGAACTTTTTCATCCTTGAAAATCTCCAAAGAAGATAAAACAGAAACCGCGTTAAGCGCATAATCCATAGATTCATCTGTAAAATACTTCTCTTGAGTTACCATATTGATGTTTATGATACTGTCTTTAACCAGTTGAAAACTCACATCACCATCCTGGCCATATCCATTTTCTGACATCATTTCTGAAAAAGCTTTTGCTTGATCTTTCATTGTATCTGGCTTGTAAAATACTTCTACACCATTAGTTTTTACATGGGGACCATAACCATCTATATCGCAGGATACAATTAGAATTAAAACGATTATTCCTATAAACTTTTTCATGATTGGTTTTTTAAATGATGTAACAAAACTCCTTTATTTCTATTTATCTATCAATAAGGCAATTGTCCTATTTATTACAATTTCGATCTCTTTCAATAACTGTTTTCAAAAGAGAATTGATAATGATCTCGCTTTCGCGAAAGCGGAATCACAACAATCTATTAACATAAAAATTTAAATAAGAATCCTATTTCAAGAAAGTATCAACTACTTTAGACGTCTATTGAATAAGTACAATTCATAAAATATAATTTTACCTATGTTCGGATTATTTAGTAAAAAGAAAAAACAAACCATCGCCAAGTATCTCAAAGAAGGAGCGCAGTTAGTTGATGTACGCACTGCATCAGAGTTTAATAGCGATCATATTAAAGGTTCTAAAAATATTCCCGTACAAGGTATTGATCAAAAAATAGAAACCTTAGATAAAAGCAAACCTGTAATCGTGTATTGCGCAATGGGTGGAAGAAGTAACATTGCCGCCTCAAAGTTAAAAGCTAATGGATTTAAAGTAGCAAACGCCGGCGGCATAGGCTCCATGAGAAAACATCTCAAATCGTGATACTTTTATTATATATTCTTCCTACTTTTAGTTTATGAAATTAGATTACCACAACATAAAAGATGAAGGGAAATTTACCGTAACTAGTTTTCAATGCGGTCCATCTTTGCAACTGTTGCAAGAAAAGGGGTTGTATAAAATCGTATGGTGTACTGAAGGTGAAGAAAAAATAGTCGTAGATGGCTATGATGTCATTTTAAAAAAGAACCAGGTTCTATTTTGCACTCCGGTAAATATTGTGGACATTCCTAAAGATAATTACGGTTTAATTGCCTTCGTATTTAATAGAGAATTCTATTGCATCCAGCACAATGATCCAGAAGTATCCTGCATGGGACTTTTATTCTACGGCTCTAGCAGCGCACCTATTATAGATTTAAATGAAAAGCACCAGCGCAGTTTTAATGCCATGCTCGTTTTATTTCAAGAAGAGTTTGAAACAAAAGATCATATTCAAGGCGAGATGTTGCGCACCCTTTTAAAAAGAATGTTGATCACCTCGACAAGACTTATCAAACAGGAAACTAATCAAGCAAATCTTTCCATTAAACAAGTAGACCTCATTAGAAAATTTAATATTCTGGTAGAACAACATTACAAAGAGAAACATCAAGTTGCTGACTATGCAGAGTTACTCTATAAATCACCTAAAACGCTCTCTAATTTCTTCAAAAAACACAACGTAAGTTCACCACTTAAAATTATAAATGAACGTATAGCTGCTGAAGCCAAGCGATTACTACTTTATTCTGATAAAAGTGCTGAAGAAATTGCCTACGAATTGGGTTATAACGAACCGAGTCATTTTTCTAAATTTTTTAAAAAACAAACAGGAAGCTCACCTCTAGCTTTCAGAAAAGCTTAATTAGGAAATACTCTTGCTTTAAACCCTTTAGGAATCATCAATTTTTCAGAATCGTACATGTTGATGTAAAGAACTAAAGTGTCTGTACTTCCCTCATGGTAGACAGCATATTTATCAAGAAGTGCTTGACCATAAGCAGAATTTTCTGAAGGTTGAGGACAACAACTGCCTATCCTGTAGTATTCCAGCTCTTCTCCTTGAGGACCTGCCAGCGCATTAAGAAACCTGCGCTCATTAGTTGGACCTTCACTTTCAGCAGCTCCACCTACTTTAATAGCATTTTCTGGTTCAAAACCATAAGAAGAATCATCAGCATATTTCTCCACTAGAAACGCATATTTATTTACTAAAATCTGCGGATGTTTGCCGTCACTCTTTGTAATGACGTTGTCCTTTGTTTTAGAAACTGCAGCTTTTTGAGAACCGCAAGCTGTAATAAAAAGAGCAATTAAAATGGTGTAAATAATATTCTTCATGGTTGGTTTTTGTTATAAATATAAATAAAACAGTACTTTTAATGTTGAATTTATTCTTGGAAATGAATTCCTTATTGGATCTTAACGAGATATGCTGAAAATCGTAAAGAATAGGATTAACCTAATTTAATGAAAACAATAATGAAAAAAACAGTTCTTCAAATCGCGCTTTCCGTTTTGTTACTTGGCTTATTTCCAGTAGTAACTTCTGCTCAAGAAAAAAGTAAAAGCAGTTTGTTCAATGTATCTTTTAGGACTGGAATAGCTTCTTATGAAATTGAGAATAATTCAAAATCTGTGTCTGTAAATTATGGTGCTTATTTTCTCAAAGAGTTTGAAATAGGTTCTAAAAGTGTCATTAATACTGGACTAGGAGTAAATAATTTTCTTTTTGACTTTCAAAATGCAAATGGTCAATCCATTAATGCTCAAAACACTTTTATTGAACTTCCTGTTGGATATAAACGCTATAGCTATAATCAAGATAGAGATAAAGCTTTTGTTACGGAAATAGGAATTATCAATAGATTAAAGGTTAATGAAGAATACACCTCTTTTCCAGATGTGAATATTGAGAAAGATTTAGGGTACAACTTAGGTGCTATCGTAGGCTTGGGATACCATACTTCGATATATGATTATGGAAGTCTTGAAATGGGCTTGATACTGGCAACCGACTTTTTGAATAGTGGTTATGATAATTCCAATATTATTGATAACCAGGTGAGTCTATATTTTACTTTCAAATTTTTACGTTAATAATTAATTTCAGCTAGAATCTATATTTTCATAGTTTAAACTTGAAAAACTGAGAACTATCTAAAAACAGAAAAAAAACAGGCCTATTCTTAAAGAACAAACCTGTTTCTACTAACCAACTATGAAAATCTAGTTCTTGAATCTTTATGCTAATTCCAATTCAAGAGGTTGTGCTGCTGGAAAATCAACAGGCACTTGTGTTGTGTTGTGGATGTAATTTGAAATCGTCTTTTCACCAACTAAAACAATTGTATCAATAAGGTTTTCCTGAGAGTAACCAGCTGCAAGAAATTTGTCGACAATAACATTATCTGCTTTACCTCTATTTTCTGTAATATTTTTTGCAAGTTGTGCTAGAGCATCATAACTGCTTTGGAAAGAAGCTTTACCAGCTCTTAATTCTAAGATTTGCTCTTCTGTAAAACCATTTCCTTTAGCGATTGCTGTATGAGCTGCAAGACAGTAAGAACAGCCATTTACCTCACTTACTGCTAGATTCACCACTTCTTTTTCTTTATTATTAAGTGATGTTTTTGAACCTGCAAAAGTCAGATAATTACTTAACGCATAATCAGAAAGTGCATAAGTCGCATATAAGTTAGGTACGAAACCTACTTGCTTTTCTAAATTATCAAAAATTCCCTGATTTGTTTCACTTACTTCAGTTCTACTCGGTACATTAAATGTTGCCATAATATTATATTTTAAATTAGTATTAATGTTTACCCCTTAGGATAGGACAAAGATGCAGCAACAAGTAGGTTGAAAAAAGAAAGGTATTTCCTAGTTGCTGGTTGATTGTTCCCTAATTAGTATTAATTGCTTTCGCGAAAGCGAGATCCTGATAAACCTCATTATTATAGTTCTAAAAGTTATATTTGCGTATATAAAACACAATGGTTCATGTCTTTTCCTAATCCGCAAATCAAGCTTACAGTAGATGCCGTTGTATTCGGTTATGAAGCTGGTAATATCTCGGTGCTTCTTATTCAAAGAAAGTACGATCCGTTTAAAGGAAAATGGGCGCTACCTGGAGGTTTTGTTTTAGAAGAAGAGTCATTAGAAGAAGCAGTAGAACGAGAATTAAGAGAAGAAACAGGCGTCGCTATCAATTATTTAGAACAGCTGTACACTTTTGGTGGAGTAAATCGTGATCCTCGTGGTCGTGTAGTTTCTGTGGCTTACTTTGGATTGATCCATCCAGATGGTCATACCCTTGAGGCCTCAACAGATGCTGAAGCCGCTAAATGGTTTGACATCAACGATCTTCCTCAACTATCTTTTGACCACAGTCATATTCTTGATATGGCAATTGAGCGATTGAAAGGTAAGATTACTTATGAACCCATAGGATTTGAATTGTTAGATACTAAATTCCCTTTTTCAGATTTAGAAAAACTCTACAGCACTCTTCTTGGTCGTCCGGTAGACCGACGTAATTTCCGTAAGAAAATCAACAGCTTAAAAATTCTCGACGAACTTGACGAGAAAATTTCGTTAGGTGCTGGTCGCCCTGCAAGTCTCTTTAGATTTAACGAGACTCGCTACAAACAGCTGCAAAAAGAAGGAATTATCTTCGAAATTTAAAGCGTTTTTAAATCAGTTCCGCTTTCGCGAAAGCGTTAAAAAATATTTGTGTAAAATAAACACAAATAAACTTGTGGCTGTATATTCTATTCGTCTATATTTGCGTTATAATTACACAAATAAATAATATGAACGGTTTACTCTTAACTGACGGATATAAAACAGGACACCACCTACAATACCCAAATGGTACAGAAGAAGTATATTCTAACTGGACTTCTCGTAGCAATAAATACGCTCCAGACGGTTGTGAAAAAGTGGTTTCCTTTGGTCAGCAATATGTAATCCAGTGGTTGCATGATTATTTTGAAACTCATTTCTTCTCGTTACCTAAAGAAAAGGTATGTCACGAAATAGAAGAAGAACTTTCCCTTTATTTAGGGACTGCATACGATGCTTCTCATTATAGAGCTTTACATGATTTAGGTTATCTACCTATACGAGTTAAATCGCTTCCAGAAGGCGAAGAAGTTGCGATACGTATCCCTATGCTTACGATGGTAAATACTCATAAAGAGTTTTATTGGGTTACTAATTTTCTAGAAACCATTTTAAGCTCGATGTTATGGCAACCCATGACCTCTGCTTCTATTGCGTTGCTTTACAAACGTATTTTTAAAAAATGGGCGTTAAAAACCGATCTGGAAAACCTCTCATTTATAGATTTTCAAGGACATGATTTTTCTATGCGAGGAATGGGTGGTTTACAAAGTGCGCTTTCCTCAGGAATGGGTCATGCTGCCGTATTTTTAGGCTCTGATACACTTCCTGTCATTAGCGGAATGCGCAAATACTATAATGCGCAGGGTTTTGTAATAGGATCTGTAAATGCAACCGAGCATTCTGTGATGTGCGCTGGAACTAAGGATGATGAAATAGGGACTTTTAGAAACTTGATAAACACCTACCCTACAGGAATTTTATCTGTTGTAAGCGATACTTGGGATTTATGGAAAGTGATGACTTCTTATTTACCTATTTTAAAAGAAGAAATTATGAGTCGCGATGGTAAACTGGTCATACGTCCTGACAGTGGCGACCCAACAGATATCATTTGTGGCACAAATTCTAAAATCGGCAGATCATCTCCTCAAGAAAAAGGCGTTGTAGAGTTATTATGGGAAACTTTTGGAGGAAATACAAATAATCAGGGTTTCAAAGTACTTGATCCTCACATAGGCGCTATTTATGGAGATAGTATCACCACAGAACGTGCTGAAAATATTTGCCAGCGACTGTATGATAAAGGTTTTGCTTCTACAAATGTGGTTTTAGGAATCGGTTCTTTTACCTATCAGTTTAAAACGAGAGATACCTTTGGTTTTGCAATGAAAGCAACTTCTGTCGTGGTAAACGGTGAGCGCAGAGAGATATTTAAAGACCCTATTACAGATGATGGCGTAAAGAAATCGGCTAAAGGGCTGGTTAAAGTGATCAAAGAAAATAAGGAGTATATCTTAGCAGATGAAGTGAGTGAAGAAGAAGAAAAAGAAGGAGCGTTAAAAATTATTTATGAAGATGGCCGCTTTCGCGAAAGCGTAACACTACAACAAATAAGAGAACGCATTAATAACATTTTATAAAAAACGAGCGATGAGTTACGAGATCAAAAAGTTTAAAGACGGGCAAATAGCTTCAAAAATTACTAAGCAAACTGATTTACATATCAAAATACGTGGCAACAGTTATGAAGATTTATTTACCATCGCCTCTATAAAAGAGGCTTGGGATGCTGCTCATAATCTGGATAAAACAGTGACTTCTATTTTAACGATATATTGTTTAATGGCACAGAGATCAGATAGACGTTTTAATGAGAAAGAATCTTTTGATCTTAAAGTGGTAGCACGTTTTATTAATAGTTTAAAGTTTGATAAAGTTGAAATACTGCATCCACATAGTGCGATTTCTTTGGCGATGATTGATAACTCGACAGCTCTAGATCATTTTGAATATGTAGAACGAGCTTTTAAGGAAATAGGTCATCCTGTTTTAGTCAGTCCAGATGCAGGAGCTTATAAAACCACTCACCAAATCGCAGAATTGTTACATGCAGATTTGGTGCCAAGCAATAAAGTACGTGTTAATGGCGCGCCACAAATCAGTATTCAAGGAGATGTAAAAGGAAAGAAATGCCTGATTATTGATGACCTTGCAGATGGCGGCAGGACTTTTAAAAACCTCGCTCAAGAATTAAAAAATCAAGGAGCAACAGCGGTTTATCTCTATGTGACTCATGGCCAATTTAACTATGGCTTTGAAGAATTAAAAGAAGTGATTGATAAAATATATTGTACTAATAGTTACAAAGATATTGAAGATGCGTTTGTGACGCAGTTTACGGTGGTTGAATAAGCTATTTTATTTACAATGCTTTTGCAAAAAAAGTAGAAATTAAGAGTTATGGAGTTTAAAGAATTTGAAATTAAATCAAGTACAACTGGTTTCCCTAACCATCCTTTATACAATGAACTTTGTGAAAAAGCTAATTTACTTTTACCCCAACTAAGTTTTAAAAAGCATTGTATAAGGCGTGGTAAAATATCCTTCATATCGCCAGAAGGTATGACAGTAACCGTTGTACATCAAGGATATGATATGCCATCAATTTGCATCGGAAATCAATCAGTTGCTGAATTAATTACAAGCTGGAAACCTTTAGAATATTATTTAGATAACAAAACACCGTTATATAATAAACACAATCAAATAGCATCATTCTATAATTTTGAATTTGATTACGATTTAATCAAAAGTCATTATAAAGAGCTATTAAATATCGTAAATAATTCTGAGGCTTATAACAAATGGATTTCTCAAGTAGATTTTGATAGTGTTTTTGAAAATAAATATAATTACGCTTTCGCGAAAGCGGGAAAAAAATCAAATGAAAACAACAACATTATACAGACCTGTTGGATTAATTGAGTTACAATTGATATATGATACAGGATTTACAGCTTTTCCTCCAAGGTTAGAATGGCAACCCATATTCTATCCTGTGATGAACGAAGCATATGCTATTGAAATCGCAACTAAATGGAATCTTGACGATAAAAGTTCTGGATATTCAGGATTTGTAACTTCTTTTGAAGTTGACGAAGAATTTCTAAAAAGATACAATGTAGAAAATGTGGGTGGAAAGATTCACAATGAATTATGGGTTCCATCAAGTGAAATGGATTTATTTAATGCACATATTAAGGGAGAGATCAAAGTCACAAAAATGTACTTTGGATCTAAGTTTCAGTATCCAGAACAAGAAGGACTGAAACATTTAATTAAACAACATGAACAAAAATAATATTAGTCGTTTTCTAAGTCTGGTACTGAGACACGACCCAAGTAAAATAGGAATCACACTGGATAATCAAGGCTGGATAGCAGTTGATACTTTACTAACACAACTAAAAGAACATGATAAGGAAATAAGTTTTGATACTTTAAAAAATGTAGTAGAAACTAATGACAAACAACGATTTGCTTTTAATGAAGATCAAACTAAAATTAGAGCAAATCAAGGACATTCTATTACGGTAGATTTAAAATATAGACCTTTAGAACCACCAGAATTATTATATCATGGAACTGTAGCTAAATTTGTGGATGGTATCAAAGAAAAAGGACTGCTCAAAATGAATAGGCACCACGTCCATTTAAGTGAATCTCTTGAAACAGCAATTAAAGTAGGTGCAAGACGAGGGAAACCGATTATTTTAACCGTACAGGCAACCGCCATGTATAAGGCTGGATATCAATTTTATAAATCTGAAAATCAAGTTTGGTTAACAGATGTAGTTCCCACTAATTATATAGAGTTTAAAAGATGAGAACACTTGTTATAGGAGATATCCACGGCGGTTATAAAGCTCTTTTACAAATATTAGATCGAGCAGAAGTAACTCCTGAAGACCAACTTATCTTTTTAGGAGATTATGTCGATGGGTGGAGCGAGGCAGCTCAGAGTATTGACAAATTAATTGAGCTTTCAAAAATTATCAAATGTATTTTCATAAGAGGAAATCACGATGTGTGGTGTGGTCAATGGTTAAATAAGGGTACGATGAATCCTATATGGTTAGAACATGGCGGTAGAGAAACGATAGAAAGTTATATAAAAACTGGTTTACTGACAGATCCAAAACACAAACAGTTTTTCAATCAATTACAAGATTATCATATAAATGAAGAAAACAAGCTTTTTCTACATGCTGGATTCTCTTCCATGCATGGCGTTACAGGAGAAGAATATGCTTCAAATTTTTATTGGGATCGCACATTATGGGAAGCTGCCTTACTCGCTGATAAAATCCCTAAAGAAGTTTTAAGAGAACAATCACCGCAACGTTTCTCTCATTATAAAGAGATTTTTATAGGACATACACCTACAACAAATTACAATCAATTAGAACCTATGAAAGCTTATAATGTCTTCAATGTGGATACAGGAGCTGCTTTTAAAGGCAAATTAACTATAATGGATATAGAGACTAAAGAGTTTTGGCAGAGCGACCGATTGTATAAATTGTATGCTAATGAAAAGGGACGGAATTAAAAGTAGTAAAATATGGAAATACATCAAAAAACGGAAAAGATATGGACCGTTCCTAACCTTTTAACTTCTAAAGAGTGCGACGACCTCATAATATTTAGTGAGCAAAAAGGATTTTCTGAAGCAGATGTAGGACTTAGCTCTGGATCTAAAATGATGAAAAATGTAAGAGATAATTACCGCCTTATTTATGAGGATCAAAAATTAGCTAGAAATTTAGAAGATAAGTTTCTAGGTCATTCGTATTTTATGGTAGATGCAATGCCACCTTTATATTTAAATGAACGTTTTCGTTTTTACAGATATGAAACCGGACAGCGTTTTAAAAGACATATAGATGGACGTGTAAAAAAAGATCATACACAAGAAAGCCGAGTAACATTCATGGTTTATTTAAATGATGATTTTTCCGGCGGTGAAACCACTTTTGAAGAACTTATGATACAACCTAAAAAAGGAATGGCACTTCTATTTGTTCATGAACAAAAACATGAAAGTAAACCTATCACTGATGGAGTCAAATATGTTCTAAGAAGTGATATTATGTATAATTGTCAATCATGAACATTAAAATAATACAAGGAGACATCACCACCGTAAGTACAGAAGCGATCGTAAACGCTGCAAACTCTTCTTTATTAGGCGGCTCTGGAGTTGATGGTGCCATACATCGCAAGGGTGGAACAGCTATTCTAGAAGCCTGTAAAAAAATAAAAGCTGCACAAGGTAAATGTGCGGTAGGACAAGCAGTGATTACTACAGCTGGAAAACTACCTGCTCAATATGTTATTCATACTGTAGGACCTGTATGGAATGATGGCGGTTGTGAAAAGGTACAACTATTAAGTCAGTGTTATGAAAATGCCATGAAACTTGCTATCAATCAGCATTCAAACAGTATCGCATTTCCATGTATCAGTACTGGGATTTATAAATTTCCAAAAGAACTTGCTGCAAGCACAGCAATACAAACCATACTTAAATTTAAAGATCAAAAAATCATTAGAGAAGTAACGTTTGTTTGTTATGAATCGGTTGACTTTGAAATTTATAATCAACTAATAAAAACATTATGAGTAGGAGATCGGTTTATTTCCGCTTTCGCGAAAGCGTAATTAAAACCAGCTTAAAAACGTAAATAAGATGAAACTCAAAACAAGATCCTATAAAGAACAATTGAAACAATGGCCTCAGGATGGTCATCACATCATGGCGCAATACGACGAAGAGAAAGTCATTGTATATCAATCCTACAGACCAGAAATAGGGGATTTTGCTGTGAAACATCAGTATTTTGGCGATGCTTTTAAGCTTACTAGAATGACGTGGATCAAACCTAATTTTCTCTGGATGATGTATCGCAATGGTTGGGGAACAAAAGAAGGCCAAGAAGTGGTGCTTGCCATACATTTGAAACGGGAGGCTTTTGAACGCAATTTATCAAAAGCAGTTTATTCAAATTACCAAGAAGATCTTTATAAAAGCAGAGAGCAATGGCAAGAAGAAGTGAAAAGCTCCAACATCAGATTGCAATGGGATCCTGATCACGATCCTTATGGAGGCAAATTAGAACGTCGGGCGATCCAGCTAGGAATACGTAATAAAGAGATTATTGCCTATTCAAAAGACGACATTCTAGAGATAGAAGATATTTCTGCATATGTAAATGAGCAATATCTATTTGTAAAAGCGCATGAACTTCACCGATTAACGTTACCTGAAGAAAAGCCCTATCTACCAAAAGATATAGAGGTTTCTAAACGTTTGAGGTTAATCTAAAATGACCATCTCAAAACCTAACCTCAGCTCCCAGAACAAAACCATCAACGCTTATTCCTCCTAAAGAGTAGTTGTTATAACCTGCAAAATATCCCACTTTCTTTCGGTGGTATTTCAACTGTAACTGGAGTTGATCTATACTGCTATCGTTAATGAATGACTGCTTATAAGAACTGTGTAAACTTATAGGTCTAAAAGCATACACATCTAGTCCTACTTGATAAGAAAAACCAGCCGTATCCACATCATCGCCTACATAAGTCGCTCCTACTCCCCAATATCCAGTGACAGATCGTTCTCTGATTCGGTAATAATTGAGCATTAATGAAGTCATATTAAAATGATCTGTAGTACCTGAGATATTACTCTCAAACAAACTAGTATGCAATAATTCCGCTCCTAGAACTGGGATAAATCGATAGTTAATTTTAGTCTCAAAGCCTTGAATAGAATTGGCTGTAAAATAATTAGCATTAGCTTTTAAAAGACTTCTTTTATCACCTTCTATCGCTCCAAAATCATACTCACCATTCACATTATCATAATAATAAGGATATGGAGAAAAATGTCGAGTTTCTAAACTACCAAATAAACCTTCATAACCAACAAACAGAAAAAGCTCTATAAAAATCTCTGCAAATAAACCACCTACAAAATCATCATCGTCATCGCTTGTGCTAGAACTGCTGGAACTAGAGCTGCTGGAAGAAGAAGAACTAGAAGATAAATTTTCCTTAGCCCCACTTAATTTACCTTGAGAAAAACCTATAAAGGGAACAAATAATATTAAAAGTAAAAGCTTTTTCATAGCATGAGATTGGTCATTTGCATTCATCAAGGACCATGCCTTTCGTTTTTCAGCAATTTAAAATGCGCAATCAATATTCATTCTTTTTCTTAAATAGGATTTCATCCTTTATCTTTATGACAAATTATCTCACCATGAATAAACTCTATTATCTACTTATCGTTTTTGCTGTTCTCGCTTTCGCGAAAGCAGAATCACAGCAATTACCAGAGCCACCAGAAGAACAAAAGTTCTATGAATCACAAGAATTCAGGCTACTAGGACCTTTCCGTGGTGGACGAAGCGCAGCGGTGACAGGAGTTCCTGGAAAACCGAATCTATTCTACTTCGGTAGTACTGGTGGTGGCGTTTGGAAAACTTTGGATGGTGGACGCACATGGAGCAATATTTCTGATGGATATTTTGGAGGTTCCATAGGTGCGGTAAGTGTTGCGCCTAGCGATCACAATGTGATTTATGTAGGTGGTGGCGAGAAAACACTACGTGGTAATGTATCGAGCGGTTACGGCATCTGGAAAACAGAAAATGCAGGAAAATCATGGACGCAAGCTGGACTGCCCAAAAGTAGACACGTACCTAGAATAGCGATTGACCCTAATGATCATAACATCGTTTATGCAGCGGTTTTAGGAGATATTTACAAACCTACCACAGATCGTGGCGTATACAAATCTACCGATGGTGGTAAAACATGGACTAAAAAATTATATTCAAACGATCTTGCTGGTGCAGTAGATTTAATCATTGACCCAAGTAATCCTCGTAATTTATATGCTACCACATGGCGTGTACAAAGGACTCCTTATAGTTTATCAAGTGGTGGCGATGGTAGCGCCATCTGGAAAAGTACCGATTATGGTGAAACATGGAAAGAGATTTCTACTAATGAAGGTTTTGCCAAAGGAACTCTAGGTATCATGGGAATTACCGTATCGCCACTAAGCTCTGACCGATTATATGCCATTGTAGAAAACAAAGATCAAGGTGGAGTTTATAGAAGTGACGACGCTGGACTTACTTGGAAAAAAACCAATGATTCTAGAAGCTTAAGACAAAGAGCCTGGTATTACACACGTATTTATGCAGATACTGAAGACATTGATAAGCTTTATGTAGTAAATGTTTCCTACCATAAAAGTACCGATGGTGGAAGAACGTTCTCCAGTGCAAGAGCACCACATGGCGATCATCATGATTTATGGATCGCACCAGAAGATCCTAACCGCATGATTATGGGAGATGATGGTGGCGCGCAGGTCACTTATGACGGTGGCGAGACCTGGAGTACGTATCACAATCAGCCTACGGCGCAATATTATCGTGTGACTACTGACGATTCTTTTCCTTATAGGATCTATGTTGCACAACAAGATAATGGGACGATAAGAATCCCACATAGAACAACTGGTCGCAGTATTACAGAAAATGATTGGGAAGGAACTGCTGGTGGAGAGAGCGCACACATTGCCGTAGATCCTAAAGATAACGACATCGTTTATGGTGGTAGTTATGGTGGTTATTTAACGCGTTACAATCATAAAACAAAGTCTCAACGTGCAATCAACGTATGGCCAGACAACCCAATGGGACATGGTGCCGAAGGAATGAAATACCGTTTTCAATGGAATTTTCCTATCCTCTTTTCTAAGCACGAACCTAATAAATTATATGCCTTTTCAAACAATGTGCATTTGACTACAAATGAAGGTCAGAGTTGGGAAACCATTTCGCCAGATTTGACTAGAAACGACCCAACAAAATTAGTTTCTAGCGGTGGACCGATTACTCAAGATAATACCAGTGTAGAATATTACTGTACCATTTTTGCTGCAGCAGAATCACCTTTAAAAGCTGGCGAGCTTTGGGTAGGAAGTGACGATGGTCTTGTACACTTATCTAAAGATGGTGGTAAAAACTGGAGCAATATTACTCCTAAAGGTTTGCCAGAATGGGCGCAAATTAATAGCATCGAGCCTAGCCGTTATGACGCTGCAACTTGCTATCTCGCGGCAACTCGTTATAAATTAGGTGATTTTGCTCCTTATTTATATAAAACTACCGACTACGGTAAAAGCTGGAAAAAGATAACCGATGGAATTCCTGCTGAGCATTTTAGTCGTGTGATACGTGAAGACGGTCAAGTACAAGGAATGTTATATGCAGGAACTGAAACTGGATTGTATATCTCTACAAACGATGGAAAAACATGGAAATCCTTCCAGATGAATTTACCTATCGTACCTATTACAGACCTTGCAGTGAAAGACAATAATCTAGTAATAGCAACCCAAGGAAGAAGTTTATGGATTCATGATGATTTAGGACTTGTAAGGGATGCTTTTAGTAGTTCGCTGGAGTCTACTTCGAGCCGTGTCGAGAAGCGAAAGCAAAACAACAACCAACTCTTCAAACCTAAAACAGCTTACCGCATGGGCGGAAGTGGAAGAGCTGGTTCACTAATCGCTGGAGCAAACCATCCTTCTGGTGTGCAAGTACATTATTATTTGCCACAAGTAACAAAGAAAGACAGTGTTTCTTTGAGTTTTTACGATTCTAAAAATCAACTGATAAAAACCTATTCTACCTACGACAAGAAGAATAAATTAAAGGCAAAAAAAGGAGCTAATTTATTCAATTGGGACACGCAATATGATGGAGCTGAACGACTACCTGGAATGATCCTTTGGTGGGCAAACCTGTCCGGATCAAAAGCGACTCCTGGTAATTACAAAGTAGAACTGACTGTAAATGGTGAGACACAATCACAATCTATAACAATAATTCCAGCTCCTAATGCTGAGGCGAGTGTTGCAGACATGCAAGCACAATTTGACTTTGTTAAAGAAGTGAACGCAACAGTAGATAAAGCGCACAAATCCATTAAAAACATACGTGCATTTAATAAAAAGCTAAGCGCTTTTGAATCTCTTTATGGCGATCGTGAAGAAGAAGGCATTAAAGACATGATCAAGATGTCTAAGGAGATGAAAGAGAAATTTAGCGAGGTAGAAAAAGCGTTGTATCAAACTAAAAACAGAAGCGGTCAAGATCCTCTGAATTTCCCTATTCGATTAACAAATAAACTGGCACATTTAAACAGTCTCGCACAAATAGGCGACTTTGCTCCTACTCAACAAAGTATTCAAGTTAAAAATGAACTTACTGCTGAGATTGAAAAGCAACTAGCTATTTTTAATCAGGTATTAGATTCAGATATTAAAAAGTTCAATGAGCAATTTAATAAGCTGCAGTTGGAATATTTAGTGATTGAGAAGGAAGAAGATTGATTGTGGTATTAAAATTTAATTTATAATAATGATAATTGTAAAAGAAGTAGAAAGTTACTTAGGGATCGAACTAGAGAAACTAGAAAATGAAAGTGAAAATGATTTATGGGACAATACTTACGTCACAGATGATCATAATAACCTTACTCATCTTTGTGTTTCACAAGTTAAGATTTCACAGCTTTCTATCTTATGTGAAATATTAAAAAGGTCTCCTTCATTGAAAGATTTGTATTTCGATTCATTAGAGGCAATTTCAAGTCTTGACCTTATAAGTCAACTCACAAATATTGAAACATTAAGATTTAATAGCACGAAAATATTAAATCAATTGGATTTTCGGAATTTCACTAATTTAAAACAACTTTACTTTTATGATATTGAATTTATAAATCTCAGTGATTTTATCGGATGTGAAAAATTAATATCCTTAGAGTTGAGCGGAATAAATACTATCCTATACGACGAACAATTTTCCTTGGAAACTTTAAAATCTTTAGAAGTCTCATTTTGTAATACGATAGATTTTACCTTTTTAAGCAATTTTAAAGATTTAAAATTTTTAGAAATTTCTAATTGCAATTTGATGGATATACCTTCAATTGAAAATTTAGATCAACTAATATCTTTGAGTTTAAGAGGGAATAATTTAAAAGAAATACCTTATGAGCGCCTAATTAATTTAAATAAGTTGAAATATTTGAATATAGGTGGAAATAATATAGAAGATATTTCTTTTTTAAAATATCTAAATAAACTGGAGTCTTTATGGTTAATCGAAAATTTTAATATTTCAGACTTCACTCCAATTTCCAAATTGAATAACTTAAATTCTATTAGTTGTGGGAAATGCAATCTAAAAAACATAGAATTTCTAACCAATCTTAAAAAGTTAAAAAGAATTGATTTACAGGACAATGCAATATCAGATATAGAACCCTTAAAAGATTTAGAAATAATTGAAAGATTAAATCTGGCAAATAATAAGATTAAAAAGATTGAAAAATTAAAATGTATATTGACGTTACAAAAATTTGACATTTCAAGAAATCTACTAACTGAATTCCCTAGGTGGATCTTAGAGACACAGACAGAAATTACTTGGAAAGATTATAGCTTTGGGGAAAAAACCACTAATGTTTATGAAAATTCTTTTAATAATATTCCAATAGAAATAATCCGCCTAGGTAAAGATTCAATAATCAGATATTTTAAAAAAATTGATAGTGAAGGTGCGGAAGTTATTTATGAAGTGAAATTAACTCTGGTAGGTGAAGGTGGTGCTGGAAAAACCTCTTTAAAAAGAAGACTTATAAATGAACATTCAAGTCTTCCGAGAAAAGATAAGAGAACTAGAGGAATAGAAATAAGAGATTGGACTTTCAAAGAGGTAAAAAATGTCAAACACAAAGCGCATATTTGGGACTTTGGAGGGCAAGATGTTTATTACCCAGTTCATAGATTTTTCATAACTGAAAATTCGTTATTCATTTTATTGGCGTCCACAAGGCAACAACAACATAATTTTGAGTATTGGATTCCAACTATATATCAATTTGGAGGAAATAGCCCTATTATTTTGGCTCAGACATGTCATGATGGAAACGGAAAAAACTGGAACGATCTGGGAGCATTTACTAGTAACGAAAATTTTAATATAATAAAAACGCAAATTAAGCCGTATTATGAACTAAATCTACCAAATAATAACAAAGGTCTTTTAAAGTTAAAACGTATTATTATTGATCAAATAATAAACTTGAATCATTATGGTAAAAGAGTTCCCAAAACTTGGTCTGCCATCAGAAACAAACTAAAAACAGAGTCTAAACAAAGTTCTTGTATAACATTTGATAGATTTTCGATAATATGTAAATCTATAAATAAAAATAGTTTTGAAAATAATAAAGACGTTGTAGATTGCTGTAATTTTCTCCATAGCATTGGCGTACTGATTTGGTATTCAAAAAATGAAACTTTAAAAAACTGGGTTGTACTAGAGCCTCAATGGGCAATGAATGCAGTTTATCTGATAATTGACGACGAGGAAATACAAAAACGCAAAGGAATTATACTCAATAAGGATTTTTCTCGACTTTGGTCCAATGAAGATTACATAAATAAAGAATTCGTATTAAAAAAAATGTTGGAAAGCTTTAAAATAGCATTTCCTAAAAAACATAGTTCCTCTGAGTACTTAATGCCGGCAAGAATGGATTCAATGCCGCCAGAGAATAAATGGAAAATACCTAAACCATATTTGAATGTGATTTTTAAATTTAAGTTTATGCCAAAAGGTATTTTAAATCAAGTAAGTGCAGAATTAAGTAGATATATTGAAAATGAAAATTCTGTTTGGAATGATGCCGTCAATCTTTTGTATGAAGATGATAAAACTTCTGCGCATATTTATGAGGATTTTTACAATCGCGAAATTATAGTTAAAAGCATAGGTCCAAATGATCGAGGCTTTATGATGATAATTATAGATGCTGTCAAGCAAGTAGTTAGTGAGTATCGAGGAGTTGAAAATGAAATATTAGTTCCTTGCATTTGTAGACGTTGTGAAGAAATGAATGACCCAACTATTTTTAAATATGAAAAATTAGTTGACTGGTTTTATTCACGCAAAAATGTAGCAGTAACTTGTAATGAAAGTGGCGAACAATTCTTAATATCTGAACTTTTACACAGTGTTGGATTAGACAAAAGCTTAAAAATAAAAAGTAATCAAATGTACGATGAGAAGAAAAAAATGACGAGAATTTTCATTTCATATTCCAAATATGATGAGAATTATTTACAAGACATGGAAGATCATTTAGTTACCTTAAAAAGCGAAGGACTTGCTACTTTCAATTGTAGACAAATTGATTTTGGTGATAAATGGGATGATCGTATTAAAAAAGAGATCGACGAATGTGATATCATGATTTGTTTAATCAGTGTGAAGTTTTTAAATACGGATTATATAAATAAAATTGAAATAGAAAAGGCTATTAAACAGAACAAAATTATTGTACCAATAGTTATTAAGGCATGTGATTGGGAGTCATCTTCACTAGGTAAATATCAAGCCGCCCAACGAGGAAAAGTAGTCTCGCTAGACAATAATGAGAAATTATTAGGCCGTATAAAGAGTAATACTGAAGAGGAAAGAGCAGCTTTTTGGACCGATATTATCAAAGAATTAAGAGCTAAATTATTCTAAATGCCATGCAAGAACTAAGCGGTTATTGGGAAGGTTATTTTATTTATGGGTTGGGATTTGAATTGCCTTTTTTTGGTGAGCGAGTGAAGATAAATGCACAGCTAACCTTTGAGGATTCTGAAATAATCGGGACGTTGACTGAAGAAAAAGGTCCTTTCTCAACAGGTAAAACGGTAGCTATAAATGGTTATGTAGAAGATTTTTTAATCTCGCTTGAAGTTCAGTATTCCACAAATCCAGTTATTCTAGAAGATGGTTTTACGACAGAAGAAATCGAGCATGATTTTACCATAAATTATAATGGAACCATTAATTTTCAAAAAAAGGCCATGAATGGTTTGTGGTATATGGAAAACGAGATAGAATCTCATCTCGATCTAGAAATACCACCTGCCGAAGGTTTATGGGTATTGAAAAAAGTAAAAAAACCGCAGAGTAATTTTGATTACTCATTGCTGGGACTGTAAATTAAAAGGATATAATTAAAACTTATTACTCATGGACAGCTTTAACACCGTAGCTTCAAAAGAGCATAGCAAACGATTTGCCCATTTCTCCTCCTTGGTTTACGTGGCGCAATCTAATGGTGTCATAGACGATGACGAAAAAGCATTTTTAAGACCCATTGCGATCAAACTAGGTATCACTGAAAAAGAGTATAACATGTTAATTGCCAATCCCAAAAAATATCCAGTAGAGCGCTCTTCTGATACTAATAAAAGTTTAAGAAGACTCTTTGAAATGTTTCAGGTCATTTATGCTGATGGAATACAAGACGATCTTCAAAGAAAAATAGTCTATGATTATGCATTAGAATTAGGTTTTTCACATCAATATGCAGAAAAAGTAGTTAATAAATCGGTAGTTTTGTTTTCTGGTAATTTTTCTTTTAAGGATTATCATGCTGTAGTTTCTAATGTATAAAGGCAAACCATATCTTCATTGTTATATGAAAAGCTGATTTATATCATCGTTTGTGATATGGAACAGTTATAACTTTATGCCCGTTAAATAACCCAATACTTATAAAATGAAATCCATACTTATACCCATCGACTTTTCTAAGACCAGTCATAAAGCCTTAAAAGTAGGAGCTACTATTGCAAAACGCATCAATGCAAAAATCAACCTCATTCACATGGCAGGACTTGAAGAAGGGCTCAATGATAAGAACAACAGCTTTGAACAAGCTATTTATTATAGCAAAGTCATAGGTCAAAAGTTTGAGGAATTAATAAAGGAACCCTACCTAGAAGGGATCATTGTAGAACCTTTGTTGAAAAAACATCTCGATTTCAAAGAGATTAGTGATCTTGCTTTGGAAATGAAAGCAGTGCTCATTGTAATGGGTTCTAACGGTAGCAAAGGTCTAACAGAAATTATAAAAGGTAGCAATACAGAAAAAGTGGTGCGCCATTCTGAAACACCAGTTCTTGTCGTTAAGGATAATGAGATCAATTTTGCTCCAGAACGCATACTTTTTGTAAGCGATTTTAATGTGGAAACTGTAAAAGCGTATCATAGAATGATAGAAGTTGCAACCATGCTTAATGCACGCATTGAGTTTCTATATGTAAATCTTCCAGGTGATCAATTTAAAAGCACCGGTGAAATGGACGAGATCTTACTGGAATTCTTTAGAAAGGTAAAGCATCCAGATGTGGTAAACGCTATCAAGACAGTAAATCGCTATGCAGATTATTCTGTAGAACAAGGCGCAATGAATTTTGCATCTTTAGCAGCAGCCGATATCATTGCTATTCCTACACATGGTCGCACAGGAATCTCACATTTACTTAAAGGCAGTATAAGTGAAGATATTGCAAATCATGCGGTGATGCCAGTTTTGACAGTTAAGATGTAAGTTAAAGCACGCTTTAGCGAAAGCAAGATAATGAGCCAATAATCGAGACGATCATTAAATAGTTTTGCAAATCAGAATCCAAACACAACAAAGTATGATTGTATTTTGTTGATTGTAAACAAGATTATTTTTATTAGATAAATCGAGTGATCGCAGGAATTTTATGAGCACTAGCAGTATATTTGCATCGTAAACGGCTACGTAGCTCAGCTGAATAGAGCACTGGATTTCGGCTCCAGCGGTCACAGGTTTGAATCCTGTCGTAGTCACTAAACGGGATTTTTCAAAATTATTTTGAAAAGTCCCGTTTTTATTTGCTTCTAACTTATCTGAAATTGAGGCGATTGCAGTAAAAATTGAATTCACTCTAAAAGTTCGAAGTCGGTCGTTTTTGAAGTCATACCCTATTCCTTCTGGAAACAGCATAAATTGAAGTGAGCGCTTTACTTCAATATTGCCTGATTGCCACAATGACGGTAGATTCAGGGCGAAATTTAAAGCTTTATCAATTGATTTTTTAAGGTTCGAACTATTAAATCCTGAGTTTGAAACTAGCTCCGTAATTTTGTTCTTTTCGGACTCAAGTTTTGATTTGAATTTATCATATTGAACCTTCGATATTTCTTCAAATACGAAACGTTCTTCCAACCTATCAAGTTTAACATCCAGCTCCGCAGCTTTAGTATTCAATACCTTTGCTTCATCTATCTGCTCTTTGTTTAAATCGATGAAAGTCTTCTCAATAATCTCTTTAAGAGGTTCTATGTACTTTGCATCAGATAGTGTGTAGTTTTCTAAGAGAGCCATAAATGAATTGTGAAGCTTTTTTGCGCTTCGGTTTTCTCTACTTCCAGATCTTCTGTTTTTATAGTAATACAAACCTTTCTTTTTAACTACATATCCTGTGTAAGGTGTGCCGCATTCTGTTGATTTAACGAACATTTTCAACGGTAGATTTTCATCATCAAGGTTGTACTTCCTGCCTTCTTCTCTTGAGTTGAGAAGATTATGAATCTTGAGGAACATTTCACGAGTAATCATTGGTTCGTGGTTTCCTTGAATTACTTCTCCTGGTATTAATTTGTTTACCATCAAGCCGCAGTAGAATGGATTTCTAAAGTAATCACTTAGCTTTTTTGCCGAAAGGTCTAATCCTTTTCGCTTAAGTTTTTTGGATATCTCAACGTGTGAGGTGTTTGACATCGCTTTCCACTCAAATGCTTTTTTTAGAAGTTTCCCTTTTTCATTAATTACAAAGTTAGGTTTCTTTCCTTTTCCCGGATTTGTATTTGTATAGCCGTATGGCCACGCTCCAGTCCAATCGCCTCTACGTAATTTTTCTTGCATTCCAGAAACGGATTTATCTCTTCTCAATTCATTATCAAATTGAGAAAACATATAATATAAGTTCTGTTGAAAAGATCCCGCACTAGTAGAAGTATCTACCTCTTGAGTAGCAGATATGGTAACAATGCCTTGTCTTTTCAGCTGGTCACTAATGTATGCACCGTTAGCACCAGTTCGTGAAAACCTATCATAAGAATACACTATGATATACCCAATGTCCTTTCGCCGTTTCACGAAGTTCAGCATCTTTTGAAAGTGCTTACGCTCATCACTTTTAGCAGATTCATAAGTCCCACCAAAATACTCTACCACATCAAGCCCTTTCTTTTGAGCAAGTTGCTCACAGTACTTTAACTGCGTATCTAAACTAGCATTATTATCTGCTTGTTCTTTAGTAGATACTCTTGTATAAATAACAGCATTTCCTGCTTGTCTGAGAGACTTGCTTTCGTCTTTTCGGGCAAATTGATTAAAGATGGATAAATCTTTCATTAGGCTACGTTTTGCTGAACTTGTTTGCATAATATGAGTGCAAACTGCTCAAGATTTTTAATTATTTCATCTGCCTCATCTTCGTTCACATTCTCAAACCCCTTAAATGATTTGAGTCTCTCTACAGACATTTTATTTTTTGTTATTTCCTTATTACTCTCTTTTTTTACATCTATTGATTGCATTGTTAAATCCGTGTACGGTATGCTAATTTTATAGTCATAGCGTTGGTGGGATGTGGGATGGCTTTATAAGCTCATTTCATTTTAGGTCAATCAATGCTTTTTAAGTTTTCATATTTATCTCGTCAAATTGGCTTCCGTTTATTCGGATCACAAATTGAGTGTGTTTTGCAAATAGTTACTCTATTTTGCTTTCTGTTTTACGGTACGGCTTATCAAAACCACTTTACCGTTAGCTTGTTTTATTTCGATATTTTGATATTCGTGCTGTTTTAGAATGTCAATGATTCTATCTTTCTCACTGATGCGTTCTGTTCCTTCAATCATATCGATCTCGCCATTCTTTTTGGTCACTTGGACAGATTGATAAGACTCACTTCTCAGTATGAGCATTACTTGGATTTCGTCTTTATTTAATCCTGCAAAAGCATTGAAGTTGGGTTCAGAAAACAGTACAGCTATATTTTCCTTAACCACTTGATTTAAGTTCAACACAATGTGATTGGTCACTTCGCCTTCCTGCAAGAGCTTTACATATTCATAATCGTCTGCGAGATATATGTTTCCTGCCACATCTGTTATTAGGTATAACGCTTTCGCGAAAGCGAGAACTTGAACAGCTGAATATTCTAACTTGCTTATGCTTTTACCTTCAATGGTAGTGTTCTCAAAAAGAAATTTTCTAACAGGCTTTATCCTCTCATTTGCAAATCCCAGATTGCGATATTCGATGATGATACCCATCCACAGAATATCTATGAGACTAAATTTCTTCCATCCACTATCAGTGTGGCGTTGATCTTCAAAGAGACCTATATCCTGCCAGTGCGTTATCATACGCCTTTCGGCATTAATAATATACTTATTTGCATATTCCTTCTCGTTGAGAAGTCGTAACAATTTAGAGTAATCTGTATTTGATTTTTTCAAGCTGATTGTTTTGAGAATACAAACATAACATTATAAACGTTACGAAACAAAGACGTTTATTTATTTTCAAGTAACGTGATGTATTTCATCATCGTTTGCTTTTCATTTTCTTGCGCTTCGATCATACGTTCACAAGCTTCAGTAAGCTTTAAATTAACGACCTTTAATTCCTTGTGATGCTTTTTATTAAGCTTGTCCAGCTTTTTAGATTTCTTTTTTAAATGATATTTCAACTCTTCTATGGTGCCTCCAGTCTCATCTCTTATTGCATTGAGTATACTATAGAAATCTGGAATGCAATGTTCATCTATTTTTTGAATGAAATTATTTATGATGGTTTCAGCCGATGGATTAGAATGTGTCGTTCTGTTATCGTTTATAATTTCCTTTGCGACATTCTTAACATCTCTTATAGTTCCGCTTCCAGCGTGTGTCACGAAAGAGCCTTCTCCTGTATCCTTAACTGAGTTGTCTATGCGATTATCTGTGGTACGAACTCTCGGAATGTAGTTCAAGGTTCGGTTTGAATAAAAGTAATTCATATCAACATCAAACATTTTTGCAAAGTTGATTAAAGCTAGGTGTGGTATGTGTTTAGCTCTACTTCGTACAGATGATATGATACTTCTATTGGATGGGTAAATAAGTTTCCCTAGACTACTATCATTACTCGGTTTTATTCCTAGCTGGTCATTTTTTTGCAAGACTTCGTCTATTGCATCTATAAATTTTAAATCTATGGTGTCGTAATCTGCATTCTGCTTCATAGTATTAATTTCATTATCAATTACTTCTCCTTTTTCTTTAGCGTTTTGATCTGTCATTTGTTCTAGTAAACTGAAAATTATTATTCAGTTTTGTTGTTTATTAAGCATCGTTTATACATATATTTGGCGATATAATTACAATATAGGCGTTAAATTGTTGCCAAATTTACAAAACTTTTACACTGAATTGTTAATCGAATCACATAAACTTTATAAGAATGTATCAACCTGATGAAATTAAAGCCATTACAAAAAAAATGCACAAGTATTTTGATAACCCCATAGCCCTTGTAGCTAAAGAATCGGGAAAATCAAGACCAACGGTTTCAAAATTTTTTAACCGAAAAGAGATTAGGCCATCTAGCGAAGAGCTTATTTACGAAGCCTGTCTTACGCTATTAGAATCCAAACACGAGAAAACATTGCGTAATAGTAAAAAGGGGAAAGTTCTCACTGAAAACATCCCATTACCCTCGCAAACGTCTATGAAGTTATAATGTAAATCTCATACTGATGAAATTTGCAGAAGATAGCCCAGACCAAGGTTTCCTTAGCCTTATCAAAGAAATCAAGGAAGAAATAGAGATGCTAAAAAAGCACCACAAGCCGACTAGTGAGATAGACAAAGCACACACTTTGCTGTTTCATAACAGTCCTAAAAATGAGTATAGTTAATTATTCCATCGCTTTTAAAGCATTGGATTATCACATTAAAGAACACAACCAGAATACAGATCAACTTTCCAACCGCATACGCCAGGCCATTGCCGCCACTGCAAAGGATATCATTAAAATTTACGGACTTTCCCTACTGAAAGCGAGTAATGTCACACAACTTGATCCACAAAATTTACCGCCTCTAAAGACCAACAATCTACAGTTGGCTAAAATGGGCAACGCCAGTCCTCGTACTATACAGCGTCACTTAAAAAGACTTATAGAAGCAGGAATCATTATCAATAAAATATGGCACGGTACCAATTCTGGATATGACCTCTGGGTCGAGCCAAAGATCTTGTTAGCAAACGGTTTAAAACAGGTTGATAAGCCTAAAAATGAGCAAGACTCACGGAATTTACAACCTACACACAATCAATATCTTAAAAAAACACATACGACAACTTGTCGTCATACAGACTCTAGTAACAATGGTTACATAAATAATTTAATAATAGGCGTTGATAACTCAAGCCGAGCCAAGCTATTCGGAGATAAAAGGAATTCGCTACCGCTCATAAAAGAAACAACGTCACGCAACGCTTCTAGCAACACTTTTACAGGATACACAGGGAAAAAATGCCCCAAAAAATCCAAAGATGCAGGGGAAAATGCGCGGAATCGAGCCACAAATCAAACTGGCGCCGAAAATTTGCCACGAGATTCGGCTCGTTCCGCTTCCCTTTCTGTTTATGTGAATGCGCTTTGGACGCTTTCGCGAAATGTGCTCTACCAAGACACCTATCTCACAGAATCACAAATCAAAATTGGTAAAGAGTTACTCTGGCAATGGTATAATCCAGTAGCCGATAAACATCTAGCAAATGTGCATCAATGCTATGTAGATCGCATAGAACTCGTACGGAAATATCTCGCCAAAGACCCAGAGCGTCGCTTCGTGCAGTTGCCAAATCAATATTTTGATCCTAAAAATAAAACAGGTTTTGCCGGCACAAAAAAATGGTGGCGAGACCACAAAAAACGCCAGGTTGAAGTGCAACTAAAACTCATCGTTGCTGCGCAAATACGCAGATTTCTAAACAATGAGAAAAAAGATACTGCCAAACAGAAACCGAGGTTGGCTCTTTTCAGGCAATGTGAGACGAGAATAGGCAAACTGGGACAACCTGAGCTTTTGCAACACTTCCACGCAAGTGTACTCAACCCATCTACACAACGATTTTTATACACCAATACTTAACGAATGAAACGCATTTTCAAAAAGAAAAACGCTGCCCTGACCAATAAACTCAAGGGAGCGATTGCCGAGATATCTATTGATGTTTTTGGCTACGAGAAAAAGATCTCGCATAATATTATCAACCACACGCGCAATATCGCCACTTGGGAAAATGTGCTCAGCGAGCGACTCTACTTACGTATAAGTCAGGAAGAGCACAAGGTTATTTCAAATTTATACGATCAGGATCAGCATATTAAGTCTGTACCAACTGACGAACTTGCCTTTTTCTTTTTAGAGGAAGGTATCGCGGTATTACCCAATGTTCGCAATAAAATTGCCTTCAGTATCAAAAAGTATCTCAAGGAGTTTGCCACGGCCAATCAAATCTGTGAGCAAGATGTTCAGATCTGGCTCAATGTCAAACAAGATGTTGTAACAGTTAAAGCTTTTCACAATAAGACCTACATCAAAGAAATTTCACTTTTATCACTCATCAAATACTTTAAATAATGGAAAAGAAGAAAAAAGGCTGGAAACTTGGCCAAGACTCAGAAACTAAAATGATTGTCTGGTTCAAGGATGGTAATGTGCGCACGATGTACTCTATCGACTGGCGTCATAAATTATCCAAAACTAAAAGTAGGGAAACTGGTCTTTCGCGCTTTCGCAAAAAAATAAAAGAATACGGTCCGCTCGCAGGCACAATTGAGATTTATGACAAAGCAACAGGTCAACGCATCGCCAAATTCTACGAAGGAAACGAGATGAATATTAACGCTGAAGCCAACTGATATGAGAACCATTTTAGAACTGAAAAAACGACTTAAGAACGAAACCTTATTCAGCAGAAAATATCCTGATTATAAAGATGACGATGATAAAATTCATTTGTTGTATGTTTCGCCTTGTTTAGATTCCACAGGGTATTACCGTGCAATAACACCTGCTTTGGAACTTAACAAGACATCATCTCATTGCGCGATTATTACTGCTATTGAAACCTTTAACTTCAATAAGCGCTTTGAAGATTATGAGAATCTGATTGATGAAAAACTACTATACTGGGCAGATTATGTGATCTTCCCAGTTATCTTTTCAGATATTGATTTCTTTATAAAAGCAATTCGTGTATTGCGACCAGATGTTCAATTGGTAATGGATGTCGATCAAAATTTTACGGCTATTCCTCAAAGTCACGCATTGTCGCGCAAAATCAGCACTCGTGATAAAGAGCAATTATTGTCAAATATGATTTCTATGGATGTGGTAACAGCTGCTACAAAACCATTGGCTAGTTTTTATAAAAAGATATTACTTGACAATTTTCCTAATCATAGTACGCACGTTGCGCAATTGCCCTCTTTGGTGTCACGACTTGGTTATGAAGAGATACCACCTTTAAAACGTAATGAGTCTGAAACAATCAGGATTGGGATTATAGGTAGTAAAAGTCAGCTTGAAGATTTGCTAATCCTTAAGGAACTAGTTGCAAAAACTAAAGAAGTCCTTAAAGAAGGAGTTCAATTTGTATGCTATGGTTGGGATGGAAAAGATAGTAATGGCGAGCTAGTTCTTAAAGGACTAGCAATAGAATATCATAAACCTGTGGCGTTTGAAAATCACTTTAAAAAACTGAATGATTTGGCACTGGATATGGTTCTTTTACTTTCTGAAAAGAACCGCTTTTCTCAATGTGCGCCTTACACTGAGCTATTGGAAGGTGCTGTTTTTGGTATTCCAGTAATTGCATCAAAATTTCATTCAGCGGAACAAGTCCTTAAGGAAGGAGAAACAGGATTACTTGCCGAAAGCGCTGAAGACTGGGTAAACGCTATCCAACGTTTAGTTTCTAATAAAAAGCTACGCGATCAGATGGGTAAGAATGCCCTGAAGTCTATTTGGATGGAGCAGCATTTTACGAGCAGGCAACTTCAGAGGTTTCAGGATTTGTTTATTTAAAAATCAAATAATTTATATAAACTAATCTCCTTTCTTGTGCTTATGTGGTTTTAATGATGGCGTATTTCCACCAGTCTTTTTATTATCTCGTTGGCGTCTGTCTGGTTTTCCCGTTGATTTGGCAGTTCTTTTTGGACCTGGTTTAATTCCCATAATTTTAAGTTTAAATTCTTTACTAATTTAATCATTTATAAGCTCGTTAGAAATTTAAGTTTTCAACATAGTTTGAATTTTTTTTAGAAAAGACCATTGTACCGATAACTTCTTTTTCTATTTATCCCATCCATAAATTCACAACCCTAGCCACCGCTAGGGTTTCTTGATTTTAGACTAAAAAACTAAATGCTGTAACGTACCGCAATCCCTTTCCCTTACGTCACTTTCGCGAAAGCGAAATCTATATTTATCCCAATACACACCACAAACTAGTCCCTAAGCGACTAGCAAATTTTGGGAACGCAAATGCAATTAACCAGTACATTCAACAAACAGAAAAAAGGCATCGAGCTTCACTTTAGCGAAGTCCTTCCTAAAGAACTAGCATTTCATTTGAAGGAACTTGGTTTTAAGGAAACACTGTCAGACCCAATGAAATGGTATGTTGACAATCATCCTGCATACTGTCGCTATGTCGAAGAGTTGGAAAAGGAATTTGTAAAAGATGGCGATTGGAAACACGTATTGATCCATCCATCTTTTGAGTCGTCCTTAGAAAACATTGACAAAGGGCAATTTACCTATGTAACGATCTTCCTTAAGGGGCAGGAAAAAGCAGAACAGGAAAACTATGTCGTTTTTGATTCTTACAAGAAAGTCGCTCACGAGATAGCGAGTCGTTTTGCAATGCGCAAGTATGGCGATACACTCAAACATATAGAAGTACATCCTCGCAACTACAAGAGAAAGTCACGCGTCCTGTTTAGAGATGGGAAAGTGATTGACGGTATGGTCGCTTTAGAAAGCTTGCCTACCCAAAACGAAGTCGTTAAGGAAGTGACTGAAAATGATGCGCTAGTCGTTAAGGAAGGAGATACTGAAATTGAGAAAGTCCCTAAAGAAGGAGCTGAAGAAAAAAAGAAAGTCGTTAAGGAACCAGAAGATGATTCTGGTTATAAAACAGATGCAGAACGTAATCTTTCCACAAGATCAGTTTTAAAGGAAGTCATTGAGAAACTGAATGAGCAAACCGAAGAGCTGGACGTCGAACCTGAAACCATTATCGCCACCACCGTAATGGATCTGGAAGATGCTGCCGATCAATGGAGCGAAATCCATTTTAAGAATCATCTCTTAAAAGCACTTCAAAATTTTAAAGATTGGGTTTACGATCTGTCTATTAAAGATCGAGCGATGGCATTAATGCAAGTGAACCGGTTGAATCGATCTTTGAGTCTGGAGCTTATTCCCTTAAAAGAAGTTGAAACTGAAGCTCGGTCTATTGCTAAAGATATTTTTAATCGCGATCACATAGTTCCCAATGTGCTTGTTCCTGTTCACGCAGGCGAGCCTTTCCAGTCTGGCAGTTTGACCATAGGCGATGGTAACTTTTTAAAATTTAAGTTCCCCCAACTTTATACGGTAAATGATGAGAATCTGAAACAAGTTTCTGGTTTGGAGCTTTTTCAATTGTCACAGATGCCGCATCCTAACGATTATGGTATTGCTGTTAATCGCTCAACGCTGTTGCAGGAATGGGAAAATCGTGGTCCAGAAGCATTTGCAACCATCGGTTATCCTACTGATCTCAATTATCCTTATGTGAACATTCACGCAGGCTATAAAAGCGTATCGTCATTGGGTGCTGAAATCGACATCGAGAATAACAGCCATAAGTGGTGGTCTGTGGTGGAGCATTCACGTCCCATCGCAGATCCCCAGAAAGGAATCGAGATTATCGATGCGATGTTACTGCAATTGGTAGAAGATCATCTGGACTATGTAAACCCTAAAACTGGTAAACCCAAAACGGATAAGAAATCCAAAGAAGCTTTCAACGAGATGCAGTGGCAGATGAATCGTTTGGAGCGTTCTAAAGCCAATATTCAGGATTATTTGGATGGACAGCAAAAACCAGAAAGCAAACCAAAATCACTTCCCAAAAAGCAAAAGACCCAAAAGTCAACTACTAAAAACGATTATATAGATCGTGTGGTTGCTGTGATGCATACCGCTTTCGCGAAAGCGGAACGCCTATCAAAAAAGAAAGTCGAAGCATTAAAAAAAGAAACCGGCGCACCCAATTTAGGTGCACTCTGGGAAGCGGTGGAATTGAGTTGGTTGTTATGGTACAAAATGCTCTACAAAGAACCAATCCCTTTTGAAAGTCGCTTACGTAAAATGGATTTTTTCTGGAGTCAAGTGCAGCCAACATATGCCTATTCAGATAGCAGCAAGGAATTGTATAAGCAATACTCAACGCCTTGTCCCATAGGTGCCATCGTTGCAGAATACACCCAAATGAAGGATGCAGAATTCATCTTTGAGCCAAGTGCTGGCAATGGATTATTACTCGTAGGCGCAAATCCAAGAATTACGCACGTCAATGAAATAGATAACAGTCGAAAAAAGTCGCTCGAGTATCAGGGTTTTGGACGTATTACAAACAACAATGCCGCTGAACCTTTTCCAGAAGTAATGAATAAAGTGCACGATGTGGTGGTGACCAATCCGCCATTTGCACGATGGGAAGCGTCCAAATTTGATAAGCAGCGTATTGCAAACAAATATTTCAATAAACAGCGTGGTATTGCAAACCATATCCGATTAGAACATTTAATGGCTGGACTGGCGTTGCACACGATGAAAGATGATGGCAAAGCGGCAATTATCATTATGGGTCACGTGTATTACGGCGAAGATGGGTTGTTTGCAAAATACCGTCCATTTTTTAACTGGTTGTACCGTCATTATCACGTGGACGATATTATCAATATGAACAGCTACAAGCTCTACAATAAGCAAGGCGCTGTGACTAAGACGATGCTCATTCTAGTAGGTGGTCGTAAATCAAAACCATCTGGTGTGGCGCCAGATCAGACCAAAGCGCCCGAACTGGATACAATGGTTGAAACTTTTTTTGACCTCTGGAAACGTGTCAAATCACACATCAAACCCAATTTAAACACACTCATCTCTCAACTCAAAAAAGCACGAATACAATGATATTTTATAACAACCAATTAATGTCTGGCGATGTCAAGGCGCGACTGTTTGTGGTTTCAAATCCTTCAAAATTTAAAAGGTTTGAAGATCACGAAGCAGGCATATTCATCCAGCTACACGAACTCATTGAGCAGGCAAAGGAATTAGGCGAAGATCCTATTGCGCTCATTGAAGAATACTTGGAAGTCATCTATAATGATGGAACGAGTACTGAAGAAATTGCGAGCTTTTTATTAGAAACCGATAAGATGCAGACCGCGCTCTGGACGCTCAAAGAAAGTTGGGATAAAATGGATGACAGCCTGCCCACGGACTCATTAATGTATGGCGGAATGGATAAGGAAGATGCCGTGCAATTATATTCAGAAACCACGCTTCGGAGCTACTTGGAAGCATTAGCACTTTTCAAAAATGAATAACGAAGAACTCGATATAAAGGAAGCTGAATACAGCCAGAACGCAGATGAAGTAGCAAAACTTGCCACTCAGGAAGCGGCATTAGTACCTTATGCGTCCAAGTCGCAAGCACCTTACAAAATGAATACGCAAATCCCGCGTAATATGGCTTTTGAAGTTCAAAAATCATTGAACCGAATTGTAAAGGACAAAGGCAACATTGATAATTATGTGCGTAACCAGCTCAAGTATGAATCTACCAAAGAGATGTGGAAAGGTCTCGGCGCAGAACAGGTGGATGCCGTAGGCTTATATCTCAAGCAGTTTGAGAACGAGCAAGGCATTATTATAGCAGATCAAACGGGAATTGGGAAAGGCAGGCAAGCAGCGGCGGTGATACGACACGCAGTTATGCAGGGCTTTCTTCCCGTTTTCTTTACAAAAAAGCCAGACCTTTTTACAGATATGTACCGCGATCTCAAAGCGATTGGTTTTGACAATATCAGACCATTTATAGTCAACACCGATACAGATTCAAAGGTAAAAGATGCTCAAGGAAATGTAGTGTTTACACCGATGAGCAGCAAGGCACAATATGAGCTGATTACTACCGAAAAGGAATTCCCCACAGAAAGCATCGAGTCTATTGAGTGGCACAAGAAAATCGGTAAGAATTTACCAGATCCAGACAAGGTGCCTTTCATCACTATTACGGAAACCTTAGACCATTTGCCTGTAGGTTACGATATGATTTTTTGCACTTATTCTCAAGTGCAGTCCGCACATCCTTATAAAAGATTGTGGCTAGAAAGTATGGTCAATAATGGTTTGGAAGGCAGCAAAAAATATAAGAAGGTCATCTTCATTCTCGATGAGTCGCATATGGCAGGTGGTTTTGATAGCATCATTGGGACGTGGATGCGCAACGTATTACCACAGACGAAAGCTTGCTGCTTTTTGAGTGCGACGTTTGCCAAATATCCCGAAGTAATGCCATTTTATGCAAAGAAAACTGCTATTGCCGAAACTGGATTGACCGATGCAAGTTTTGTACGTTCTATGACCAGCGGTGGACTGGCGCTTCAGGAAATTGTGGCGTCCAACCTTTCTGAAAGTGGTCAGCTCATTCGTAGGCAAAGATCAAATGAAGGTATCAAAGTAGATTATATCACGCTCGATGCAGAACCACAGCGCAGCATCAGCCGTGCGAGTGTAAATAGTATCATTTCCTTGATGAATGAAGTCGTTCAGTTTGAACAGGAATTTGTCGCGCCTATTTTGGCAGATATTCACGCTTCCGCGAAAGCGCAGGGCGAACATATGTCTTCCAAACCTAGAAGTCTGGGCGTAAAACAATCGCCATACTTTTCCAGAGTATTCAATATCGTTGACCAAATGCTTTTTGCATTGAAAGTAAAAGATGTGGTAGATCATACCATTAAATTACTGAAGGAAGATAAGAAAGTCGTGATCGCTTTTAAATCTACAATGGGTGCATTTTTAAAAGAAATGAACTTGGTAAGTGGCGATGTGATTCCCAAGGAGCAGATGGATTTTGTGAGAACGTTGGTTCGTGGTTTGGATGGAATTTTCAATTATAGTTATACCGCTATTGATGGCTCAAAAACACGTGAGCGTATAGAATTGGAAGAGCTGTCACAAAAAGGTATCGAGAAATACAAAGACATTAAAAGCCGAATGGTTCTTGAGAGTTCAGGACTTTCTATCTCGCCTATTGATGAGTTGATTCACTTCATTGAGAAAAAGAAAAAACCAAAACATCTTGGTGGCCATACCGATTTGTATTTTAAGGTTGCCGAAGTCACAGGTCGTAATCAGCGCATTGCGATGGAAGGCGACGAAGCAGTGGTACAATCCTTCCGCAGTAATACGGAGCGTTCTTTTAGAATGTTCAATGGTGGCGATTATGATGTGCTGCTGATTAATCAAAGTGGTTCTACCGGATCATCAGCACACGCAAGTAAAGATTTTAAGGATCAGCGCCAGCGAGCGATGATTGTGCATCAATTTGAGTTGGATATTAATACTGAAGTTCAAAAGCGTGGTCGTATCAATCGTACTGGTCAAGTAGTTTTACCAGAATACTATTACATTACGAGTGATATTCCTACGGAAAAAAGATTGATGACTATGCTCAAGGCGAAATTAAAATCGCTGGATGCCAATACCACAGGCTCACAGAAAACCAATGATGAGACTTTAAAGAGTGCCGATTTCTTGAATAAGTATGGAGACATCGCTGCGTGGAATTGGGTAGATGAGAATCAGGAAATGATGGAGCAATTGGGATATCCTACCTACCAAAAGAAAACTGATAAAAACGGCTACATACGCTACGAGCGCAATGGTTTTAAGGATGGAGCCGTACGCCAGCTGACAGGTAGAGCTGGATTGCTAAAAGTTGAAGAACAAGATGCTCTTTATGATGATCTTCTGGAACGCTACGACCATCAGATCAAACTTGAAAAACAGCAAGGAACTTATGATTTGGAAACGGAGTTCCTGCCGCTCGATGCCGAAACTAAAAAGCGCTTTTTGTTTCAGAAAGGTCAAGGTGGCGCTACGCCATTTGGAAAAGACACGGTACGCGATATTACTATCGTCAATAATCTAAAGCGACCGTTTACCAAACAGGACATCGATAAGCGAATTACTGACGCACTTGAAGGACAGAAACCAGTTCAAGTGCAAATGAAAATGGTAGATGCCATCAATGAGAAATATCCATTGCTTATTGAAGAGCGAAAAGCGAAAAGGCTTGATGTCATAAATAGACTGAAAGAAGATCGCGACGATTTACCGCAGCGTGGTAGTGGCGATTCTGAAAAGGAAAATGAGCGTATTCAGTCTGACTGGACAAAGTTGGAAGAAATTATTCACGCAAAAACATCTCAGCTTGCCACTTATGTGGCAGGCTTGGAGAATACGAAGCGTTCTATCGTAAGGTATATCACAATGTGGAACATCGGCGATGTGGTGCGCGTTCCGTTTATTGGGACAACCATCAATCCGTCTTGGGGAATCTTCTTGGGAGTGAGTATTGGTAAGTCTGGAAAGAACCCATATACGCTGAGTAACATCAGTTTGAAATTTGGAGTCACAGATTCACGAAAGATTTTGACCTACAGTCTGCAACCAGCAGAACAAAGCTTTATCTCACAGATCTTCACGGAAAGTCGTGACATTTCCGAAGCAGATGTACAAATGGTCAATCTGGAATGGAATGAGTTGATTAAAAAAGCATCTTCCAAAAGGGAACGACGTCACATCCTTACCGAAAACATTGTAGGGGCATCCAACCAGATTGGAACTCAGAACAAGCTCATTAAGTACAACACTAAAGAAGGAACGATCAAAAATGGCATATTACTGCATCGTGATTTTGGTAAGGATGGTGAAGCAAATTCAGCAGTACTGCCTGTTTCGGAAGCATTCAATATCATTCGGAAACTTGAAATAGATGACTTCTTTGCAGACCACAAGCTCAACTTTCGCGTAAAGCGAATTAGTGAAAATTATTTTCAGTTGTACTTGGATAAAAAGGATTTGTACTCAGCTATTATTGATGAAAAGTTACGTTCGTTTTTAAAACGTGCTGAAGGACAATCAAATGATGAGCTACCCGATTTTGTTCAGAATGCTGGCGATATGACGGCTGCGCTACATATAGAAAAGTTGCAGATGTTTCTGAACCGTTTGGATGCGTTTGGTGTTCAGTTTTTGGGACACGCTCGCGAACTTGAAGATTGGGAAATTGAAAATGAAGCCGACTGGAAATCGAAGACAAAATCCACTTCTGGCAGCTATAAATTTCGATTGGGACGTACGTATGGTCAAGGAAGTAATCCTACAACCGGCTTTGTAAGTTATGAGGAGCCGAACTCGCAATATGAGTATGGTTTGGTTATTTACAATAGAACACTTTCAGATAAGGAAAAGTTCAATTACTCATTAATTCCTGTCTTTAAAAATGTCGAAGAACCGTATCAACTTTGGAAAACTGAAACGCTCGCATCAGGCTTGAAAGATGATTTTAATAACATCATTAGTGATGTAAAAAGGCTAACGCTACACGATGCTATTGAGAGTTTGGGATATTTCATTTTGAACCATCCGCACGAAGATGGTAATGCCGAATTTGTTTTTGGCGACTACACGGCACAGGATCTCGGTCGCATTTTTTATGAAGATACGATCGCACAAATTTCCGCCATTGATGAAATTTTAAATCAACTGCAAATCGTAAAAATCTAATGAAAGTGAATCCCAACAAAATGTACGTCTTGTACAGTCCATTCTACAATACTCGTAAAGGTATTTTTAGTGGAAAACCAACAACGATGCAAGAGCTGAAAAATAAATTTAGAGGTGGTATGGATGCTCAAATGATCGTGGCCATTTATTCTACAAAGAAAGAAGCAAACGCTGCCGCAGATACACTTTTTAAAAAATCACGTAAGTATGACAAATAGAAAACTCGATATTCCAGAAGTACAACAGATTCCACAATTTATGAAAGTGATGGATGATCTGAGCGTTGGGAACAACCCTTATTTGGTTGGAAGTGCTGGAACTGGAAAAACAACCTTAGGCGAAAAGATTGCCTATGCCATCAACGGAAGATCTGAAAATGATGGACAGGAATTGCCTTTTACTATTGTGAATTGTAATCAATGGACATCGCCAATTGATATTAAAGGCGGTCAGACTATTACTGGCTACAAAGAAGGTGCATTGATTGAAGCCTGGCGTGATGGCAAAATCCTGATTTTGGACGAAATGCCAAAGTTGGATGCCAATACCGCAGGATTACTCAATGATGCTTTGGCTAAAAGCGCCAAAGAAGATGCCATTATCTTTAACGGTAAAAATGAGCCAGTCGTAAAGCACCGCAACTTTGGTTGCATTGCTACTGGTAATGTGATTGGTAAAGGAGCAAGTGGTAATTATGTAGGAAACAACAAACAGGATGCCTCTTTGCTCGACCGATTTAGTGGTTGTATTTACCGCATAGGATTTAATGAAACTTTAGAGCGCCAGCTAGTTTATCCACCAGTTGTGAATATTTGTCTGGAGATACGTAAATCCATCCTACGTTACGAAGGAAAAGAAGGTGGCGATGACGATACTGAAGATATAATGACCTTGCGTACGATGCTCAACCTAGAACGCGCTTACGAACTCGAAATGAAGCGTGAAACAGGAATGAAAGATGAGTTCGGTAAAACCTACCGTAAAATGCCAAATGGCAAAACCCTAAAAGATGCACTTCACAGCTACTTTCTAGCAATGAATAAAGAAAAAGCGGAACATATCAAGACTGAAGTAAATCTCGAAGGGTTCCTTAATTCTTATAAAGGTAGTGTGATGAAGGCTGAATTTATTAAGGAGTTCAAGAGGCGGATTGGGTAGATCTAGCAGCAACTAGTTCTCCCTTGAATTGGTGGGCAAGCAACTGTTCCATAAGAACAAAACACGCAACAATCTCCTTCATTTGGTTTCAAAACTGTTTTACAATTCTCACATTCATAGAAAAATTGACAAGCATTTGTTGGCATATCTTCTTCTTTTTTATGTCCGCAGTTAGGACAGGTAATTTCTGATTTTAATATAGTTTCCATTCAATTTTTTTTTAAAGCATATATGTTATATCTGAAGCCAATGTAGGATATGCGAAAATCATTTTTCTAATATCATTAATTTTCAACTTTGTTTTTATGGCCATTGCGAAGAGATTTATGGTTTCTTCTGTATGTGGTCCGATTAAATGCGCTCCCAAAATTGTTTGGGTTTCTACGTCAATTATAGTTTTGAACGCATATTCTTCTACATTCAAACGTTTGGCATTGAACCAATTGCCAACCTCTTTATAATTTACCTGAATATTGTAGTTCAGCGCTTTCGCTTTCGATTCAGAATAGCCAACAGACGCAATTGTAGGCAATGTAAAAACTACCGTTGGCATTGGTGGGTAACTTATTTCTTTAGAATTGCCCTTGATTATATTTGAAGCAACCGTATGACCCTCCAAAACCGCAACTGGGGTTAAAGGCAAACCTTCTGAATCTGCCGCATCGCCGGCTGCATAAATATGAGGGTTTGAAGTACTTTGAAGGTATTTGTCTACCGTAATACCTTTGTTAGTAAATACAATGTTGGCTTCGTCTAAATTTAAATCGAATATTGAAGGTGGACGACCAGCAGAATTAAATACTGCTTCCGCTTCAAAATACTCTGTTTTCTCTTGAGATTTACCTTTTATCCTATACTGATTATCTACTTTCTCAATAACAGTAACATCTGTATTAAGAATGAGTTTTATCCCTAATTCTTTTGTGGCAGAAACAAGATGTTTTACAATATCTTGTTCAAAATTTTCCAAGGGATTTTGTCCACGATGAACAATAGTAACTTCTGCTCCACATCGAGCTGCGATATGGGCGAACTCAAAAGCGATATAGCCACCACCGATAAACAATAATGATTTTGGCAATTTTTCTAAATTCAAGAAATCGGTACTGGATTTGGCATAATGACCACCTTCAAACTCTAAAACTCTTGGTTTTGAACCTGATGCGATTACAATTTTGTTAGCCCTTACTTTGTCGTTTCCAAGTTCTAATGTGTTTTCTGACAAAAATTTTGCTGAACTATGGAATGTATCTATACCGCTCTTTTCATATCCCTTTTCTATTTTAGGCGGCATCTCATCTACAAAAGTTTGTTTAAAATCCATAATGTCCTTCCAATTGACTTTAGGTACGGTGTCAATGCCATTACCTTTGAGCCTTTTAGCAAAGTCTCGTACTTCCGTAGCCCCTATAATCACTTTTTTTGGGTCACAACCTCTTAATGCACAAGTACCACCGTATGGTAATTCATCGGTTATGCCGACCGAAAGACCTTTTGAGGCACATTTATTTGCGATAGTCATTCCTGACATTCCTGAACCAATTATGAATACATCATATTCTTTCATACTAATTGATTTCATTTTTGTTAGTTACTTTATAACCTGTTGCGTTAATTGCTTTCTCAATTTCCAACACATTAGTCTTGGTTTCGTCAAACTCAATGATTGCATTACCATTTTCATATGATGTTTTTGAGTTTACTATGCCGTCAAGTTTATTTACTTCGTGGTTGACGTGTGCTTCACAACTGGCACAGGTCATCCCACTTATTTTATACTCTGTAGTTTTTATGTTTGATTTGTCAACTACTATGATTTGTTTTTCAGTGTTTTGATAAAACATATTTGAGTAATAAGGAAAAGCAATTGATAATCCTGCAAATATGGTGATGCCAATAAGAAATCCTTTAGTTTGAAACCATTTAGGTTTTTCATCTATCTCACAACCACAATCATCTTCATTTATTGGTTTTAGATAACTATACCAAGCATAGCCTATTGCTATAATTGCTAAACCAATTAAATAGGGTCTAAAAGGTTCCATCCAAGATAATGCAGATGCACTTCCACCAACTCCAGCTATAAGCGCAATAACAGGTGGTATGCAACACGACGATGCTGCAATAGCTGCAAACATTCCTGTGTACGCCGCGCTTTTTGATTTTTTTGTTGAACTCATAACTATATAATTATGCTATTTTTCTTTTTAATTTTATTGACTTGAAGATATTCTCCAAAATATCCGTTTCATCTTCATTTAATGAATAATACAAAGTTTGTCCTTCGCGCCTTGCTGTTATAATACCAGCATCTTTAATCTTTCTAATATGTTGTGAAACCGCTGGAACACTCATTTTTAAAATATCAGCTAAGTCACAGGGACATAGTTCTTTCTCCATATTTAAGAGATATAGAATTTTTAATCGAACTTCATTACTTGAAATGGATAACAGCTTTGATATTTTTTGAAAACTCTCTTCCATTTTATCTAATGTATCCATACAGTTTTGTAACTGTTTTTGATTTGCTTCTGCTCTTGTACAGGTTATTTCAAGTTTCATATTATTTGCTTTAGAGGTGCAAATATATAATTAATTACGTATTTAAGCAAATGCTTAAATACATCCGAAAATTGTCCCAAACTACAATCCCATCCCCAAACAACTCGCACCACTAATTCTATTTTTAAAAGAATTACGTGAGTCGACCACAAAAACATATCGCCCAGAGTAACAGTGGCAAATACAACTATCTCTTGTTTGATAGTGTATTTGCCTTTAATGCGTTTGTAGATCACGAGATACAGCAACTGTCCAGTAGCAATGCTTCACGATGGAATAATGTGGTACAAAGCACATCCCAAAACTTAAATTCTGGTACCGATTGGTACGGTACACCTACGCCAAAAGATGTGAAAGAACTCGAAGAACATCGCACCTTTTTAGGAATGAAACTGGCGCAGAAAATTCAACCGCAGGTTAAAGACAAACTGGCAACCTATTTAGACTATTTACAAGATTCTGTGTTGCCTAAACCTAAGATGGCTTACAACGATCGCGGTCTTGGCGTGTTCTCTTTTGAGCGTGCTGCGATGGCGATGTACAAGGACTTTCCTGTAAATACGCAAACGCCAGTCAGTACTGCCGTCAGCCAGATGAATATAGAACTGCGCAATCATCAGATTTCTACTTCGGTAAAAAGTGTGTACGCCTATTTTCAAGATAAGCAGATGAGTTACCCATCGATGCAACTATATATAATGGCCGGCGCAAATGCTAACGTTAAGGGCGATCAATTGCTTTACGTCGGGCTTGCCTGCGCAGAGTTGGTTGATTTTCTGGAACTACGCGGTATTTCGGTAGAGGTAAATGTGATGTTAGGCACGTCGTTCCGCAATCAGGTAGCAATGGCGTGCGTGCGTGTGAAGCGTTTTCAGGACAAGCTGGATAAGAATCAGCTGTTACTTACCAGTAGCGATCCGCGCTATTTTAGATATCGTGGCTTTAAGGGTTTGGTGGCGTTGAGCAACTATTTCGGCTTGACGATTCCGTCTGGTCTGGGATCGATTACGGCTCAAATGGGTACCGCTTTCGCGAAAGCGATCAACCCAGCAGGCTTCGTCTTTGAACAAAGTTACGCGATGGAAACCGCAGTCAAGGAAGTGACCCAAATCATAGAAAATTATAAAAACCAACTCGCTGCCTGATGAAGAAGAAATTGAAACAAAGCGTGATAGACGCCATTATGGACAGAGCGATTGAAATCAATAAAGGGTGTAAAGAACAATGTAGGGATTTTGAGATTATGCTTTCGCGAAAGCGAGAAAACTCACTCATCCTGCGCTGGACGAGCATTGATATTTCTAACGAAGATAATCCGGTGCAGCAGTATCGCTATGAATGTTTCCAAACGGATGGGACATCGCAAATGTGCTCTGTTCATTATGCCGATCAGGACGAGGCAAACGAGTTTATCTGGTCGCTGGAGCCGCTGTATCATCAACAATTTGCCATAGATCATAAATTATAGAAAATGTATAGAACCAAAGATATTTCAAAAGCCGAATTAAAGGCGCTCGCTATTAAAAATCAGGATGAAATCGTAGCGCTTACGGGCAGCGAGCTTGATCCTGTAAAAGCCTGGGAAGTCATACAACAGGCGTCGGATAATTTCAAAAACAGCGACCTAAAAGCGCAGGAAGCAGACGCGCTTTTATACGCAATGCTTCATCCTGACGAGAAATCTTCAAGTGGCGAAATCTACACAATGAGCGATGGTTTTCAATGGAAGCTACTTTCAAAAGGCGAAGCAAAAAAACGTTTTAAAGCCGATAAAGAAGTGTACGGCATAGACCGTTCTTCTGAAACCGAAGCGCTTATTGCGAATAAAGAAGATTTAGGGCGTTTTGAAGAGTTTGGCGTAGAGCATACTAATAATGATGTAAAACGAAAGCCGAAAACTACAGCCGATAAAAAAACAGCATCGTCTAAAGAAACCATACGCATACAGGAAAAAGAACGTGCCAGAGCCTTATCGCTTTTGGAACTTGAATTATTAATCGCCGCCTAAAAATCAACTATGACCATAGAAAAATTACAAAAGCTCAAATTGAGCGCCGTGCAACCAGATGCTTTGCAAACCGCAGTAAAAGAATTGCTGGCCGATTATAAAGAAACTTCAGATAAAGAAGCTTTTGAAGAAATTGCCAAAGAGAATATTGAAAAAGTATTCTCGATGGTGGAGCGACTTTCGCCAGACGCCATCGTGAAAGAAGCAAAGCCAACCAAAAAGAAAGCGCCATCTAAAACCGTCAAAAAGGAACTGGATAAAATGACTACTGATATTAAGCTGTGTCGAGCGAAAATCCGCAAGTTTAATGAAGAGAAGCGCAAAAACGAGCCTAAGAAGCCAAAACCGATGCGCCACACTAAAATTAAAGGTCACTTTATCTCGATAGCCAATCTAATTCCTGTAAAATTAAAGGATGATGTAGGTGTACAAAAAGAAGCCGAAAAGGTCTTGTTGCGTGCCCATCGTGGCATTATGAACGCCTATAAAATGAATTTTGTGACGACGGAAAAAGGAGTGGATGCGATTAAAGAGAAGTTTGACAAAATGGAAGAAAAAGCTAAAAAGTAATTATGAATAAAAAAGTATTGATCATCACAGGCGCAGGCCTTGCCATAGGTATTGCCGAGGCGCTTATTTACTATAATCTAGGTAAGAACGCAGAAAGCGATAAGTTCAAACTGCAAATCCCTAAAGGCGCTGAATTACTAAAAACCACTGGTATCATTATCGCAACGTCGCTTGCGACCGCAGCACTTTCAAACATAATAGAAAGATCACTTACAGAAAAACCAAAACTCATCCCAATACCTGCATAATTATGAAAAAGATAGAACACCAAATATTCCTACAACGTAATCAGCTTGCCAAAGAGTTGTTGCTACAACCCATTCAAGAGAAAATCGAAATTTTTGACCGTATGCATAAGCTACTGGATAATGTTTCGGTTTGTGAAAAAGATGCACTACTGGATGAGCTAGAAGCTCTTGATCTGGAAATTTTAGAAGACATTGATGAAGAGTATGCAGATCAACTAGAGCACAACGAGATTACTGAAGAGCTCAAAGAAAAACAAGTTGCCTTTGAGAAAGTAATGGAAGACATACCAGCTCCAACTAAAAAAAAGAAACCCACCGACGAAGACATCATTAACGAACTCGTAAAAATGGGACGTACTGAAAATATCGGTAGATCTACGTTTAAAGATCTGGGCGTAAAGGTCGCTTTAGGTTGGGAAACCATTATTGGGAAGTATCGTGTGACTAGGACGAGTGTGTTTAGGTATCGGTATGGGATTGAGAGGATATAGTTAAAAAAATCTAGAATTACTGGATGCAATAACTTTAAGCGGACCAGCAATGGGAACATCTATTTTATGTCTTGCAACGCACATACCGTTTTTTATAATATAGCATTCAACAAAATGTTTTCCATAAAAACTGGAATGTTCAGTTTTAGATTCAGTCCCATTGTCGTTTACTATTTTTCCACGTACGCCGTGACTTTTGGCTTTTACGCCTTTATTTCTAACTTTCCATTTGACCTCATAAGGTTTGGGTGTAGAATTTTTTTGGATAAAAAACTTAAGAGAATTATTCTTTTTGAGAATAAATAAGTTATTCAAGGACTGTTCCCGAAATCCATCTTGTTTAACCTTGCAATTAATTTTAAGGTCATATATGAGATGCATTGGATATTGTTCTTCAATAAATTGCTCATTTGGGCTGTAGTCAATTGCATTAGGATATCGAAGCACTGTGGGTAATGAATCCGAATTAAATAATGAGCGGTTCTTTAGAATTGATCTTGAAACAACTCTTGAACCAAGCGCTTCGTTTAAATTCATTTCTAACTTTTCCAAATTAGAAACGTCAGCTAAACTCTCAAAATCCATTCTTGCGCGACTTAACCATAAAAAGAAATTTTCTTCACGAGCCGGAAATTCAATCCATTTATCCGCAAAATTTTCTCTTACATCTACAGGATTAGTAATTACACTGTTGCCCTCTGCATCAACACCTATAAAACTTTCCATATTTTGAAGAATAGAAATCAAAGCATCGTAGATATTATTTTCGTTGTTATATGCTTGAGCACTTAATGTGGTTATAATTATGGAAATAGGTCTATCTAAGTCGTCGTGTTCAAAATGCAAATCACGATGGCGTTTCAATATCTGGACAGCTCTCTGTAAAGGTGTTTTTATTTTATATAAAGGCACATCATCTATGGTGGCACCTTTTAAACCTACCAAATTTTTAATACTTTCATTAAGCTGGATTTTCATTTGATCTTTGAACCACTCTGCGTATCCCTTCGGATTACTTTTCGTCCAATCATTTGAAAGTGAATTGTAATAGTCACTTGTGTTGTCAGTAATGCCTATAGCCGTATTTATATAGTTTTGCGGTAATCTGCTCTCATTCAAAATCTTTATTGAGTCATCATCTGGAATTGCTGGAATTATATCTAAATGAAATTTAGATTCAGTGTGATAGTTGAGTCGCCAACATCTTCTATGTTCTCTATCCAACTGATTTATATATTGTGGCTCCTTTAATCTGTCTCCAATTAAGTTCTTTATATGTTTTTGAGTGGTTTGATTATAGCTACTTTGTAGCAGACAAACTAAATCTATATCGTACTCTTCTCCATCTAGCAATGGTCTAACAACTGTGCCCAATCTGAATGAACCTTGTGGGTAAACCTGAGGGTTGTACCTGCTTATTTTTGGACAATCACCTAAAAACTTACCGACGGCTTGATACCGGCTTTCAGCGTCAGCATATTGACGTTGAGTAATATCTAAAGCTATCGTTATATCTTCTAAAACTTTATTTAAATTGGTTTTAGGGTAGAAAGTTTTAATCATTTTTTATTCTCTATTTCAATCGTTTTTATAAAACCATTTCTCACTGTGTTTTGATCATATATTGTTAGTGGCAAATCTGCTTTTGGATACCAGATTCGGCCAAATTCTACAGCTACCGCTGGAACCATAGCCGGAAAAACCGATATTCGATTACATTCACCGTGTTCTTTCTTAATCTCATTTAGAACAATACGCATAAATTTCCTAAATTGAGCCAAATCATCTTGATGTTTAATGAAATCGTTATTAACTTTATCTAGAGTGATTTTCCAAATGGAAGTTTCGCTGCCAAGAGTATCATAAATTCTACTGTCTATTATGTCTGCGCTCAGGGCGAAAACTAAGGCAATATTTTTCCTGACATTTTCAGGTCTAATTAATTTAAAAAAATTCTTTTTTTGAGCATTCTCTTGCCAATTCCAAGTTTTAGGTTCTTTTTGATTCGCATATACCGTTACATTAGCAAAATTGTTTAGCATCGAGCCTAACTTTATTAGTAATGGCTGTGGTGCTACTGCAAAAACCGAGAAGTTTTGAATAGCGCTTTCTTCTAAAATTGGCCTCACCTTACGATCAAAGATTTTTTCTAAATGATTATTCTCAAAATTCCAGAACTCATCTTCATCATCTTGTAAAGAAGAATTTTTCATTCCTAGAGCTATTGGTTTAGTTTCGGCAGGGTAATAATCTGGTCTCAATGCTAAACACGCATCTGAGTATATAAGTGGGCTGTTGTGTTTTCCTATATTTGCTCCATACATTATGATATGGGACTCTTTACTATCTGATATATCAGTTAGTTTGATCATCCTATCCTCGTGATTTTGTTTCATCAAATTAAGACGTTCAACAGTATGTTCTTTTACTTGCTTACGATCAACTAAACGATGGTGTTCATCACACAATAACATTAGATTTTCAATTTTATCACTTAGTTTGTCTGATAAGAATTTATGACCTCTCGGGCCATTAGAACTATCTGCAATTATGTGTGCTATATATGCAGTATTAAATTCGGCATTCGTTAGACCATCGATATATAGCTGTTTATTACATCCATCATATTGGCATCTACCAGCAGCTTTACCCCAGAGAATTAGTTTTGTTTCTAACTTAATATGTTTTCTAGCCATTTAACTCGTAATTGTTGAATCCATTCCTTTGACAGTGTTTATCTAATCATCTCTCATTTTATAAGGTTCCTGGAATTGAGAAAGTATCAAACAATTGCTCTTTGCTCTAATGATAGTAACCACCATTTAAATCTTGGACACTTTTCTATAATGGTATCTAGACCTATTTCATCAAGTATTAAATTCCCGTCTACAACTTTATTGTAACCATTTATTAAATGTAGTAATCTTTTTGATGGTGCTGTGGCGGCACCGTCATTGATCAGTTCTGGATTTGAAAAATTTGCGAAAACAGATTTTAATTCAGCAACCTTTACAGCCTTTTCCTCAAATAATTCTTGAATACCTACTATCGATGAAAAAATAAGCGCTTCAAACTCGTGTAATTGAATGTAAGGAAATAGATGGTCAAAGGTTTGCTGTTGCGTTTCTTCAATATCTTCTTTAATTGCATTTTCAAGATAAGTCATACGACTTGCTTTGTCGACTATCGTTTTTGATTGTTCAAATCCTGGAAAGTCGGATGGCAACGCATAGTAGTCAATCAAACTTGTTAAAATAACATTGCTCTCATATACAGTTTTAATTATATCCTTCTTGAAATGGGAATATTTTGACATTCCACCTTTAGAATGTTTGATCTTGAAACAAGAGATTGAAATATTTCTTGCAATAAAATAAGGTTGCAATAATACGTTTACAAATGCCTCTTCAGTATCGCCTTCTACTATGACTAAAATTCTCTTCATAATGGCTGACCTTTAATGACACTTTTTGTCCATAATTCTCCCATTGAGTAATCTTCTAACCATTTGTCTAAGTCGTTATCATCCAATCTATCAAAACTCGACTGATTGTCAATTTTATCTACAGTTATAATATGTTCAGGCTCAAAGCTATTTAAAAGATTTACAGATTGAGTAGATACAATTACTTGACATCCTTTTGCCGCAGCACTCTTAATTAATCCTGCAAGTTTATTTACAGCAACTGGATGAAGTCCTAGTTCTGGTTCGTCTATAATAATAATCTTAGGCAAGTCTGGTTGCAACAATAGCGTGGTTAGAGCAATAAAACGAATACTACCATCAGATAGATGACTGGCATCAAAATAAGATTCTGGTTGATTCACTTCGCTCCAAATCAATTTAATTCGAGACTCATCCAGTCTATCTGGTTGTAAATTAAATCGTTCAAAAAATGGAGCAATACTTGCGATTGTTTTCTCAATCCTCTTATAGCTTTTAGGATGTTTTTCTTGCAAATAGAAGAGATACGCCGCTAGGTTATCGCCATTTTCTTTTAAAAATCTATTATCATTTATATTGGAAGGCGTGCGTAATGGTGCGCTCGGACTAGTATCGTGAAAGTGATAAATTTTGAACGTTTCCATATGTTCACGTAAATAGATATCTCTTCTAGTATTAGAGTTTTTAATCCCACTCTCTTGTATGTTATTGTTCCAGAAGGCTCTATTATTCGGTGCGGGATGATATATACTTTCTTCTGAAGATATAAAGAGACCACCGCTTTCATTAGGTTCTAACTCAAAAGAATATGCGTTGTTACCAAAATTGAGAAACCCTTTTATTTGTTCTGTATTTCTTCGCCCAAAGTAAAGAAGGTTCTCAACACCTTGTTTAAGTGAGTATTGTTGTAACCGTTGCTCGTAAATATTATTCACAAATTTGAAGAAAGAAATGAAGTTAGATTTACCAACACCATTACTTCCTATTAGGATTGTAATCATTCCTAAATCTAAATCTAGCTTTCTAATGGATTTAAATCCATTGATTTTTATATTGTCAAGCATAATTGTTAAATTAATTCCATTATTATGTCTTATTTCTAAACATCTCTGTTATTGCTTATGTATGATAATTTTATTTCTCATTGATGGTTTGTAATAAATCTTTGGGCTCTACATTGAGAATTTTTGCTATTTCAAACAATACTTCTAAGCTTGGTTGAGATCTGTTTTGCACATAACCATTTACTATATTGTAGCTCTTATTTAATTGTTCTGATAGCCAGATTTGCTTAATTCCCTTCGCTTCTAAAACTTCTTTAATCCGATTCATCATTTTCAGTTTTTAGGAATGTTAAATATATAATATTTAGAGATAAAACACACTGTATTATAATATATTTTATGGCTTTTATCTAAATAGAATTGTACCATCATTAAATCAGTGTTAATAGTTTATTCAACAATTAACAATTTCCCGAAAACTCCTTTTTAGTAGTTTGGCACGTGAGAATAAATTCGAAGCCAGATGAAAAAAGAACAGCCCGATTATAGTGACTTACAGCAGAGTGTTGATATGCTCATAGGCAAGTTTGGTCTTGTAAAAACCATTGAAGTCATAAACAATCTTTCGGGCAACACCCAGTTACAGTCCAGCGATACACAGAAAGTGAAACTGCTTTTAGTGTACATCGTCTCACAAAGTATCCAGATTTTCAATCTTCAGGAAACAGATTTTTATACCAGTACCATTCAGGAATATCGCGATGCACGGATGGCCTGCTATTTTCTGCTCAAAAAATATACAGATACGAGCTATGCAAAGATTGGCGAGAACTTCCAGCAGTCTAAGCGTGCCGTGATGTATAACTACCATAAATGCGATGAGATTCTTTCCATACCTAGTTTTTACAAACCGTTTGTAGCCAAGTTCAAAATACTGGAAAACAACGTGGTCAACTTTATCGCAAAACTTAATTAAGAATATGAAAGAAGAAATAGCTCAAGAAGTAAAAGATGTCCTTACCACAGCTCCCGAAGAAATCACTTTTGAAAATATTCAGGGCGAAGAAAGCAGTCCGCTCAATCAGCCCGTAATAGAAAAAGATATCGGTGGCGAGCGTCCAGTCGATAATGACCCAGATAAACAGAAGAGTTGGAACGTTTGGAAACCAGACAGGCCACATCAAATGCCGGAAGAACCAGTCGCAACGAATTCTGAGCAATCAGAATTTCGTAAAACGGTAGAAGAAAATGTTGAGCAAGAAAAGCGCAATCAGCCACTAGACGCACCAGAGCAAGAAATTAATGGTGGCGGTTACGAGGACGACGATGAACCACAACCTACCGATGAGGATTTTGAATTACCACTAAGCCAAGCCAATCAAGCTGCCGATGCGCTGCTAGGTATGTCCAATAATGTCTTGGAAGTTGGCGGTGGTTATTTTGTAAAAATCAGTAAGCATAAGGAATTCTATGAGTTTGATGAGATTATCTCGGTCATCGATCAGCAGAACGACAAAAACGTTGCTCGTGTAAAACTCGATAAGGAAGACAAGGCGCTACTACGTCCTTTGCTTGCACAAATTCTTCGGAAAAAAGCTAAAAAGCTTACGCCAGAGCAACAGCTTATGGGCGCAGTACTTTCTATTTTGATGAAAAAGGCACAAGTAGTTATGGAAGTGCGTGCAGAAAACAACATTCTCGAAGAGCGTATTCTCGATATTATTCGTGATGAAAAAGCTTCAGCTGCTGAAGAAGTAAACGATGAAGTTGAAGAAGATTATGAGAATGAAGATTTTCAGGAAGAATTAGATTTTGATGATGAAGAGATTAAAACTGATGAAGCTTTCGCGAAAGCGAAAATAGAAGAACCACAGACAACGGAAGCAGTAGATTTTGAAGAAGTAGATGAAGATATTCCTGAAGCAACAATTTTAGAGGTTGCTCAAGACGAACCTAAAAGCGAGTAGTTATGTCAGGAACTTCTAATCGTGGAAGAAAAGCCATCAGTTACCTAAAAGAAGATCTGGAACGTCAACCAATGATCTTGCTCGTTTGTGGCGAGACTGGTGTTGGGAAAACCTATCGCAACAAGCAAGAAATAAAACGCTATATGATGGATCATCTTGCGGTAGGAAAGAAAGGTCGTAAAGTGCTAGCTTTTGATACCAATGATGATGATTATCCGCAATTCCGAACCGTGAGTCCCAATCATTTGAAGGCACTTACAAAAGTCTCTTCGCGTAGAATCAGACCCTTTAATCCAGACGGCTCGCCTATGGATAATGATGAGAAAAAGGAAGTGATTACTAAAATAATGAAGCACTTCAAAAATGGACTTGTTGTACTGGACGATATTGACCACTATATGACAGGAGCGAAAGGACAATCGATGATTGGAGCACTCTGTACTGTGCGTCACAAAGGAATTGATATTGTACTTACACACCAATCTGTTGCAAAAATTACAACATCAGAATGGCAAAACTGTACTTGGTTACGGTTGCACCATCAGGTAGATGATGTCACGCGCTACAGAGAGCGCATCCCAAAATACCAAATGGTACGCATAGGTCAGCTTATTGTAGATGAGCAATATGAATTATGTTCTAATGCCTTTGCGATGGGAAAGATTACAGAAATGGAATACAAGATTCAGAAAAGTTTCTTTGTTTATATCAATATGCGTGAGCAGCGCATACGTGGTTGTAGTCGTGCTGCTTTTATAAGAGCTTGTAAAAAGTTTATCGATCAGGAAGAATCACGCAAAGTCAAAATGCTTTTAAATGAGCAAGATTTTGATGGTAATAATATCTACAAAACAAAGAACGATGCTATAGTAAAGCTGATTTCAGATAAGTTGCGGTATCACGAGGATGGTCTGGTTGGGCCTATGTGATTATTCCGTTTCTGATTTTGTTTGAATCTGTTTTGTTTTCTTTCAAATTCTATTAGATTTGAGTAATGGCTAAATATTCAAAATATAATCTGAAGAAAGATTTAAATATCACCTATCTGCTTGGAGCAGGTGCTAGCTATAATTCCGTTCCAATATGGTCAGAGCAAGCAAGCTCAATGCTACACGTGGCAGATAAAATCGATAATGCTATTAAAAACCCTAAAAGTGTTTTTAAGACAGAAATTATGGAGAGTTCAAGGTACGATCACTTTGATGATAATGAAATTAAGTTTCTTGAAACGCTAATTGAGGACCTCAAATATTTTGCGGAAAAAGCAAATACTAATGGAACTATTGACAGTTATGCAAATCTCCTTCATAAAAGAAATCGGAAAGTTGAGTTAAATAGGCTAAAGAAAACTTTAAGCGTTTACTTAGATATTTGGCAATTTTATGTTGACTATATGCCTTTCAGGGCTACCGAGAATAACCCTCTTCCGTCAAAGCAAGTAATTGACACGCGTTACATCCAATGGTTGAATATGATCACTGAATCAGACCAATATGGTGAAGTATCTCTAAAAAAGGAAATAAATATTCTCTCTTGGAATTATGATCTGCAGGCCGAATTAGCTTTTATAAATATGTATCAAGATGAGTCAATTAAATGTCTAGATGACATCAATAGGAGGTTTAGATTTCTAGAAAATCTTGACGAGACTAAACAAGATATGAATATTCATCATTTGAACGGTCACAGTGGTTATTTTAAATATGAATCCAAAGATTATACAACAGCGAGGAACTTCTTAAAGAGTAACCTTTATACGTATTTAAAGGATTTGTATGATAATGTCGGTCAATTTAAAATTCGTTCTAATAATTATCACGATTACGGTGCCATCAAGTTTTCTTGGGAAAAAGAACTATCTGATAAGGTAAGAAATATAGCCTCTCGTACTGATATTTTAGTGATTATTGGTTACTCATTTCCCCAATACAATAGAATCGTTGATAGAATTATAATTGATTTAGTGAAGGCAAATAGTCCTCTGTATATTTATTATCAGGATCCGAATAGCAATCTAAATCGTGTCTCGTCATTTATAGGTTTCGAAAATTTAGAACACGATGAAAGTACAATGGAGTTTTTTGTGCCTGATGAGCACATCAATCCGAGAGAGGCTGAAATAGTAATTTAAGGTTTGAGCTCCCATTTAATTTCTCCCACACGACTTTTAATTTTGTTTAGAGATTTTAGAACTTCTTTTTCATCTGGTAATTCGCCAGTAAGCAACTCTTTAAAAGAGCTATTGTAAGTTGATTTTATTTTATTCCAAACGCCTTCAAGATCATCAAATATGAGTGCTTCGCTAGGATGCTGTGATAGCCAATCCTTGTCATTTGGTATTGCCTTATCATCATCTTTTCCTACTTGATTCAGCATCTTTGAGAACTCTTCGCTATCTAAGAAATCTTGTATCTGTTCTAACTTTAATAGCTGATGTAAATCATAAGTGTGCCTTACTTTATCGGCTAAATCTTTCAGAGGATTTTCGGTATATGAAAATCGCACCAGACTTATGATTTTCTCACAAAATGTACGTTCTATATCGAGCACAATTACTTTAAAGGGTTCAAGCTCATATTTGGTTATGAGATCTACATTTCCTGTACTGGCAATCAAGCCTGTAATCATTGAGTGAATCTCAATGGTGCTGCTAGGATGTGGGCTTCCATAACTCGATACTTCTACAACAATCTCATCGCGCACGTGCCCAAATGCTCCATCCATTCCGTTCTTATCATAGCTGTACACCAGCTTTCTAATCTTCCCTTTTTTGTTTTCAACCAAGTGACCAGGAACATTTACGAGAGGTTCTTTCACAGCTTCCGTAACTAGTTTAAGTTTCTTTTTTATGGCGTTACTTCCGTCAACTTCTTGGGTAATTATAACTAGGTCTATGTCTTCAGAGAAGCGCTCAATAATCTTATGACATTTTGATAAAGAAGTACCACCTTTAAATACTGCAATATCCTTAGAAGCAGGATTATTAAATACCTGCTTGAGCGCAAATGTTACCCAATAATCCTTTTCTATAAAAATTTCGGCAATGCCATAATGATCTGCGGCTGCTCGTATGGCATTTCTAAATGGCTCTTTATATTCGTGTAATTTCATTAAGCGATGTTCCAGTTGTTAATTGTAGGTAATAAATCTTTGCTTATTCCAAAGGTGTAGGTACTTAGTGCATTTATGTTATCACGTAGCGCACGACTTTGTTTTTCTAATCCCATAAACTCATAAATAGCACCTATTAACGCGGCGACTTTAGGTGGGTACGCTTTCGCGAAAGCGGTAAAACGTTCCAGATCTTTTCCTGAAAACTGAGCAATTTTATTTTTTAAGAAAGTAAGTATCTGAGACCTATTAGCATCTGGAATAGTTTTAAAATCCTTGGCAACATCTAGCACTTGTAATAATGGGATATTTTTCTTTGACACTTTTACATAGCTTTTGGCAGGCCGCACAATTGTATTGCCTACTTTACCGCGTACTTGTTTTGAATCACTTGCGACACGTATGATGCTTGGTACTTGTGTGGTTAATCTTAATTGATTGTACAGGCTCACACCGGTAACATAAGCGACTTGTTTGTTTCCTTCAAAAAGATATATTTTTAAGAGCTCAGTATCTCTTGGTCTCAATTCGCCAAAATCTGTTTGCTTAGGTCTATAATAAACACCTTTTCTAAATCTTTTAATAGTACCAGCAGTTACTAATCTACTTAGAGATTTAGATGCAGCAGTAAGCTCACCTTCAGGTATAGCAAGATCATCGTATGTAAATGCGTCTCCTGCATCTATACGAGCTACCTTATCTTTTATATATGCTGTTATATTCATAGTTAAAACATTACAAAGATACTCTAATTCTTTATAATGTCAAGTTTTTACATTCATTTACTTGACATATATAGTAATAACTATTCCTATACTTGTTTCTCTAGTATCAATTGTATCATATTCTCTAGTATCTGTGGTATTGTCCCAAAGTCCCTTTCTGAACAGCGGTAAACCTTCCACTTCCCTACATCTTTGTATTCACAAGGTTTAGAGACCTGCCAACTATAATAAACAGTTTTATAAAAACAACCCACAAATGGCACAGAAAAATGATATCGCCTGGCAACCTATAATGTATTGCGTAGGTGCAGGAATCGCCGGCATCGCAATCGGAACGCTCATTGTAGCACCGATGGTTCAAAAGATGAAGGCAAAAAAGCTAGCAGAAAAAAACAAGAAGACTGCGGCAGCCCCTACAAAAAAGGCATAGCATTTAGAGATGCGCCAGCAAGGGCTATTTATTCTTGACAACACAAAATTCCATTGTTGCAATGGACAAATCCCACAATAATGAAAGATTATAACGACGAGTTAATGCGCTACGAAGAAGACGCAGAAAACCAATACGACGATTACGACGACGGAGAAGACTTTGACGATTACGATGATGAAGACGACTTCGATACAGGCTTTGAAGGCCTAGAAGATGGTTATGATGATGAGTATGAAGACGAGTACGATGATTATGACGATTATGCAGATGAAGGCGAGTTTGAAGATGATTATGACGACTACACCGCAGCATCTGTAGGTAAGATTGACCCTAATGATCGTACGCTTACGGTTGTGATCACAAACAAATCAGGTGCAGCGGCAGAGGCTAATGTATTTGGTGGAAACCGTGAAGCAGCACAACCTAATGGCGTGACTGTAGAGATCGAAGAATCCAGTCACAAAGAAGTACGAGAAGAGAGTAAGGCAAACCCTTTTAAGATTGCTGGAATGAAATATTCCGTGAGCAATCCATTACAGTTTGATAATGTATTGCGTGTAGAGCGTAGGACAGCTTCAGGTTCAAAAACGACCAGAGTGTATCAACCGCGTAATGCCACATCGCCTCAAAACTTTACGCAAACGCTCATTGACGATGACAACTTCGAGATGGACGTGACGGGACAGGATTCCCTTCAGATTATGGTAGAGGATGGTGTTACAGCCGTATTCACATTTACCATTAAGGCAAGAGCAAACCTGGGCAACTTGCTCAAAGGTCAAAACGTTGCAGAACTTTCTCGTGCACCACGTACAACAGGACTTCCACAATTAGACCTCATACGTAGTCGTAGAAAACCCAGATTAGGGCGTCCCAGACGTAGAGTGAGACGTTCTCGCAGGAGACCTGTAAGCCGTCGTCGATATGTCAGAAAACCGGTGGCGAGACGGTCCAAGTCACGCCTAGTAAGACGTAAAAGACGCTAGTTGGAGCTCCGACTTGAGTCTTGACTCTTTCCCTAATTTAGACAGCCAGAGTCACGGTTTCCCCCAAACCTAGCTCTGGCTGTTCTTTTTTAACGACACCCTATGAAACGTAACAATAACCCCAAAAATCTCGCACAGAACAGGATAGATTACATCGTGTTCCACAATACAGACGCAGCAAATAATTTGCTGTTTGACTATGGTTTTGAGAAGATAGAAAGTCAGCAACACTTGTCGCAAGCAGTTAAAGAACTGGTTAAAAACAAAGGCAGAAAGGTCATAAAAGATCTTTTAGCCATCCACCCAGACAAGGCTGCGATTCTCCAAGTAAATTCTGTTGAAGATGCTAAATGTCCTGCTTGTAATAATAACGCTTTCGCGAAAGCGGAAAACTATTGCAAATCCTGTGGTCATTCGAATTATGCAGGCTCTGGAGATGAAGATAGTTTCCTGAGCCAGTTCTCATCCTACGATGATAAAGGATTAGAGAATTATTATAAAGGCATCGTAAAACGCTCAAACGATGCACCAGAAGATAAAAATCTTGCTCAAGAAGTACAGATGGTCTGGAATGAGTTGCGTAAACGCAAGGAAAGCAAGCCAGAACCCAAAACCGCAACACAGGACGATCAAAAAGGAATTCATATATCAAAGGATGAAATGTTGCTTTTCGGAGTAGTATTCATCGCAGGTGTGTTGGTAGGTGCGAGCATAAAACTTGACTTAAAAAATGGCAAATAAAACCAAACAACTTAAATACAATCAGGCGATAGATGATATCTCTTACCTAATTCTTCATTACCCACTGGAACTGCAACAACTTTTGCGCGTGTACGGCATCACTTTCCGTGATAGACCATCGCATAAAGCACTTATCAATGAGACCGTAGAATTGATGAAGGATGAAAAATCTGCTTTCGCGAAAGCGCTTGCCGAACTCATCTCACGACTTGCAGGAAGAGAAGATGAATTCTGGGGAGCCGTTGCTAAAGGTGCCGTAGGAATACTGGGCGGACTTTTCAAAAAGAAGAAACGCAGAAGTTCTGGTAGTAGCAATAACGGTGCTGCTGCGGCAGCCGCACAAGCCGCTGCTGCAAAACGAGATATGGAGCGTCGTATGCAACAAATGCGCGAAGAACAGCGACGTCGCGATGAAGAACGACGACGTGAAGAAGCGCGTCGCCGTGAAGAGCAAAAACGCAAGGAAGCCGAAGCCAAAAAGAAAACAAATATGATGCTGATGATAGGTGGCGGCGTGGTCGTTCTCGGGATTGGCGCAGCGATATTAATGAAGTCTAAACAGCCACCGATGCCTTATGGCGGTCAGCGTGCACAAATGCCAAAATAGCTATGACAAACACATTTGGATTAACAGAATATGACGTGTACGATGATGAAGGCTATGATAGCTTTAACCGTGGTCGCAGGAAAATCAGAAGACAACGTAGGAAGTCCAGAAGGCTTGCGAGACGCTCTAAGAGAAAAATCAAAAGAGCACCCAAACGTAAAATTTTGAGACGACCGCCTATTATAAAAGGACGACCGCGACCAATAAAGAAAAGGAAAGTTGTACGCAAAAAGTTACCGTCCAAAGTTCCTGTAAGTATTCTGATTCCAAAGGGCACGCCCATAAAATCTAAAGTACCGAACAAACCCATTTTTAAACCTACGTTGGTCAAAAAAGGAAAACCCAGTCCAACTAGTACTAAAGTGTCGAAAGCACAAATTGCAAGCCTGCAAGTTCCTGCTGCCATAGAAAAAGAAGCTGCTAAAAAGGCAATGAAATCAGATAGCAAAACAGGAAAAATAGTAAAAGTAATCGCCATCGTTGGTGTTACTGGAGCATTAGGTTTTGGCATCTATAAATACATTCAAATCAAAAAGAAGAGCAATGGATATACTGGCGCAAATAAAGGAAAGTGAGGTTTCTGAGAATGGAATTTTTGAAGAAGGATTTCTATATGGATCTGTGAAGAACATAGGAGAGAAAACTGCAAAAGTGAATGGCGTTTCTCTTGATCCAGGCGAAGCAAAAAGCTACCCATTTGTGGGTAAAGGCTACAAGAAAATTAATTACGAACCCAACGGAAGCACCTTGCGTATTCTGGAAGTACAATAATCTATGATTACAGGAGAAACAGAATATATGCTGGACGATAACTACGACGATTTCTTCGGAAATAAGAAGAAACGTAAAGCGCGTCGTGCCAAAAGAAAAGCACGAAGAGCCGCTAGAAGAAGTGCGCCAAAGCGGATTGCTCGTCGAGCAAAAAGCAAAGCCTTCTTTTCTAAACTAGGTACTGCCGTTCAAGATATGGGCGGTGCTACAGCTATAGGTGCCGCGATTGACACCATTGCACAACCAAAACCAACAACAGTATTTGGAGGTGCTACAGATGCACCATCAGATTATGACTTTTCCTTTGGCGCACCAGATGTTCCTGAAGAAGAGAAGAAAGGCATACCGACAATCGTGTTTGTTCTAGGTGGTGTCGTTGTAGTGGGCGTAGTGGGATTAGTGGTTATCAAGAGCAAAAATAACAAGCAACTCTACCAGCAATGATAGTCCCAATTCCATCAAATAAAGAGCGATTTAAAATCAGGCTTGGAATTACTTCTAAAATGCCGGTGCAATTGGGTATTCGAGTGTATGATCCGCGATATCCCAACACCTATTATTTCAGAAGGAAGGCACAGTTTTATGAAGGCAATGAGAAACGTGAATTCGTGATCTCTTTGCCCGTTACGCCAGAAGTTTTGGAAATGGAATTGTTTGATAAAGTTTCAGGCGAAGATTATCAGTTTGATATGAGCTACTTCAAGGTAGACAAAATGAAACCTGCTGAAGTCTGGGCATCGCAAGAAGAACATCGATTTATGGATTTTGCGATTGACTTTGCACAAAAAGCTGGACACACGCCTACTGGGTTTTATGACTCTAAAAATCACGAGTTCCTATTTCAATACTTACCGTCGATTACTGATGCATTTGGTAAAGAATTGATTACACCAGCTCGTACGCACCGCAAGATGCCACGTGTACAGATCTCACAACGATTATTTATTGGCTACACCATTCCCATTCGTGTGGCGATTTTGGCTCACGAAGGTTGTCATTGGTTCCTAAATACCAGAAGTCAAAAAACAGCAGATCTCTGCGGAATCAAAAAGTATCTGGACTACGGTTTTCCAACCATTGAAGCCATTTATGCCGTGACCAAGGTTTTTGGGAACAATCCGCATCACGTGGGCGCATCACAGGTACAACGCACCAAAGATGTGGTAGCGTTCATAGAAAATTATAGAGCAAATGCATAAACTACTTTTTATCACAATGGCAGTATTTACAATGGGTGCGACAATAAAACTTGCACCAAACAAAACGGACGATATAGCCTGTGAAAGCTGCGATGACCCTTCGGTTATCAAAAGAACGATCCATTCAAATGAAAATGCTTATATGAATAATAATTCTGTAAAATATCGCAACCAACTCAAAAAATGGGGTACACGATCTGGCGTGATGCACGTTGCGTTACCTGAAACTAAAAAACCAATTTGCGACACCACAAGAGATTCTCGATTCTATGCTACAGATGAAGGTGTGATGGAAATTTCTGATTGCAGTTCGCTTTCGCGAAAGCGTAATCTCATTAAAGATCAGAAGCAAAAGGAAGCCTTTAAAAACTATCAAAAGTATCTGTATAAAGAGTTTGATGTAATGCAAGTTGTGGTCAAAAACCACACGCCAGAAATTAGAGATGTATGTCTTTGGGGTGGTAATAGTGATAAGCCAATTACTGATCCATTGTTTATAGAAAATGATGAAAGCATAGATGTTTTGGTGGGTACGCATCCACAGCAAGTAGTTCTCAATCCTGCCAATAATTTGTTGTATGTGGCAAATCAATTGTCAGATTCCGTTTCGGTAGTTGAGCGTAACGGAAATGTTGTGGCAACCATTCCACTAACAGAGAATACAATGCCTGGAACAGTTTCGCCAGTTGCGCTTGCTGTCAATACAAATCAAGGTTATTTCTATGGAATGGTCTATGTCATAGGCTCGGTAAGCAACAAAATGTATCATCTTGGCTTGAATCATAAAGTCGTTGATATCAACGGAACTGGAAAACGACCTACGGAAATTAGATTCGATAATGCCACTAATGAATTAGTGATAAAGAATGTAGTTTCAAAAAGTACTACGCGCATCAATGCCCAAACACAAACACAAACGGTAACACCTTGGGGAATTCCCAATCAGTTTAGAAGAGTTGATGAACCTGATGTTACACCAGATTTTGCAAAGGTATTTACACGAAAAAACCTGCTTACCATATTTAATTCTTCCAAAAGCCCTACGGTCACAATCAATGATGAGTACCACGAAGAGCGAGAAGATTTTAAGTTTAGTCCTGGAATGCTCAAGCATCTCAAAATTGTAGCATCCGGAGAGCGACGTGTCAACGCTTTACAATTGCTACAGAAAAGTATTGCATGGAAAGAAATTTGTAAAACGCTATCACTAGGTAATTATCAAAGTCCGCAGAGTTTCCAGAATGTGTCTGAAGTTTTTGGTGTAGATGGTTCTATGCTCGATGGCCAGAATAGTTGGTGTTTTAAGATAGGTGGCTTACAAACCATCACGTTCATCTTGTACTACAAGAAGATGGAAATGTACAACCTACTTCCAGAAAAAGCATCCCTTGCTTACGGCGTGCAAATGAGTAAAGGGATACCGAAACGAGTTCCTAAAAATCCATTTAAGTCCATCCTATGAAAACAATAATCAATACCGCTTTGAGTCAATATGGTGTGACGGAACTGGTTGGTCAAAAGCATAATCCTGTCATCCTAAATTACTTTGATAAGATTGGTCACACTTGGGTCGCGACAGACGAAACGGCTTGGTGTTCTGCATTTACAAACTGGGTTGCTATGCAATGTGGTAAAGAGATGAGCCACCAATTGACCGCACGCTCTTGGCTAAAAGTGGGAACTGAAATCGAGAAACCAGCCATAGGTGATATCGTTGTTTTTTGGCGTAGTAAAAAGAATAGCTGGAAAGGTCACGTGGCATTTTTCATAGGTTATTCTGAAGATAAAAAATACATCTATTGTCTTGGTGGCAACCAGAACAACCAAGTCAATATCAAAGCATATCCTATCTACAGGCTACTTGGTTTTAGACATCTTAATAATTCAAACATTCAAAATCCAACACAATGAAAGACGTAGATTTTTTAGTTATACACAGCACCGATACCAGTGAAGCATTAGATCTTAAGGCAAAAACAGTCATCGATAAACATACCACTGATAAACGTAGCGGTGGCTTCGGTTGGAACCGTCCCGGCTTTGATTATCTCGTGTTGCAGGACGGTACTTTAGAAACCATAATCCCAGAACACAGCCCGACCGAAGTAGATCTTTGGGGCATCTCACAAGGTCGTTTTGGTATTTCAGGAAATGTCAAAAACCTAGCTTATGTAGGTGGTAGAACGCTTAAAGAAGCGTGGTGGAAAGACACACGTACCGAAGAACAAACCACCACGCTAGAAGCCGTGGTAAAGTTCTATACTATTAGGTTTCCAGAAATTATCATCGTCGGTTTTAACGAGATCGCAACTAAAAAAGATAGTGATAAACCTGGTTTTAGTGTCAAGGAATGGCTAGAGGAGCTGGACATTCCAAAGTGTAATATTTATCAAGGATATCAATGAGAACAATCATCACACTAGGTGTTGGATTTTGGCTAGGAAGACAGCTCTACATCAATCACGATAAGCGAGTCGCACGAGCAAAGGAAACACGCTTAAAACGGCGTTTGGTCTCATTCTTAAAAGAAAAAGATTTGGATACAAAAAATGCACAAAAGCAAGCCAATCAACTATTGAGCAACTAAATGGCAAAACAAGTAACCATACAAAACACATCCTTTTTGATTCCAGAAGCAGACGATCCGTGTGACTTCTGGACAAGTTATTACGCAAAACTGAAAAAGGAAGTTGGACAAGATAATGCTAAAATGTTATGGCTGGTCACTTGGAAAACGAATGGATCAGCATTGTGTGCCACGAGTCCATCATTCAATAAATGGTTGCTTAAAAATGAACTGGATGTAAGCAATATGGCAACCAGGTCTATTGCAGATATTTCTGAAATAGGCGGTAATATTTTTGGCCTGGGCAAGAGCTTAACGAAGATTTTATCGATTGGTGTTCCTATCATTCTTACGATTACGCTTATTCTCATTGTGATTGTTTTGAGAAACTCGGCTAAAGATGCAGACATCACAGATCTCGCAATGCTCACACCACCTGGACGTGCTGCTAAATTAATAGGCAAATGAACAGACAGCTCATCTATAAAATAGGCGGTGGCGCTGTGGGACTTTTAATTGTAGGAAGCTCATTTCTATCCATACGCCAGCGGAAACGCGATCAAAAAACAAGTAAACTATTAACCCAAATCAATAAACAACTGGCAACCACGGCAAATAATCTGGACGCAGAAAATGCCTTTGATATTTACTATCTCACGAAGGTTTTACAGAATGTCAACGGCCAAGTGATCGCGATGAGCGAAAGTAGCGCGACCAGCTATGCAAAACAGATTCATAACGCTTGGGGCGCGTGGTATGAAGGCGGCGATGATGAAGATGCGGTGTATGCGGTTTTCAGAAAAATCAAAGACAAAGTTCAGGTATCTCAAGTGGCTAAAGCCTATCATAGTACGTATTCAAAAAACTTGATTGATACTATTAAAGACAGGCTCTCAGAAGATGAGATAAAAATTATCCTGAACATCATCGGGCAAATACCTAATTATAGAACAGCATAAAAATTATAGAATGAAAATAACAAAAACAGGATGGTGGATGATAGGTGGCGCTGCAATGGCGGCAATTACGGTAGGTGTATTTGTTACGCTTTCGCGAAAGCGGAAAAAGGAAAAGCAAACATCGCAACAGGCCATCGGCAAAGACATAGGATCTGGAATACAAGTATCCACAGGCAATCAAGCAACCATCAAGCGAGAGCCTAACTGGAATAAGCCGTTTGATATGAATTACCTGACCAATGTACAGCGATGGGTCGCACCACGGAAGATTAAAACTCTGGATGAAGGCACGGCTCAATCTTTTGCAAAAAAGTTGAAAAATGCCAAAGGAACTTTTAATGATGATGAAGCTATTGTAAAAGAGATTTTTTCCAAACGATTACGTGATAAAACACAAGTGGCAAGTCTCTCTAAAGCCTATTGGAAGCTATACAAACAAGACTTATGGAAACATCTGTCAAGTTTTCTAAGCGCGTCAGAAATGAAACAATACGTGCATAATCCAGTGCGCCAATTACCAAATTATCAAACACAATAACTATGAAGAAAATAGCAACCAGACCGAAGAAAACATTTTTTGAACAGAACAAAGATCTCATTGTTGTAGGTGGCGTAATCGTTGTCCTAGCTGGCGGCGCGGTCGCATATATGTATTACAAGAAAAAGAAGGAAGCCAAAGAAATTGATCTGGCACAGAATAAGGACAGCTCGCCGCAAATTATTCCAGTTCATACAACTATTCCAGTTTCTAGTAGCTCTGAATCATCTAGCTCTGCATCAAAGCCACGAATAAAATATGTGAAGACCGGCTATCCATTAAAATACAAAACGCGTCATCAAGATGTAAAAATCTTGCAAGCGTATCTGAAGATTTACAAAGAGAATCTCGGAAAATCTGGAGCAAAACGTGATGGCGTGGATGGTGTTTTCGGACCACTCACATTAAAGGCTGCAAAAAAGCGCCTGGGTAAATCTGAATTTACAGAAAAAGATATTTCCGGAATGCGCAAAGCGCTGAAAATGATGGGTAAATGAAAAAGGAGAACGTCGTAAAAATAGTCTGCATTGCAGGAGGTTTATTGGGTATAGGCATCATCGCACATCAAATTGTTAAAGGTAAACGAGAAGATGCTGAAGAACAGAAGCACGCCGGCGCTACAGTTTTAAAAACCGAAATTTTAAAACCAAAACCAGCGATACCAAAACCGAAAATGAAAGTGGTTAAAACCAAAAAGCCTGTTCCTGAAGTAAAACCGAGCGCACCAAAGCCCCAAACAAAACCTAAAAAACCAGTAGCAGATGAGTTCCCTTTGCAACTGGGAAGCAAAGGAAAAAACGTAGAGCGACTGCAAATTTATTTGTTGCGCAATTACGGTTGGGCTGGAATCGTGACAGGAATTTATGATGAAAAAGTTCAGGAACGCGTGATGAAATACCTGAAAGTAACATCAGTAAGTGAAGCGCTATTTAATTCCCTAGATATGAATGAACCTATTACTAGCCAGCACTCCTAATGGGAAAAAGTATTAAAGATATTGTGTCAAGCCTTGTAGATGATGACGGCATTAAAACCGAAGTCACGCTCACAATGACCAATCAGACGCTGACCAAAGTGATTATCGCATTACTCGCGTCTGGAGCAACCATCGTTTTGGTTGCGCATTTGACCAAGAATATGTTCCCAAATCATCAATTATCCCTGCTTACCACAGATATTAAAACAATTAAAGAAACCCTTAAAAAACAATTGAAATGACAGATATCTTAAAACACTTAGTTCACTATTTATCCAGCCTAGATTGGGCGTACATCTTTACGTTCATCATCATCGCTTTTGGCCTTAACCAGAAACCTGTGACCGATTGGCTTGCAGACGTGACTGGCATAAAAATCAAAACACGCTATCGAATGCTTATCGTAGGATTCATCTACGGCATTATAATCTACTTTATTAGAGATACTATGCTACATAAGGTGGAGATGCTTTTGCAGTCTTTTGTATTTGCACTGGTATTTCATAAGCTCATTTTAGAAAGCGTAATAAACCGACTATTCAAACCTGAAAAGACAGAAAAAGATGAATAAGTGGAAAGTCATTTTTGCCATTTTCTTTTTTGTGGTTCTTGTAGTTGTGTTTACTCAAGTGATTATTCCTTTGGAAGATGGCTATGAACTCAGAACACCAAGCGATTGGAAAGAGAAAAATGGCACGTTGCTCAAAAAGAACAAATCGCTAGATCTGGAAATTGCAGATTTAGAGAAACAGGTAGATAGCTTGACAAATTTACTGAGCAAGAATAAAATTACCATTACCCAGCTAAAAACAAGTCTCAATGAAAAGATTACTACTATTTCTGGTTATAGTGATGCAGAGCTATTTCAGTATTTCGCAAGATTTAAAACCGATAGTACAGCATATAAAAACTGAAAAGTATTTCTGTTTTGACCTAAAGCAATCGCGCGAGATAGCTATAAGATTAGAGCGCGCTCGTTTTCAAGATTCGATTATTAGAAAGCTTGACTTTTCAAGGAAGCTGAAGGACAGTTTACTGGTCAAAAAAGATTCTGTGCTATCCAGAATGAGATTGCAGCATACCAACCTAATGATGGTTTCAGAAAATGGAAACGAGCAAATTCTGTTCTTGGAAAATCAATTAAAATTTAAAAACAAAAAGCTAAAACAGAGCAAGTTTCACAAGATCCTTTTGGGTGGTGGACTGCTCATACTTTCAGGAATCTTATTAGCTAATTAATTATGGGATATCAAAGCGACGCAATAACAAAAAGTCAAGGAACTATCGAGAATACACAGGAGATTCTTGAAGTGCAGCCCCTTCATCTTGGACCTAGTTTAATACACTCACCAGTTCGAAATAGATATTCTGTGATAAATGGCAACTTGGTCGTGGGCAAGGACATCCGATTACGCGCAAGAGACCCAAAGCAGCTTGAGATTGCGGGATGGCAAGTTTGTCTTCCGGCACCTTTGGTAACTGATCAATCTGATTACTATGGTCTCTGCCAAACAGAAAAGGGAAATGCTTTTAACTATGCGATAGATGCTAATGGCAGGTTATTTCTCTATGGGACTTTTGTAGATAGTGAAGATCACGTGGTGTTGAATGTCAATCCATATCTAGCGGAACTGCCTTTACGAATTTTTAGTTTTAGAAATAGCTCTGAAGAATTAGAGAATCCACGAGATGAACCAAAACCAGCAGATGAATTTTAAATGAAATACGCTTTCACGAAATCGAGCTCGCGAGATTCACGACCATCGGGAGAGCGAAGCGGTAAAGCGTAAAAATCAAACTTATGAATGTTTATGAAATCGTTGCAATTGTTTTAGGCGCCACCGGCTTTTGGAAGTTGGTAGAGATTCTTATGCATTACAATGTGCAGCGCAAACTGAAAAATGCAGAGATACGCCACTTAAATGCACAAGCAAACGATAGTGTGGTTACTAACTGGGTGCAATGGTCTGAAAAGATGGAAAAGCGCATAAGCCAGCTGGAGAATAAGAATACCACAATGTCCAGAACGATAACTAAACAGCGCGATCGTATTACTGAGCTTGAAAAATATATAGAACAACTGGAAGCTGAAATCCAGCTTTACAATAAAAAGAATATGTGATGGGCATAGATAAAGGAAGTAAAACACTCAACTATATATTTGCAGCGTTCACGGTGCTGAGTGCAATTAAAATAGGTTCGGACTTATATCTGCGCTATAAAGAAAGTCAGCAGAAAAAGAAGCCTTGTAATTGTAAAGATAAAAGCTAATGGCATTTAAGGATAATGGTCATATATACATAGGCTTAGGTACAATGGCGCTACTTTTAGGTGGCGCTTTTTTGGCTTATAAATTTAGCAAGTCCAGTTCTACATCTGGGGTGTACCGACGTAAGGGTATTGCCGTGGACCTCTCAGTTTTTGATAGTCCAGATGCGCCTGGTTCTGGAAACTGTATGGATAGAAGACTGATAGCAATGCTGTATAATCTCTCAGTAAAAACCGGTTATCCTATCTTTAGTTGGATCAATTCTGGCGCACGTAGTGAAGCTCATAACCGTAAAGTAGGTGGCGTGCGTAATTCTTCCCACAAAGTACCTACTTGTAAAGCTGTTGATATCAAGGCTTCTTCAAAATCTGTCCGAAATAATCTTGTTATGGCCGCGCGTGATGTTGGGTTTAAGCGTATAGGTGTTGGGAACACTTTTGTTCATCTTGATGTGGATGATGATAAGTCGCAATATGTGGCTTGGGGTTATCCTAGTGGGACTGCTGCGGCGGTTAATCCTTTTGTGTAGGAAAAAAACCGGTTTATCAACGAACAGTTGTTGACAATCAATTTTTTTTAAGATCGATATTGCTTTCAATTTTGGTTATTATTGTTAGGTAAAATTGTCAACAAGTTTCCATTTATTTATCGCAAAACTATCTGGCTTCTTATGAAGCCTTTTTTATTGTGTAAAATTTGAATCTAAAAAGCCTGTAAACCTTATGATTAAAATTTTAGAAAATCACTGTACACCTGAAAATGGTCTTTTACTTTTTGATCCACCTACTGGTTCAGGTAAAACTTATAACGTGCTAAAATGGATTTTTGAGAATTATAAGGAGTATTGTAAAGAAGGTCGTAAAATTTTCTTTATTACTAACCTGAAAAAAAACTTGCCTATACAAGATCTTAGAGAGGACTTTTTTAGAAAAAATAAAAAACTGAATGATTTCAATAAACACGTATTGTTTCTTAATTCCAATGCTGGTTTTGCGATAGAGCATTTTACCGAAGTACGAAGTACCATTCCTGAATATTTTACTAAGCTGTCTGCCTACTGGGATTTTAAAAACCAAATTGAATTTATTTATAGGCTTGAAAAATTAGATGGTTTTAAAGATGTTCTTTCTAAGGCCAAAAATGAGTTTAGAAATAGACAAGAGCCAGAATTTAGGAGAAGGATAGAATTGTATCTGAAAGAAAATTTCACAAATAAAAGAGAAAAGTTGACAGCAATAAAAACTGATCCAAATCTAAAATGGATCGGTGGTTTGTATCCTTCAGTATTTTCTTCAGAGAGAAAGATCTTCTTTTTAAGTATAGATAAATTCTATGCTCAAAATAGCACATTGGTCGAACCATCATATCATTTTATGAATAATGATATTACCAAGGATGCAATGATATTTATAGATGAAATTGACGCTTCAAAAGACAGTATTCTAAAGAATATCATAAGGAAAGGAAAACAGCAAAAAATAGATTATATACATCTATTTAATGAGATTTATTGGGCATTATCTAATAATCGTTTACCACAGGATTTTTTAGAACATTCTCAAAATAGACAGTCACAAATTGAGAATGGATATAAATATTTACCGCTAGAGAATATTGAAAGTGAATTAACCAAGAAAGCAGAGGAAATTGTAGAGAAATTTAAGTTAAAGTATAGCTTTAAAACTGCCGTAAGTGCAGGTGTATCCAGAGAGCGTAACCTATTATTTCACGACTTTCACTACCATTCAGTTTACAGGAATGACAAAAAGTTTATCGAGATAGACTCTAATGAGATTAAAAAACTTAATCACTTGAAATTCACTAATAATGCGCCAGAAAACCAACAAAAAAATATCATTACGCTTCTCACACAGGTGAAAGGTTTTGTGTCATATTTTCAAGGCTCTGTAAAAAGTCTTGCTCAAAATTATCAAGAAACTATTAACGAGCGCAGAAAATCTCAAGATGCCGAATACGGCTATGATCTTGCCTTAAGTTCAGTTTTGGAAGAGTTTAGACTTGAGGGTAAATATAAGATGTTCATTATGGATACTATCTTATCTGAAAGAGAGCGTACTAATCCTAGAGAGAAGAAAAAAGAAGAAATCCAATATGATTTCAGCATCTATGAAAATGGATTTAGATATTATGATTTTATAGACGATGAACAGCACGAGACTATAACTAAAACATTTATTTACAATTTTAACAATACACCTGAGAAATTCCTTCTAAAGCTTTCTGAGCGTGCAAAAGTCATAGGTATTTCAGCAACAGCAAACGTTGAGACAGTAACAGGTAATTATGACATAAGTTATCTAAAAAAACAACTTGGAGATAAATTTTGCCAGCTTTCAACTGAAGAAAAGTTGTATTTAAAGTCCCTAGTTCAAAAACAAACTTCAAATTATGATAAGGTAAAAATTCAACCCATTTGGATTAAAAATACTGAGTCCGTAAATGAAGTACTAGAAGACTTTACATCTTTGTTCGATGATGTCGAAATGGCACAAGAAATCATTGGACTAATTAATAACCCACTAGGATTTAACCAAAATAGATATTATAGGATAGCCAAAGCGTTTGACCATTTTCTTAAAAACAAAGATATCAATGCTATGCTGTGTTTATTAAATAAAGAGCCGAAAGAGTATGATGATAAATTGCGCAGGTCAACATTAGAAAGAATTTTCGATGAGTTGATTTTTAAACATAAACTTCAAGATCAATTTAAAAGTTTAGATAAAGATGGCAAGGAAACTTATAAGGCAAATAATAGTTATGTGATAGTAAATAGTGCGGATTTTGAAAGGAAAAAAGACAATTTTATAAGCCATCTCGAAAAAGGTCAAAAATTGTTTATTATATCTATGTATCAAACTATGGGTGCTGGTCAAAATATACATTACCTATCGCCAAACAAATCTAGTTTGATAGACATAAGAAGTGGTGAATTAGAAAAGTTCAATACCTCTAAGACAGATATTAATGCAATTTATTTAGACAAGCCAACTCACTTGATTCAACTGGTAAACAAGAAACTAAATGAAGAAGGATTTATCAGATATTTATTTCAACTTGAATTTTTGCTAGAAGCAGGTAGAATATCTCTAAATACTTTAAACAAAGAAGTTACCAGAGCATTTCAAAATCTAATGGCATCTATAAATTCTAAAGCTGTTCCAAATAAAACAAAGGATTCATTATACGATGATTACAATATAAAGCAACACTATTCAAAATTTGTTATTCAAGCTATTGGCAGGATATGTAGAACAAACCTAAAAGCTAAGAATATCTACATCTTGGCTGACGAAAAGCTCAAAAAGGAAATAAAAGATTATGATGTAGAAAGTAATATAGTACTAAATGAGTTTAAAGAATTAGTAAAATCCTGTTCTTCAAATTCGAACCGAACGGCTGTCGATTTCACTGAGGCCTACGTCAATAAAGGCAATACGTCCAATAGGCGTGCGCTGGCTTACATTAGAAAATTCATCAATCGACAATTTGAATGGAGAGAGCGAGAGATTAAAGAATGGCAACAACTGCGAGATTTGTGTTTAATGTTCCCAACGATGTCCGAAGATCGAGCGAGATCACTTATTCGCGTGCTTGATATATATGTTGAATTACCAAATACAAAGCAGGAATTAAATTATATTCAAGAAAGAGATTTTCAAGTTGTCAATGTAGATTTTAGTAATGAGTTACCATTTTCTGTATCAGCTAAATCTGCAAGATTAGATGAGCTAATGGTAATTCCTGGAGTAAAGGATTATTTCAAATACAGGGATTATGCAACACAGTTTCAACCAGGAAAATTTGTGCTGACTCCAGTAATTTTTCAAAATATTTATAAAGGAGCATTGGGAGAAGAAATAGGGAGGTTTATTTTTGAAAATCATCTAAATATTAAACTCGAGGAAATGCCTCCTGAGCACTTTGAAAGATTTGATTACAAAATAAGAGATAAAGATATTTACATTGATTTTAAGCATTGGCAAGAATACACAGAATTTGACGCAGATAGCATCCGAGAAAAAATCAGTGTTAAGCTTAAAAAGGTAAATGGAATAAAAGCAATCATCGTAAACATTCTAGCTACATCAAATTACTCACCTATTTCATCTAATGCTGGAGCTATTATTGAAATTGGAAACTTGTACGATACTGAGAATAATAAATTTAATGATGAAGCTGTAGAATTAATAATGAAAAATATATGAACGGCGTACGAATAAGCAAAATCAATTACTCTTTCGATATTACCAACATCTTAAAAGATTTCTATATCATTCGGTTCACACAGTCCGAAGGATACATCAAATATGGCGCACAGTTTATTGATGAATTATCACAGAATGTAAAAGCACAAAGCGTAGTTTTTGAAAGTGGAAGTACGTTATACACACTTTTCGTAAAAGCGGAATTTGAAAAGCTAGATCTGAAAGAAATACTTAGAAACGGTTCTGAAATGGATGGTCTCAGTTACAGCATTCTTAAAGCTTTAGAAATTCAACGTTGCCCACCTCACTTAATCATACAACTGCTAATAAATTCACTTGCTTCGCCTAAAAATGAGAGGTTGCGTTTTAATAACCTAACTGGAAAACTATACTTATTTAAGGAATCACTATTTGAGAAAAGAAAATTTAAAGAAGATCAATTAGTGACCAAGATTCCTGCGATTGAGTTCAAAATTCATCGAGATCTTAGAATCGAACTAAGAACTACAACTTTTACAAGTTTGTTACTAATGAGTAAAATGGAATTCTCAAAAAAACCATTAAAAAATTATTCTAAATATACTTACTCGCATTCCACTAAATCGATGCGCAGAATTTTGAATGACGAAAAGTTAGCTGCTAAAGATGTTTTTATTATAAAACAAGAAACAGGTAAGAAAACAACTTTTCCTTTTATGGATTTTTCTGATCTTGAGTCGTTAGAAGAAAGTAAAGTTGGGCAATTGTCTATTTTAGACATCAAGATAAAAAACAAGTTGGCAAAATATCTTGAGATATCTTTTCAGGAAGAGAATATTGATAATATATATCGCCTTTCCAACAGTAATCAAGATTCTATAAAAAAACTCATCGCTTCAAAAAATAAAGAATTACACATTGCTAATACCTTGGGTATTGAAGGTAAGGATTATGAAACCTTTTTAAAAGCTCAATTAGTTGTATTGTTCCCAGAAATTAGATTAAGTTCTTCAATAAGGACTAAAAATGGTCTAGCCAATATTAGGCTAATAAGAAACAAAAACTACTACAAGGAAAATGAAATAGAGGATCAATATAATTCATCATTGCCAATAACACAGCACATCACAGTTGAGGATTTTAACTTCAAAAGCAATAGCGCTATAAAAGCCGTCATAAAAGAGCTTCTTATCAAAGCAGATGTGTTTAAAAATCATATTTCCATAGTTAACTGGGAAGATTACGGTTACCAAAAAAATCAAACTTTTGGAATTAAAAAAAACGACAAGTTTTACTTTCTCACAATTAGTCCGAAGGGTTCAATGCATTTTCAAGAAAAAGAAATGTCCTTGTTTAACCAATCTGAGTTTGATAATCTTATTTCAATTTTTCAAAGTGATGAGAATATCGAGGGTATTGTACAAAATGATGAAGGAGCAATTAACATTATTAGAAGATCCTCTTTATTTACAATTCCTGATTTTGAAAATATATATTCAAAACTTAAAAACGAAAATCAAGATGAGACCTTCGATATTGAGTATATTAAAAGCTCTTTGAATGAAATCGATATTAAAGAGGTGGATTTAAAATTTTATAATCAAGAGTTAGACAATTGGTCAGAAAAGACTATATCTAAATCTCAATTGCTTTCACTTATAAGTAAAATTAGTGTTAAGAAAAAACTTGCGATTGAGATTTATGAAACAACTGGTAAATTGATAAAGGTTTATATGAGAGACAAATCCAAATATGAGCTAATGGATAGCAACTTAGATATTCACTCTTACCAATCTAAAGGTAAATTGTTTTATTATGTGGGTACAATTGGAGAAGGAATGAGAACCAAAATAGGTAGAGCTTCTGTAATACGAGAAATATCGGGATTTGAAAATTCGCCCTTGTTCTTTGATAAATTACTGCCATTGATGAATGTAGATTTCGTAAAATATGGAGATTTAACTGTATTACCCTTTCCTTTTAAATACTTGAGAGAATGGATCAATTTGCAAACCAGAACAAGATAACATTTCGTTAAAACAAACTCTTATGTAAAAAAAAATAATTATTTTTGTATTTAATGAAGAAATTCTTCCACAAATCGATGGCTATATTAATGGCAGTCGTGGTACTTTTTACCACGATGTCATTTACTGTTGATATGCATTATTGTGGGGATTCTCTTGTAGATTTTTCATTGTTCCAATCAGCAGAAACCTGTGGAATGGAAAAAGCGCAGTCAAGAATAGGTTGTGAAAATCCGATGCTTACCAAAAATTCCTGTTGCTCGGATGAGCAATTAATTATTGAAGGGCAGGATAATTTAAAGCAAGACTTTACTAAGTTAACCTTTGAGCAGCAAACGTTCATCGCTGCTTTTACTTATTCTTATAGAAACCTTTTTGAAGGAACCGAATCTGAAGAAGTTCCTTTTGAAGATTACCCGCGACCCTTTGTCAAACGGGATGTGCAAGTACTGCACCAGACTTTCTTAATTTGATTTGTTAGATTTTTTGAATGAAGCCCAACAGCTACGCTGTAGTGGGCTAAAACTCGTGTTTGTCATTTTTTGCAGCACGTAATTCCAAAACTCTAATAATCAAATGCTATGCTGAATAAGAGCATTAAATTTCTCATAGAAAACAAACTTGTTGCCGTTCTACTACTCGCCCTATTTGTGGGTTGGGGCGTGGTCAACGCACCCTTTAATTGGGAAACAGGCTTTTTGCCTACAGACCCAGTATCCGTTGATGCCATACCTGATATTGGCGAGAACCAACAAATTGTTTTTACCAAGTGGCAAGGTCGCTCGCCACAGGATATTGAAGACCAAATTACCTATCCGCTAACCACTTCGCTTCTGGGCATACCAGGCGTGAAAACCATCCGTAGTTCTTCTATGTTTGGATTTTCCAGCATCTATATCATTTTTGAAGAAGACATCGAGTTCTATTGGTCGCGCAGTCGCATACTCGAAAAACTGAACTCACTTCCTGCAAACCTTTTGCCCGATGGTGTCAATCCATCACTTGGGCCAGATGCTACAGGACTCGGACAGATATTTTGGTACACGCTGGAAGGTCGTGATAAAGACGGAAACGTAACTGGTGGTTGGGATTTACAGGAATTGCGTAGCATTCAGGATTATTATGTGAAATACGGATTGTCATCTGCAAGCGGTGTTTCTGAAGTGGCTTCCATAGGTGGCTATGTTCAGGAATATCAAGTGGATATCGACCCAGAAAAAATGCGCCAATACAACGTGAGTATGGGCGATGTGGTCAAGGCCGTCAAGCAAAGCAATCAAGACATAGGCGCACAAACGCTCGAAATCAATCAAGCGGAATATCTCGTGCGCGGATTGGGCTACGTGAAGTCCATTTCAGATATCGAAGATGCCGTGGTAGATTCTGAAAACTTTACTTCTATCCGTATCAAAGACGTAGCAAACGTTCACTTGGGACCAGCGACAAGACGTGGCATTCTCGATAAGGAAGGTGCCGAAGTTGTAGGTGGTGTTGTAGTCGCTCGCTATGGTGCAAATCCGCTGGAAGTCATCAATAATGTCAAAGCACAAATCGCCGAAATAAGCTCTGGACTTCCAACAAAAACTTTGAAAGATGGGCGCACTTCGCAAGTAACCATCGTGCCATTTTACGACCGTACCGAACTCATTCAGGAAACTTTGGGCACACTCAACGAAGCTTTGACTTTGGAAATCTTGATTACCATTTTAGTTATTATCATTATGGTGTTCAATCTACGTGCATCCATCCTTATTTCAGGATTATTGCCCGTGGCCGTCTTGATGGTTTTTATCACGATGAAGCTCTTTAATGTAGATGCAAACATCGTCGCACTTTCTGGTATCGCCATTGCCATCGGAACTATGGTGGACGTGGGCGTGATACTCGCCGAAAATATGATACGGCACTTGGAAGATGAAAAGTTGCGGCTTAATGAAAACGGTAAGGAATACACCACAAACGAAATCATCTACAACGCAACTGCAGAAGTTTCTGGTGCTATTCTAACGGCAGTTTTAACGACAATCATCAGTTTTCTGCCTGTATTCACAATGATTGGTGCCGAAGGAAAACTGTTCCGCCCGCTTGCTTTTACCAAAACAATGGCACTCACGGCATCACTCATCATTGCGCTATTTCTCATTCCACCCATTGCGGCATTCCTGTTCCGCAAGACGAGTGTACGAGAACGTACACAGTACGCCATCAATGGTTTACTTATTTTGTTAGGAATTCTCGCCATCGTTTACGGCTTTTGGCTGGGGCTTATTCTTATTGCCTTTGCTACAACATCATTTTTAAAGATGCGTGGTGCGCTTTCGCGAAAGCGTAAGAATCTATATGACATCATCATTTCATCGGTTGCCATCGTATTCTTGCTCGCTACCTACTGGCGACCTTTGGGCTTTGACCGAAGCATCGTGATGAACCTAATATTTGTTTCCATTATCTGTTTTGGACTGCTTGGTGCGTTCTCAATTTTCAGGATTTACTATGAACGTATTTTGAAATGGGCACTTCAGAACCGATATCTATTCTTAATTGTTCCGGCTACGGTGCTCACGTTGGGTATCATTATTATGCGAAACACAGGCAAAGAGTTTATGCCAGCGCTGAATGAAGGTTCATTCTTGCTGATGCCTACATCCTTACCACACGCAGGTGTTGAAGAAAACAAACGTGTGTTGCAACAGCTCGATATGGCGGTGGCGAGCATTCCTGAAATCGAAACTGTGGTGGGAAAAGCTGGAAGAACGGAAAGCGCACTCGACCCAGCACCACTCTCGATGTATGAGAATGTCATTCAGTATAAATCTGAATATATGCGGAATAGTTCTGGCGAGCGACAACGCTATAAGGTCAATGACGATGGATTGTTTGTACTGAAGAATAACAAATTCATTATCAACCCAAATAATGAGATAGATGAAGACGTCAACTATGCCGAAACATCGCTCAAAACGACTGCCACACGCAAAGAGTTGATTGAAGATGACGATGGCGAATACTATCGAAACTGGCGACCGGACATCAAGAGTCCTGATGATATTTGGAACGAGATTGTACGAGTGACCAAGTTGCCAGGCGTGACATCTGCACCCAAGTTGCAACCCATCGAAACCCGATTGGTAATGCTACAAACGGGAATGCGGGCACCTATGGGCATCAAGGTAAAAGGACCCGATTTAAAGTCCATAGAAAACTTTGGACTGGAATTGGAAGACATCTTGAAACAAGCTGAAGGCGTCAAGGAACAAGCTGTTTTTGCAGACCGAATCGTGGGCAAGCCCTACTTGCTTATTGATATTAAGCGAGACCAATTGGCTCGATATGGCATATCCATTATAGATGTTCAGGAAATCCTGCAAGTAGCCGTGGGCGGAATGCCACTCACGCAAACCGTGGAAGGTCGGGAACGTTATGCCGTGCGCGTGCGTTATCCAAGAGAATTACGGGCAAATCCAGACGACCTTAAAAATATCTACGTTCCTGTAGAAAAAGGCAGTCCTGTACCGCTGGGCGAATTGGTCGAAATTCGATACGAGCAAGGACCACAAGTCATTAAGAGTGAAGACACATTTCTAATTGGCTACGTGCTGTTTGACAAACTCGACGGCTTTGCCGAAGTAGATGTGGTAGAAAATGCTCAAGCGCTGATTCAACAAAATATTGATAACGGTTCGCTGGTCGTACCACAAGGTGTTAGCTATCGCTTTACGGGTACTTATGAAAATCAGTTGCGGGCAGAGAAAACCTTATCGGTTGTCGTACCACTCTGTTTGCTGGTTATTTTCTTGATTTTGTATTTCCAATTCAGGTCGGTTTCTACATCGCTTATGGTGTTTACTGCCATCGCCGTGGCCTTTGCAGGTGGTTTCATTATGATATGGCTTTATGGTCAGGAATGGTTTTTCAACTTCGGCTTTTTCGGCGAAAATCTGCGGGATTTGTTCAATATGAAAACTATCAATTTAAGTGTGGCCGTTTGGGTAGGTTTTATTGCCCTTTTCGGGATCGCAACGGATGATGGTGTAGTAATGGCCACCTATTTAGACCAATCTTTTAAAAGCAACGAACCAGACAATAAAAAGGGCATTCGTCTCGCCACTTTGGAAGCCGCAGGTAAACGTATTCGTCCGTGTTTGATGACTACTGTAACTACGGTGTTGGCATTACTTCCTGTACTCACATCCACAGGCAAGGGAAGCGATATAATGATACCGATGGCGATACCCATTTTTGGCGGAATGATAATCGACGTTACGTCCTATTTTCTACTGCCAGTCCTATACAGTTGGAAAAAGGAATACCAACTTAAAAAAGCAAACAGATGAAAAAATTAAAATATATACTCGTGTTTTTGTTTGTTTCCGCTGAAGTTCATACTGAGCGAAGACGAAGTGCGAAAGCCCGCCTGAACGCCTTGGTGATTTTAGCGTTGCTTCTTGTCGGAATCGGCGGGCAGGCGCAACAACTACAATCCTACATCCAAGAAGCTGAAGCGAACAATCCAGAAATTCAAGCTTTTGAACTGCGCTATAATATCGCCGAAGAAAAGGTAAACGAAGCCAACTGGATTCCCAATACCGAAGTAAGTGCTGGCTACTTTGTGAGCGAGCCTGAAACCAGAGTTGGCGCACAACGTGCACGGATAGGTGTAAAACAGATGTTGCCGTGGTTTGGTACTATTACCGCTCGTGAAAATTATGCCACCGCAATGGCAGATGCCGAATATGTGGACATCACGATTGCAAAGCGCAAGCTCGCACTTTCGGTCGCACAATCCTATTATAGCCTGTATTCTATACGTGCCAAGCAAGCTGTGCTGGATGAAAATATACAGCTTCTGGAAACCTACGAGCAACTTGCACTCACGTCTGTAGAAGTAGGAAAAGCGAGTGCCGTAGACGTGTTGCGACTTCAGATTAGACAAAATGAATTACAACAACAACAGGAAGTGCTGGAAGAAGAATTTAGAGCAGAACAAACGGCTTTCAACAATTTACTCAACCGCGAATCAATGATGACTGTTGACGTAGTTCCAGAAATGGAAATTCCGCAGGAAGACCCTTTTTATGACAATGAAGCGCTTGCACTCAACCCTGAACTGCTCAAATATGACAAACTTTATGAATCGGTGGCACAATCTGAACTGCTCAACCAGCGTGAGAGTTTGCCTATGATTGGTTTTGGCGTGGATTATTTGCCCGTAACGGAACGCAGCGATGTCAACTTCAACGATAATGGGAAAGATGTATTGATGCCTATGGTGTCAGTTTCCATACCCATTTTCAACAACCGCTACAAATCCATTTCAAAACAAAATGAACTGCGACAGCAAGAAATAGAGACCCAAAGGGAACAGCGATTGAATGTGCTGGAATCCGCTTTCGCGAAAGCGCAATCGCAACGCAACCAAGCTCGCATCGCTTACAACACACAAGTCCGTAACCTGAAACAAGCCCAAGATGCCGAAGAAATTCTGGTAAAAAATTATGAAACTGGCACTATAGATTTTAATGATGTGCTGGACATTCAGGAATTGCAGTTGAAGTTTCAAATGAATCAAATTGAGTCGGTACAACGGTACTATGTGCAATCGGCCATTATTAACTATTTAATCAACTAGTTATGGTCAAGGATTTTTACATAAAAAATATGGTTTGTGATAGATGTATCAAGGTGCTCAAATCTGAAATTGAATCGCAGGGCATTGAACTAAAAGAAATTGAATTGGGACGTGTAAAACTTGACATCAAGAACGACGATGAGCGATATGCCTTTAAGGAAATTCTGAGTAATAACGGCTTCGCAATTATCGATTCTGCTGAGGATACACTAACTGAGCAGGTGAAAATTATTCTTATAAAAATGATGGAAAATCTACCCATCCAACTAAGCGACAAATTATCTAAGCACCTATCAGAAAAATTACATCAAGACTATTCAAAAATCAGTAAGGTATTCTCATTCACACAAGGAAATACCATTGAAAAATACTTCATTAAACTGAAAATCGAAAAGGTCAAGGAACTCATACAAACACAGGAAAAGAATTTTACCGAGATAAGTCAACTATTGGATTATAGCCATATCAATCATTTGAGTAGACAATTTAAGACCGAAACAGGAATGAGCTTAACGACCTATAAAAAGCAACAGCAAAATTTTAGGAATTCATTAGACCAAATTTTATAGATAAGAACCAAGATTATGACACAACTCGCTGAAAAACAGCTTTAATTTTGGTAAAAATTAAAAATAAATATGAAAAAACTACTAATATTTTTCTTAATACTATTTGGATTTGCAATGCAAGCACAAAAACCAGACAATCCTTTTGTGGCCAACAAATCCGAAGAAAATGTTGATAATTGGCCAGAACGTGTCTATGATTTAACTATTGATTATGAGACTGTAAACTACACGGGTAAAGATGTAAAAGCGATGACCTTTAATGGTAGTATTCCTGGTCCAACTTTAGAATTTAATGAAGGGGAATTTGCTATTATTAACGTAACCAATAAAATGGATGTAGAAACATCTGTGCACTGGCACGGTTTAATACTTCCACATTTTTACGATGGTGTACCTTATCTAAATACACCACCTATTAAGCCAGGCGAAACTCAACAGTACAAATTTGCGCTCAAACAATCTGGAACTTATTGGTATCACTCACATACGGGATTGCAAGAGCAACGTGGTGTTTATGGCTCAATTCAAATCAATCCTAAAGAGACCACATTAGAGTATGATAAAGATTTGGTACTCGTACTTTCGGACTGGATGGATGAAAATCCTAAAACACAACTCCGTAACTTAAAACGAGGTAATGAATGGTACCTCATTAAGAAAAATCAAGTACAAAGTTGGGATAAAGTAATCGCCAGAGGTGCTGTTGGAGCTAAGTTGAAAATGATGTGGCAACGTATGCCAGATATGGCTATACTTGACAATTACTACGATTATTTTTTTATAAATGGAAAACCTGAACAGAACTATACTGATTTTAAACCTGGTGAAAAGGTAAGGGTACGTTTTGTAAATGCAGCTGCTGCCACTTATTTCTGGCTTACATTCGGTGGCGAAGACCCTACGCTAGTAGCAGCGGATGGGTTAGATGTTGTTCCTGTACCACACAATAAAACATTAATCGGAGTTGCCGAAACATATGACTTTATAGTAACTATTCCAGAAAGCGGAAAGCTGGAAATCCTTGCAACTTCACAAGACGGTTCTGGTAAAGCATCTACCTTTTTAGGAACAGGCAATACATTGAAAGCTCCAGAAGTTCCTAGACCTGATTTGATTAAACAGATGCAAGAGATGATGTCAATGGATATGAAAATGGGAGCCCCAGCAGTTAAGTTCAACCCTTCAAAAAATGATAGTATTGAAAAAATGAAGAAATACGCAATGAAGATGGATGGAATGCAAATGGATGGAATGAATATGAAAGATGACAAAATGCAGATGGATGGGATGCAGAAAGATAAAGATTCCATCAAAATGAAAGACAACGGTATGGCTCATCAGGATATGAAAATGAAGGAAGATAAGATGCAAATGGATGGTGGAATGAAAATGGGCTATATGGTTCCAAAAGACAAAGTGATAGGTGATAATATGAAAACAGGTGGTAATCCTGAATTTAATTATCACTATTTAAAAGCGCCAGAAAGTACCGAATTTGACGAAGACAGACCTACACGTGAGATGCTATTTAACCTAACTGGTAATATGAACCGATATGTATGGTCAATAAACGGAGTACCACTTTCAGAAACCGATAAAATAAAAATCAATCAGGGAGAAGTTGTACGAATAACGCTTAACAATATGACAATGATGCACCACCCAATGCATCTACACGGACACTTTTTTAGGGTACTTAATGAAAATGGTGAGCGCAGTCCATTAAAACACACGGTTAATGTTGCACCGATGCAAAAGGTAGTCATTGAGTTTGCTGCGGATGAAAAGGGTGATTGGTATTTTCATTGTCACGTTCTATATCATGTAAACAGTGGTATGGCTAGAATTTTTAGCTACGATACACCACGAGATGAACGATTAGAAGGATATCCTTTGACCAATCTTACCAATGAGGCAAATCATATGTTCACTTGGGGAGAAGTCACTGGGGCAAGCCATATGACAGAATTATATTATACGGCAACGAACATTCGTAATCAGTTTACCTTAAGAGGAGAATATGGCTGGAATGAAAATTTAGAAGCAGAGTTTACATACGAGCGTTGGCTCAATAGTTATTTCAGGGTTTTTGGAGGCGTAAATGTTGAAAACGAAGGCGTGGATAGCCTTGAAGAAATATCTACCACAGGTGTCGTAGGTGTTCGTTATTTGCTTCCACTTCTAATCGATTCCGATTTACGGATTGATAACAAGTTACGTCCTACTATCTCTTTTGCGACAGCGACTATGATATTTAGAAATGTTGCTCTTTATGGTGAGTATGAATACCAAATGGATTTTGGTTGGGTAAATGATTTTGAAGAAGGGACTGATTTTGAAGAAGAAACGACTTGGCAAGTAGGCCTTGAATATGTACTGAGTAGAGATTTCTCTTTAATGGGAAGCTATGACAACCGTTTTGGATGGGGTGGCGGACTTTCATTAAGATTTTAAAACAATAATTAACTTAAATAAACAACAAAGATGAAAAAAGTAAAAAGAACACTAGGTATGATGGCACTTGCTGCTACAACGGTACTAACGGTTTCCTGCAAAGATGTAAACAAGAACGAACCGGCTGCACCTATGAGTAATGAGATGCATCAAGAGTCTATGGATGACAAAGACGATATGGCGATGAATGACAACCAAGATGCAAAAGCAGAAGCAATCTTGAATGACTATTTCAACTTAAAAGATGCGTTAGTAGGAGACGATAATGATAAGGCGAAAGAATTGGGAAATACATTGGCTCAATCTCTTAAATCTTTTGACGCATCAAACTATTCTGATAATGAAACATCAGAATTAAATGACATTATCGAAGATGCCACAGAACACGCAGAACACATTTCAGAAAGTGATATCAAGCATCAGCGTGAACATTTTAAGATATTAAGTAAGGATGTAACCGATATGGTGGCAATTACTGGTACAAAGACTAAACTTTACGAGCAATTTTGCCCTATGTACGATGGTGGTACAGCGTGGTTGAGCAAAGAAGAAAATGTATTGAATCCCTATTATGGAAGTTCAATGTTGAGATGTGGTAAAGTACAGCGAGAAATCAACTAATTGAAGTATTTAAAAATCATAGCGTGGCTTTCACTTGTGGCATTGGTAGTGATCCAGCTCTTTCCAGTAACCTTGAACGAGAGCGATACTGTACCACAAAATGATTTTATGATAATAAATCAAGTACCTGCAACGATTAAAAATCAGTTGCAGGTTTCTTGCTATGATTGCCATAGCAACAATACAGAGTATCCGTGGTACAGCAAGATACAGCCTGCCGCTTGGTATCTGGAGGACCACATACAGGAAGGAAAGGATGAACTTAATTTTAATGAATGGGACACCTATTCCAGCCGAAGGAAAAACAGCAAGTTGCGTTCTATTATAAAACAAATAGAAAGCGGCGAAATGCCGATGGATAGTTACGAGCTCATTCACGGTGATGCGCGAATGGACAGTACCGCAGTAAAAGAAATTATAGGCTATATGGATAGCTTAAGAGAAGATTAAGTCCTGATACGGGAAAAGTAATTTTCATTGATGGTTGGTTAGAACCTTTCTCGTATCAGGCACAAATACAGTAATTATAAAAATGGAACTAGAAAAAATAGACTCATTTTACAAGCAGCTTTTTCGCAAAGCTGGACTTACAATAGCTGTAATTCTGGTAGTTGCATTTGTAGATATAGGTCTTATTTCTAACATTGAGTATAATTGGAATGTATGGATGGTATTTATGCTTACTGTTGTAAAAATATTCTTCATTGTGCATCTTTCTTTCAGCCAACTTGTAAAAATTATAAGTCAAAGCCATTTACTTAGTCACGTACTTGTTCTATTTACCTTATTAATAGGTTTAATCATCTTTTCTTTTGCAAGCGACTTCGCAGCATTACACCTCATAGATGACAATAATTTTAAGAGCAACTATGATATAAATAGTTCTATCTGGACGGTGTTCTTTGAGTATTTCTACTTGAGTATTATAACATTTTCATCTGTTGGATACGGAGATATAGTTCCAGTTTCTATAGTGGCTAAATCGACAGTGATTTTGGAAGTGGGATTGCGATTCTTTGTGCTTGTCTTTGGAATCGCAAATGTTAATCAGATTAAAATAAATCAAGAATGAAACACACATATCAAATACAAGGAATGTCTTGTAAAGGTTGTCTGAGAACGGTAAAAAGTGCGTTATCAGATGTTGTAGGAGTTACAGACGTAGCTATTGATTTTGAAAATCAAACGGCTACCATTGAGATGGAGCAACACATTGAAATTGAAGAATTTGAAAATGCGGTCCAAGAGAGAAAGGCTAAATATCATATACATCCAATCAAACCTGATGGAATCAAAACGCGCACTTATCCCATAAATGGTATGACGTGTAATGGTTGCAGAGCACACGTAGAAAAGACTTTATCACAAGTTGACGGTGTCTTAGATGTTACCGTCGATTTAGAAAAAGCTGAAGCCTTCATAGATATGAAAAGTATCATTCCGTATGAAACTTTTCAGGAGGTTTTAAAAAACGATGGAGATACCTACACTATTTATAAAGCTGGACAACGTCACACTACCGAAGTCGAAAAACAAAAACCACAACCCAAAGGCAAAGGAACGGGAACGTTCTATTGTCCGATGCATTGCGAGGGCGATAAAACCTATGACCAACCAGGCGACTGTCCTGTTTGCGGAATGGATTTGGTTGAAGAAGTTAACCTAACGGTTACTTCCGACACGCAATATACCTGCCCGATGCATCCCGAAATCGTAAAAGACGAACCGGGAAGCTGTCCCATTTGCGGAATGGATTTGGTCCCTATGGAACCCGACTTGTCCGCAGAAGAAAAAACCTATAAAAAACTGCTAAAAAAGTTCTGGATAGCGGTCGCATTCACATTGCCCATTTTTATCATTGCAATGTCCGAAATGCTGCCCAAAAATCCACTCTACGATATTTTGGAACTGAAATATTGGAATTGGATTCAATTTGCTCTTTCAATACCTGTGGTATTCTACGCCACTTGGATGTTTTTTGAACGCGCCTACCGCAGTATCAAAACTTGGAACTTAAATATGTTTACGCTTATCGGAATCGGTGCAGGCGTTGCTTGGCTCTTTAGTGTGTTCGGAATGCTCGTGCCCGATTTTTTCCCTAACCAATTCAAGACCGAAGCGGGTACGGTTCACGTCTATTTTGAGGCGGCTACGGTGATTCTAACTTTGGTGCTACTTGGTCAAGTCCTCGAAGCTCGTGCGCATAGCAAGACCAATTCAGCAGTCAAGGAACTTTTAAAATTAGCACCGAATAAGGCAGTTAAGTTGGTTGATGGCGAAGAACAGGAAGTAGCCATCGATGAAATTGAATTGGGTGACATTCTGCGTGTGAAGCCGGGCGATAAGATTCCCGTGGATGGGGTGATTACCGAAGGCGAAACTTCCATCGATGAATCGATGATTACAGGCGAACCTATTCCAGTAAACAAATCTACCGATGATAAAGTAAGTAGCGGAACTATCAATGGCAATCAGTCCTTTTTGATGAAAGCTGAAAAGGTAGGTTCCGATACCTTGTTATCACAGATTATACAGATGGTCAACGATGCCAGTCGTAGCCGTGCACCCATCCAAAAGTTGGCCGATACCGTTTCGGGATATTTCGTACCAATCGTTGTTATAATCGCTGTTGTTACATTTGCCGTTTGGGCAATTTGGGGTCCAGAACCCGCTTACGTTTATGCTTTGGTCAATGCCATTGCCGTATTGATTATCGCCTGTCCGTGTGCTTTGGGACTTGCGACACCAATGTCCGTAATGGTCGGTGTTGGTAAAGGCGCACAAAATGGTGTGCTTATCAAAAATGCCGAAGCTCTTGAAAAAATGGATAAAGTAGATACTCTCATTATCGATAAGACCGGAACGATAACTGAAGGAAAGCCTACAGTTGAGAAAATGGGATCTTTCGACAACGGTTTTACGGAAAGCGAAGTGCTACAATTTATTGTTTCCCTTAACAGCCAAAGTGAACATCCGCTCGCAGAAGCCACCGTAAAATATGGAAAAGAACAAAACGCAGAGTTTTTAAACGCAGATGGATTCAATGCAGTTACCGGAAAAGGGGTTGAAGGTAAAGTGAATAGTAAGGAAGTGGCTTTAGGTAACGCCAAAATGATGGAACAGGCAAATGCCACACTTACCGCAGCTATGGAAAACGAGGCACAATCCTACCAAAAACAAGGTAAGACGGTTTCCTATCTCGCTGTTGAAAGTCAAGTTGTAGGCTACGTGGTCATAGGTGACAAAATAAAGGAAACGAGCTCAAAAGCTATCAAGGATTTGCAGGATAAGGGAATTGCAGTCATAATGCTTACGGGCGATAATCACGACACCGCCAAAGCTGTCGCCGATGAACTTAACCTTGCCGATTTTCAAGCAAGTATGCTTCCAGAGAACAAGCTACAGGAAGTCGAGAAATTACAAGAGCAAGGCAAGGTGGTTGCAATGGCAGGTGACGGCATCAACGATGCACCTGCACTCGCTAAAAGTGATGTAGGTATCGCTATGGGAACAGGTACGGATGTTGCCATTGAAAGTGCGGCCATTACCTTGGTCAAAGGCGATTTACACGGTATCGTAAAGGCAAGAAACCTAAGTGATGCAGTAATGCGCAATATCAAACAAAACCTCTTTTTTGCAATGATTTATAACACGCTGGGTATCCCGATTGCAGCAGGACTACTGTATCCGTTTTTCGGAATACTCTTATCCCCAATGATTGCGGCTTTGGCAATGAGCTTTAGTTCGGTTTCAGTAATTGCCAACTCATTACGTCTAAAAAGTAAAAACATATAATCTAACTAATTGAATACTTATGAAATATAAAATTTTGATAATCCTATTGGTACTTGTTGTCAGCGGATGTAAAAACGAAGAAAAGAACAATTCAGAAATAGGGACAGAACACAATCATACCCAAAGTGAACCTAAATCCGAGAACAAAAAATCCCTTAGTCCACATACATCGGCAATGGCGATGATAGGTGATGCACATATTCATATAGATTATTCGTCGCCAGGTGTAAGGGATAGAATTATTTTCGGTGGACTGTTGGCTTACGACCAAGTCTGGCAGGCTGGTGCCCATATGGCTACTTGGCTGGAAACAAATAAGGATTTAGAAATTGACGGTAAAGAATTGAAAGCTGGGAAATATGGATTTTTTGTAATTCCGAATCAAAAAGAATGGACTGTCATTTTCAACAGGAACTGGAACCAACACGGTAAGGACGACTATGATGCGAGCGATGATGCATTACGATTTAAAGTAACACCTAAAATTTCCGAAGAAATCAAGGAACATTTAGAGTATAAAGTAAACAAAACAACAGAGACTTCAGGAACAATCTCAATGAGTTGGGAAAAAGTCACGATTGAGTTTCCTTTTGAAATAAAATAATATGGTGAACAGAAAAACAGCGAAATGGATTAGAAAAGCGCACCGCTATTTGGGTATCTTTTTAGGTATTCAGTTTCTGATGTGGACGATTAGTGGGATGTATTTCAGTTGGACGGACATCGACGAAATCCACGGTGACCATTTTAAGAAATCGGCACCGGTGCAGACCTCTTTTGATAATTTGCTCGGTACATCCCAACTGGCTACAAAAGAATCCGTAAAATCTTTGGAACTACTGGAAATCGCAAATGAACCTTATTATTGGATTAATGAAGCACAGCTTTATAATGCAAGAACGGGACAAAGGAAAAATGGAATTTCTAAAGAAGAGGCACAACAAGTTGCAAATAGGTATATGTTGGACGATTTAGAAATAGCAAAAATTCAATTAGTCGATTCTGTAGGGTCACATCACGAATATCGCGGTCGCCCACTTCCAGCTTATGAAATCTTGTATGAGACACCACAAAATTTAAAAGCCTATGTGGCGGTTGAAAATGGCGCTTTTCAAACGGTGAGACACAGGGATTGGCGCTGGTTTGATTTTCTTTGGATGACCCATACAATGGATTATCAGGGAAGGGATAATTTCAACACGTTGTTGTTAAGGGCATTTTCACTTTTGGGATTGATAACCGTATTGAGTGGTTTCGTTTTGTGGTATATCAGTTCCCCATCAATCAGAAAACTAGAAAAGAAGATTAAATAATTAATAACAAAAAAACCAAAAATTATGAATTCAAACGAACACGAAAACAAGAACAAAGGAATGAGCCAATACACTAAATTCTTCCTTATGCTAGGGTCATCATTTATAGCAATGTACATCACAATGTATTTAAATACCTACGAGTTTGACCACGTGTGGTTCAGTCTTACACGATTTTATATGGTGTGTCTAGGAATAGCTACTATGGCTGTTATTATGTTGTTATTTATGCTGAATATGTATAAAGACAAGAAAAAGAATATTGCAATTCTCGCAGGTAGTGTTATATTGTTTTTGGGAGCATTAGGACTAGTACGCGACCAAAAATCCACTGTGGGCGACGTACTGTGGATGAAAGCAATGATACCGCACCATTCTATAGCAATTTTAACAAGTGAGCGTGCAGATATTAAAGACCCAGAAGTAAAAAAACTAGCAGAAGACATTATTAAGGCACAACGTAAGGAAATTGCAGAGATGAAAGCAATGATTGAACGTCTAGAAAACGAAAAATAAGATTATGAATAAGAATATTTTATATATAGCAATAGCCGTTATCATAGGTTTGGGCGCTGGCTGGCTAATTTTTGGAAATAGCTCAGACAATGCAGCAAATAAGGATACGTCTGATATGTCCGATCAACACGACCATTCTGGCGAGAGTGCAGACCAGATGTGGACGTGCTCAATGCATCCACAGATTATGCAACCAGAAGCTGGCGATTGTCCTATATGTGGAATGGACTTAATCCCTGCTGAAGCTGGTGCTGAAGGTCTCGCAGCAAACGAGATAAAAATGACCGAAAATGCTATGGCATTAGCAAATATTCAAACCACTATCGTGGGCAATGCAGAAGCCAGCGATGATGATGGGATGACATCCCTTTCTGGAAAAATAGCTGCTAATGAAGAAAACAATACTGTGCAAGCCAGCTATTTCAAAGGAAGAATAGAAAGACTCAACGTCAACTATGAAGGTCAACAAGTAAATCGTGGTCAGCTGCTCGCAACCATTTACGCACCAGACCTTGTAGCGGCACAACAGGAATTGATTACCGCAGCATCGTTGAAAGAATCGCAACCCGCTTTGTATAAAGCAGTTCGCAATAAACTCAAAAACTGGAAACTTTCAGATACACAAATCAATGCTATTGAAGAAAGTGGAACGGTACGAGAGAATTTCCCGATTTATGCAACGGTTTCCGGAACGGTTTCAGAAGTAATGGCAGCACAAGGCGATTATGTAAATCAAGGACAGCCTATTGTGAAGTTGAGCAACCTCAATTCGGTTTGGGCAGAATTTGATGCCTATGAAAATCAAATAGCGCTATTCAACGTTAGGCAAAAAATCAACATCACGACCAATGCCTATCCAAATAAAGAATTTGAGGGAACAATTTCATTTATTGACCCAATTTTAAATAATGCTACAAGAACGGTAACGGTACGTGCAACCCTTCAAAATAGAGACGACCTATTTAAACCAGGAATGTTTGTTACAGGTAAGGTTAAAGGCGCAACACAAACTATGGAAAACACCCTTACCGTGCCTGCAAGTGCTGTGTTATGGACGGGCGAGCGCTCATTGGTATATGTGAAAACCAATCCTAACGAGCCTGTATTTGAAATGCACGAAGTAACCTTGGGCAATCGCTCTGGCGAAACTTACCAAGTATCGGCCGGATTAAATAATGGCGATGAAATTGTTACCAATGGAACATTTACAGTAGATGCAGCGGCACAGTTACAGGGTAAAAAATCAATGATGAATCAGCAAATGATGCAGGACGAATCAGCAATGATGGGCGATATGGAAATGAGTTTCAGCAATGCGTTTAGTTCTGATTTCGACAAAGCATTACCATCATATCTCAAAATGAAAGATGCCCTTGTAGCAAGCGATGCAAGTCAAGTTTCCGCTTTCGCGAAAGCGACATCATTAAAATTAAAAGCAATATCGACTGATGATTTAAGTACGATGGAAAAACAACACTTAACCAAAAGTATTGAGATGCTGGATGCCGTTGCAAACAATGATAATCTGGAAAACCAGCGCGCTCACTTCGTCATTCTAAACGAGAATATCGTGCCTATTGCAATGAGCATAAAAAACTCGATAAATTATTACATTCAGAAATGCCCTATGGCAAATAACAATAAAGGTGCGGTATGGCTAAGTATGGAAGAAGAAATAAGAAATCCATACTATGGCGATGCAATGTTGACTTGCGGAAGTGTGATTGATTCGTTGTAAAAATCATTTGCAACACAGTTGCACCAAAAAAATTTTATCTTTGCATTGTGAAAGTTGTAGCAATCATTTTATCGTTTTATTTCTTGGCACTCAATGTAGTGCCTTGTAGCGATGCGGCAAATAGAGCTGATGATACCCAAGTAGTTACAGTAATCGATATTGATGGCGACCACGACCAAGACTGTGAGTTATGCTCGCCTTTTTGCCAATGCCATTGTTGTCACGTTCACACGATAAATTTTGGGCTTGTTGCATTTCAACCGCTACAGCCTGCTATTCCTCAAGAATTCTTTGCCCATTTCGATGACCTTGGCAAAGATATTCCCCATTCCCTTTTTCAGCCACCTCGGGCATAATTCAGTTTTCATAGGATAACTATATCCTTTTTTGAAGTTTTCCTAATGGGAATGCTCAACTATGTTTTTGCTACGCGAAAACGCAAACTCGTTTTTTAACTGAATTAATACATTAATCTATGATTAACAGAATCATTGATTTTTCAATCAATAACAAATTTATTATTGGCTTGTTTACCTTGACTCTTGTAGGTGTCGGTATCTGGTCAATGGCAACGGTAAATCTTGGGTCTGTGCCAGATATTACCAATAATCAAGTGCAAGTCATCACGCAATCGCCCAATCTGGGAACGGAAGATATTGAACAGTTCGTGACCTATCCTGTAGAATTATCTATGGGTAATTTACCGGGCGTTACCGAAATAAGATCTATCTCACGTTTCGGACTCTCTGTAGTAACCATCGTTTTTGAGGACGATATGGGGACTTATCTTCCTAGACAACTGGTAGGGGAAAAACTCAACGAACTTGGAGAATCTATACCTGAAAAATTTGGAAGTCCATCTATGGGTCCCATTTCCACAGGATTAGGTCAAATTTATGAATACACCATTCAGCCAGGGAAAGGATTTGAAAACAGATATTCGCCTATGGAACTGCGTACCATCCAGGACTGGGTTATCAAACGACAACTTACTTTACTGGAAGGTGTGGTAGAAGTTAACTCATATGGTGGTAGCATTAAGCAGTACGAAGTTGCCGTCGATCCAGAGAAGTTAAATAGTATGGGCATCAGCATTTCACAAGTGTATGACGCTCTTGCTATGAACAATGTCAATACAGGTGGTGCCTATATTGAGAAAAATAAAATGTCAAACTTCATAAGAGGCGAAGGTCTTATTCGCTCTTTGGAAGACATCAAGAATATCTCGATTATCAACGAAGGCAACATTCCCATAACAATTGGAGATGTAGCAACGCGTGTCCATTTTGGGAGTCAGGTACGTTATGGTGCATTTACCCAAGACGGTAAGGAAGCCGTGGGCGGTATGATTATGATGCTCAAGGGTTCTAATCCTAATGCAGTTATTCAAAATGTAAAGGATCGTATGGCAGAAATTGAAAAATCCCTGCCAGAAGGTTTAACGATCGCCCCTATCATTGATCGTAGTGAGCTTATTGCCAGAACTACAGATACGGTTAAAACTAATTTACTGGAAGGTGCTCTAATAGTGATTTTTGCCCTTGTGTTATTGCTGGGTAGTTTAAGAGGTGGAATCATAACAGCCACGACCATACCATTGTCCTTACTTTTTGCCTTTATCCTGATGAAGCAGTTTAATGTATGGGCAAACTTAATGAGCTTGGGAGCTATTGATTTTGGGATTATCATAGATGGTGCGGTAATTATTATAGAAGGAACGGTTTATGAGATCCAAAAACGGATTAGGTCTGGCAAGCTAAAATTCAATCAAGGCGTGATGGATAAAGTGGCTTATGATGCAGGAAGCACGATGATGGGTTCCGCTTTTTTTGGACAGATAATTATCCTCATCGTTTTTACGCCTATACTTTTTCTAACTGGTGTAGAAGGTAAAATGTTTAAACCTATGGCATACACCTTTGGCTTTGCAATGATAGGTGCCATCATCTTGTGTCTCACGTATGTGCCTATGATGGCAGCGCTTTTTATGAAACCAGTACAAAATACCAAAAACTGGTTCGGCAGGTTCGAGCGTTGGCTCGAAAAAATAAGCGATAAAATTATAGGTGCTATTCATAGTGCATATATGCCATTATTAAAGGGAGCCCTTAAACTAAAACTTATTGTTTTATCAGCTGCTACCGTATTACTTCTTATTGCTGGTTTTATCTTTTCTAATATGGGTGGAGAATTTGTGCCCCAGCTTGATGAAGGAGATCTAGCAATGCAAGCGCTCATTAGACCAGGAAGTTCATTATCCGAATCTATTGAAGTTTCCAAGAAAATAGAAACTATCCTATTAGAAAATTTCTCTGAAATTAAAACAGTCACAGCTCGTATAGGTGTTGCAGATATTCCTACAGATCCTATGCCTATGGATATTGCAGATATGTACATCATCCTAAACAAGGATATGGACGAGTGGACAACAGCTACTACTAAAGAAGGTTTGATAGATGCCATTAGAGACAAATTAGATGAAGAACTCGTGGGTGTAAATTTAGTTTTTACCCAACCAGTAGAGTTACGATTTAACGAGCTGTTAGAAGGTGTAAGAGAAGATATTGCGGTAAAGCTGTATGGCGAAGATTTAGATGTGTTATCACAAAAGGTTCAGGAAATGGCAGCGATTATACAGACCGTTCCTGGCGCTGGTGATGTGAGTGCAGAACGAACTGCAGGATTACCACAGATGACCGTAAAATATAAGCGTGATAAAATGGCGCAATATGGACTGGATATTCAAAAAGTAAATGATTACATAAGTACCGCATTCGCTGGCGGAACTGCAGGAGTAATTTTTGAAGGCGAGAAACGATTTGATCTCGTGGTACGATTTGATGAAAGCCATAGAAAAAGTATCGATGACCTACGCAATATGTATATCGATCTTAAGGATGGCAATCAGATACCCATTATCGAAATAGCCGAAATTGAATACGTCCCTGGACCTATGCAAATTTCACGTGACAATACGTATAGAAGAACCTACGTAGGTGTAAATGCAAGAGGCAGGGATGTGGAGTCTGTAGTAAAAGATATTCAGCAAAAATTAGATGAAGAACTGGACTTGCCATCAGGCTATTATATTACCTATGGTGGCGAGTTTGAAAATCTACAAAGCGCAAAGGATCGTTTGATAATCGTTGTGCCCATCGCCCTGTTTTTAATATTTATACTGCTGTACTTTGCCTTAAAATCCTTTTCACAATCGCTAATGATTTACATAGCGATTCCCTTGGCGGCCATCGGTGGTGTGTTTGCCCTATGGTTGCGGGATATGCCATTTAGTATTTCGGCAGGTGTCGGCTTTATTGTGCTATTTGGTGTTGCAGTTCTTAACGGACTGGTACTTATAAACCGATTTAATTCCTTAAAAGAAGAAGGTGTGATAAGTATAAAGGATAGAATATTTCAAGGGACTAAAGAACGTATTCGTCCCATTATGCTCACGGCCACCACAGATATTTTTGGGTTTTTACCAATGGCATTTTCCACATCAGCCGGTGCAGAGGTGCAACAACCGCTCGCTACGGTAGTTATTGGTGGGATGCTTACGGCCACCCTACTCACGTTGATCGTACTTCCCGTGCTCTATACCTTTATAGAAAAGCGACGTGAGCGCAAAGACCAGAACAAGATTGGTTCGTTTAATCCGCAAGCATTGGCCACGATTTTAATACTTGGTTTTATGTTAGGTGGTACCGCTTTCGCGCCTGCCCAGAGCGCAGTCGAAGGGAAAGGGCAACAAACACAAGCACCTGTGCCAGACCTCATTGTTCAGGATAGCATTACACCCATTACCTTATCTCGGGCTGTAGAAATTGCTAAAGAGAATTATCCAGCACTCAAGACGAGCCAACTCGAAATAGAAAGACAGAGCGCACTCACGGGCAATGCCTATGACTTCGGTAATACTAAAGTATTTACAGGTGGCGAAGAAGTGGCAGATGGTCAGGGCATTTATACCTTGATAGGTATCGGTCAACAAAATATTGATCTATTGGGAATAGGTGCCAAAAAACGCTTGCAACAACAACGCATCCAGTTAGCCGAAACAGCTTTTGACCTATCTGAAATCCAGATAGAACTGGAAGTCAAAAAAGCCTGGTCAGAAGCTTTTCAGGCAAAGAAGAAATTTGTTCTTTATCGAGAACTGGACAGCATTTATGGTCAATTTGCACAATCTGTAGAACTCAATTTTGAAGTCGAAGCCATTTCGAGACTGGAATATGCTGCTGCGCGCAATCAAGCGTTACAGATAACCAACAGGTTTCAGCAGGCAGAAACAGATTATTTAATCGCATTACAAAAACTCAATCTTTGGTTGACACCAGATACGATGTACACCGTAGCTGATGAATTTGAAGCTACCGAAATTTCGGTGTTAGAGACTGATGATACATTGGATGAACATCCCGAGTTATCGCTTTCGCGAAAGCGTATAGACGAAGCACAGGCAAGCTATGATGCAGCAAGAGCAAATTTGTTGCCCAAATTCAATCTGCAAGGTGGCCTGCAACGTGTAAATGGCGATAGTGGTTTCTACACCTATCAGGCAGGGATTTCCATACCGCTGTTTTCTGGCCCAGACCGCAGCCGCGCAAAAGCTGCTAAACTGGATGCACAGATTGCAGAAACCAATGCCGCATTCAAACAACGCGAGCTGCAATCCCAATATACACAAGCACAGCAAAATTATACACGATGGCGAGATACTTGGTTTTTCTATAAAACCGAAGCTCTGCCACTTGCCATAGACCAGCGCAAAGGCGCATTGCTCGCCTACAAAGAAGGTGCGCTTGATTATGCAGCATTCACGCAAATTATACGTGATGCCATACAGACCGAAATGGATGCGCTGGACGCACTCGATAATTATTTAGAAGCCTTGTTTAAACTACAATATTTCCAAAACTAAAAAAAGATGAAAAAATTAAAATATATACCGATTACCACAATGCTTATGGCATTGACATTATTCAGCTGTGGCGAGTCAAAAACTGAAGATGGCCACGATGAAGCCACCCATTCTGAAACAGAAGAAAATCACTCTGAAGGGGAAGATGAAGAAGATAATATGGAAGGCGAAGCTAAGGAAGTAATGCTCACGGCACAGCAGTTTGAAGCCTTACAGATGGAAATTGACACGCTCTCACAACGTTATATGAGCGGTTATGTAGAAGCAAATGGCACGCTGGAAGTACCACCACAAAACGAAGCATCCATTACCGCCATAACAGGAGCAAATGTGGCATCCATAGAAGTAATAGAAGGTGATGAAGTGAAAAAAAATCAAGCGGTCGCCTATCTCTCACATCCCAGCATCATACAGATACAGAGCGATTACTTAAATGCACACAGCAACAGTCGGTTTTTAAAACAAGAATACGAACGTCAAAAAAGGCTTTATGAAGCTGGTGTGGCATCTGGTATGAATTTCCAAAAGGCAACGGCAGACTATCAGTCATCTACCGCAATGGTAAAAGGGCTTGAAGCACAGTTGCGACAGTACAACATCAATGCAAGTGGCGTGCGCAATGGTACCATATACCAGCGTGTTGCGTTGCGCAGTCCCATTGCAGGTGTGGTAGAAAAGGTTTTCATAAAAACTGGTCAATATGTAGAACCACAGACCAATCTTATGGAAATAGTAGATACAGACCACGTACACGCAGATTTGATGGTTTTTGAAAAAGATGTGGACAAAGTGAAGAAGGGACAAAAGGTACGTTTCAGTATCCAATCGCGTCCAGGAAAAGAACTGGAAGCCGTAATTTATTCGGTTAGCCAGACCTTTGAACAAGACCCAAAAGCAGTGCACGTTCACGCTGAAATTGAGAATAAAGAAAGTGGTCTTATCCCTGGTATGTATATAAAAGGTAAAATTGAAGTTGATAACCAACAGACTACAGCACTACCTAAAAGTGCCATAGTTACAGAAGCTGGAAAGGACTATGTATTTACAGCGCAAGGAGAAGGCGATGTGTGGAGTTTTACACCAATAGAGGTTACAACCGGCGAGAAAGATGGCGACTGGATTGCCATACGCTTTTTTGAAACCCCAGATCCCAATACACGTTTTGCATTCAACAATGCCTATTACCTGATGGGAGAAATGAAAAAGGGAGAAACTGAACACGAACATTAATAACTATGGATAAGACAAGAAGAAATAATCTTAAACAAGCCAGAACGCTACAGATTTGGAACGTTGTTTATGATGTTATTGAAGTAGTGGTCTCGCTTATAGCAGGATTTACGGCCAATAGTTCAGCATTAATTGGTTGGGGATTAGACAGCACGATTGAAGTGGTAAGTGCGGGAACATTAGGCTGGCGACTGCACGGCGAGATTAAAGGTATCGATGAAGAAAAAGTAAAACGAAGACAAAAAATCACGTTAAACGTAATTGCAATTTCATTTACGCTCATCTGTATTTTCATTTCCTACGATTCCATTACAAAGCTTATAAATAAAGAAACCGCAAACTGGAGCACTTTGGGACTGATTATATTATTGGTTTCCCTCGTTGTAAACCCAATTCTAATATATTTCAAAAGAAAATATGGAAAGAAATTGGATAGCCCTGCCTTGTTGGCAGATGCCAAGGACACCTTTATTTGCCTGTACCAGACCGTGGTCGTACTTATAGGATTGCTATTAGTCAACTGGCTGGGCTGGTGGTGGGCAGATCCCGTTGCGGCCTTGCTCATCGTCCCGTACGCAGCAAAAGAAGGCTGGGAAGCCTATAACAAGGCTAAAAACATCAACCATAACACCGCACAAAATGACTGAAATTGAAAAAACATTAAATGACCATAACGTGCGTCCCACCGCAATGCGCATATTGATTTATAAGTATATGGCCGATAGGGATGCCGCCATCGCCCTGACTGATATTGAAAATGCTTTCGCAAAAGCGGATAGAACCACATTGTACCGAACCCTAAAAACGTTTGAAGAAAAAAACGTGGTACATCACATAGATGACGGAACTGGAATCTCTAAATACGCACTTTGTGAAGAAGGCTGTAATTGTGAAATAGAACAGGATTTGCACTTGCATTTCCATTGCACTAACTGTGACGAAACGGTTTGTTTAACGGAACAAAAAATCCCGCATATCAATTTGCCCGATGGATATTTGGCAGAGGATGTTAATCTCGTGGTTACGGGAATATGTGAAAAATGTAGCAGTAATTTACTTTAACAAACAAATTAGATTGATTTTGAAAAAAAGCACTTTTATAATAACTAAAATGGACTGCCCTTCAGAAGAGCAGATGATTCGGATGAAGTTAGAGTCTTATGCTCAAGTAAAACACTTGGATTTTGATATTCCTAACAGAAAATTGGAAGTATATCACGTGGACGACGTCAAGGCGATAAAAACGTCTATAGCCAGCTTAAAACTTGGGGATTCCTTAGAAGGAACCACAGAAGCCGAACCACCCGTAATGGAAGACCAATCCAAACAAAAAAGAATCCTATGGTGGGTCTTGGGCATCAACTTTGGCTTTTTCGTTATCGAAATGACCACCGGTTGGATTTCTTCTTCGATGGGTCTTGTGGCAGACTCATTAGATATGCTGGCAGATTCCATCGTATATGCATTAAGCCTATTTGCGGTAGGCGGTGCCATTTCAAGAAAAAAGAAGGTTGCGAAATACAGCGGATACTTTCAGATGGCATTGGCAATACTTGGGTTTGCAGAGGTCTTGAGAAGGTTTTTTAGTGATACCGAAACACCTTTGTTCCAATGGATGATTATCGTTTCAATTTTCGCATTGGTAGGTAATTTGATATCGCTCTGGCTTATCAACAAAACCAAGAGCAAAGAAGCTCATATGCAGGCAAGTGCCATTTTTACGTCCAATGATATCATTGTCAATGGTGGTGTTATAGTAGCAGGGATACTGGTTTATTTTCTGAATAGTAAATGGCCCGATTTGGTGATTGGCGGGATCGTTTTCACTTTTGTAATGCGCGGTGCATTGAGAATACTGAAATTATCGAAGTAGTTTTTAAAATAATATCAAACTTGATTAGAACATATGAAAAAGAAAAAAGTAAATTTACGGGACATTGACCCAAAAGAACATAAGGGCGAGCACAGTCACGATGATGACCATAACCATAGCAGCCCTGAAGAAATTTCAAACTTTAGAACCTATCTACCGGCAATTTTCAGCTTTGTGATGCTGATAGCCGGAATTGCTATTGATTACTTTGATGCGTTTCTTTTCTTCAAAGGATGGATTCGCATAGTGTGGTACACGGTAGCCTATATACCTGTGGGATTCCCTGTAATTAAGGAAGGTTGGAAGAGTGTCAAAAATGGTGATTTTTTTACGGAATTCTTCTTAATGTCCATAGCCACTTTAGGTGCATTTGCCATTGGCGAATATCCCGAAGGTGTTGCCGTAATGCTGTTTTATGCTGTGGGCGAACTCTTCCAAAATGCGGCCGTTAACCGTGCGAAAGGAAATATAAAAGCCTTACTCGATGTAAGACCAAATGAGGCATTAGTTTATCGTGATGGCGATTATGTTTCAGTAAATCCCGAGACAGTTGAAATTGGCGAAAAGATACAGGTACGTGTAGGCGAAAAAGTTCCGCTTGATGGTATTCTGCTTTCTGAAAAGGGTTCTTTTAATACTGCTGCCTTGACAGGCGAAAGCAAACCTGATACTATTGCTAAAGGCGATACCGTTTTTGCTGGAAGTATTAATCTCGATGGAGTTATTGAAGTTGAAACAACAAAAGAATTTAAGGACAGTTCCATTGCACGTATTCTCGATATGGTGCAAAACGCAACTGCTAGAAAATCAAAAACGGAATTGTTCATTAGAAAATTTGCGCGGATTTATACGCCTATCGTTGTATTCCTTGCCATCAGCCTGACGTTTCTTCCTTACTTTTTTGTAGATGATTATGTGTTTAGAGATTGGTTATATCGTGCATTGATATTCCTCGTGATTTCGTGTCCTTGTGCTTTGGTTATCTCGATACCGCTAGGTTATTTCGGTGGTTTGGGAGCTGCTTCACGTAATGGTATTCTTTTTAAGGGTGCGTCCTTTCTCGATGCAATGACTCAAGTTAATACCGTAGTGATGGATAAGACGGGAACGGTCACTAAAGCAGTATTTAAGATTAAAGAAATTGTTACTGGTTCCGCTTTCGCGAAAGCAGAATTTATGAAATACCTAATGGCAATGGAAGAGCAATCCACGCATCCAATAGCAATAGCCATTATGGAATATAAGGCTGAAGGAGCAGATTATAATGCTACAGACGTTTCTGAAATTGCAGGTAAAGGTTTGAAAGGTAGCGTAAATGGAAAAACAGTCTTAGTTGGGAACAAAGCATTGATGACAGCACATCAGATAGAAGTTCCAGCAGAAACAGACAACATTGTTGAGTCTATAGTGATGGTAGGTATAGATGGCGCATTTGCAGGTTATGTAACAATCGCCGATGAATTGAAAGACGATGCGCATCAAGCGATCAAAGAAATAAGGGCAGCAGGAATCGATAAGATTATTATGCTTTCTGGAGATAAGGATTCTATCACTCAAGAAGTAGCAAAAGAATTAGGCATCGACTGGGCAAAAGGTGGAATGCTTCCAGAAGACAAACTCAATGAGGTGGAAAAATTAAAACAGCAACCAGATACTAAGGTGGCTTTTATAGGTGATGGTATTAATGATGCGCCTGTACTTGCGGCTAGTGATGTAGGAATCGCGATGGGCGGTCTTGGTAGCGATGTGGCTATTGAAACCGCAGATGTTATTATACAAACAGATCAACCCAGTAAAATCTCAAGAGCGATAAAAATAGGCCGTTCTACACGTCGGGTTGTTTGGCAAAATATCATACTTGCCTTTGGCGTGAAAGTTATTGTATTAATATTAGGCGCTGGAGGTCTCGCCACAATGTGGGAAGCAGTCTTTGCAGATGTAGGTGTAGCATTGCTGGCTATTCTCAATGCTGTTCGATTGCAGAAAATGAAGTGGGAGTAAACATTACAATCTAATAGTATTTTCAATAAGCATTGATTTTGAGAGTGTTAAAGAAATATCACTCTTCAAAAAGTTCGAACTCTGTCCCGTTGAGTTCACAATTTATTACAAAGCTTTTTAAACCAATTGTTTAAGGAGCTTTTTTATATTACCTAAAAACTTTAAATATTATTTAGTTATCTGTAAGACAGACTTTTATAGGTTTGAACTATGTCTTTACAATAAATTCGAAGTTTTTTTGGCACTAATTGCTGATTCTACCCTTCTCATCTTCTAATCTTCCATCTCTTTTTTACATCTTTCACATTATTATTTCCAAAAGTATATTCGAGGTAAGAATTAATATTACGACTGTCGCTACCACCACTACCATCGATTCCTAAATCACGAAATTGTGTCGTGCAGCGCCAAGGTATAGAATATATTATATCGCTCATAGTTATTTTTCCTGTCTAATTGCCCAAGTTTTTTGTAAGGCAAGATTAAGGGAACCTAAACTTCTAGTTTCATAGGTGCCACCCAAATAGAAGGGCTACTGTACCAACCGCTTACTTCAAACTTATAGTCCTTTGGTAAGCCAAACGTATTTTGCGCATAAAAACCGAAAGTTTCTTGAGAGGTTGAGAGGATTCCTGTATTTATTAATGATATTATTCCAGAAAGTAAGCTGGAAAAAAATTACCTCACATCTCTGGGTGCTACCGTTGGTTTTCTAATTGGTATCATAGGAGAAAAATTAATTTAAGTTATGAAAGAATTTTTTATAGAATACAAATCGCACATCATTTGGATTGTGAGCGTTATCGCTGTCGTTTTAGTTTTACGGTTCTTAACCACGCTGTTACACAAATGGCTCGTAAAGAAAGAAGCCGAAAAGTTCCCTGGAGAACCCACAAAACCTGTTGATTTAATTAAGCGTATTCTCAATACGCTATGGCTCGTAGTTGGACTTACCGCAATAAGTTTTGCCTTTGTTGACCGCGATATGGACAAGGCAATTCTGGGCAACCTAAAGCTGATTTTGTATTTAGGATTTTTATCAGTGTTTACGATTGTAGCTGCCACGAGTATTGATATGTGGTTTAAACGCAGTATCCAGCGTAAGATTGACTTACAGTATGACTATACCAGCTATAAATTTCTACGGTATGTGGCAGTTTTTGTTATTTACTTTGTCGGTATCATCTTTGGTTTACTGGCATTCCCATCTATGCGTGGGATTGCTCAAACTGCTCTTGGAGGTGCAGGAGTAATCGCTTTAATTGCTGGTGTGGCGTCACAAGAAGCGCTTGCAAATGTGGTAGGTGGCATTTTTATCATCGGCTTTAAGCCATTTAAAATAGGCGACGTTGTAAAAGTTACGGACACAATGGTAGGTACAGTAACTGATATTACACTGCGCCACACGGTCATCCGCAATTTTGAAAATAAAATGATAGTCATTCCTAATTCCATTATCAATAAGGAAAAGCTTATCAACTATGACTTGGGCGACCTAAAATGTTGTGAGCACATTGAAATGGGAATTTCTTACGATAGTGATGTTGCTATGGCAAAGAAAATTATGAGCGAAGAGTGCGAGAAACATCCCTTAATTTGGGATAATCGTTCTGACCAAGATGTCAAAGACGGCAAACCAATGGTTAAAACCGCAATGACTAAAATCAACGAGTCCACAATGACCATACGTGCGTGGGCGTGGTCAAGAAACTTTAGTGATTCTTTCCAGTTGAAATGTGATGTGAATGAGACTATTAAAGAACGTTTTGATGCCGTAGGGATTGATATGGCTTATCCATATCGTAACATAATTCTCAAAACTGAAAAAGGGCATCCTTTGGATGTGCAGATGAATGCTAAGGAAAACCAAGATTAACTTTAAAATAGACAAGGTAAAACTGCGTAATTATTACCCAATTGAGTAATAATTACGCAGTTCATTAAATCGTTAAATATTTTATTCGTCTAAAAACCAGTTGTTTACAAACTTATTCTAAATCAATCTTTTTAGTGGTGCATCTATTGCATTAAGCCATTAGTGAATAACACAAATTGTGTCCAAAACTTAGAACTATGTCAAAAAAGAATTCATTTCGAAGTCGTCTTAATATTGTATTGGGACTTATAGCGGTTTTTCTGCTAATTTTAGGAACTAACCGAATAGACAAACGTCATTTTGAAGCAGCACAAACAGCTGTCACTTCAGTATATGAAGACAGAGTACTCGCTCAAGACTATATCTATAAGTTGAGCAATCTCATTCATAAGAAACAACTCAATTTTCAGAATGGTTCCGAAACTGTGAACAACTCTATTAATAAGGAAGTACAAACTTTAATTGACCTATTTTCTGAAACCAAACTAACGATTAATGAATCTAAGACATTCAAGGATTTAAAGAGCGATTTTGAAAGTTTGAAATCAAAAGAAAACAGCTATTACAAGAGTATGAAAAACATTGAGTTTACGGATAGCACTGCACCAGCAGCACCAACGGCCCTTTATAATGAACTTGCTACACTTCAATCAGACTTAGATAATCTGGCACTTATTCAGGTCGGCGAAAGTAAATCTGTTTTGAGTACTGCACAGAAATCTCTCGATATGAGTAATCTAATGTCCAGTATGGAAGTCTATTCTTTGCTGGTAATCGGGATTATCATTTTAGTGGCTACTTTTTACAGAGTTGGAAAATCAAGGGTATCAGAATAAATTAGTCTTAATAATATAATTATGAAAACAAACACCCAATTTGTGCAAATGGCACATAGTCCTTCAATGCAAGCTTTTGTAGAAAAAAAACTATCAAAGCTGTACAATAAATACAGCTGGATTATCAAAACCGATGTAGCGTTTAAACAAGAAAATAATGACAGCAAAAAGGGTAAAATCTGTACGATGGAAGTAAGTGTGCCTGGTCCCAAAATTTTTGCGTCTGCAAACGAGCATAACTATGAACTTGCGGTCTCAACAGCAATAGATAGCTTAAACATACAGCTGGAAAAACGTAAATCTGTAATGGTTGAATATTAAAATTATACACTTTAACAACTTCTAAATCTTTATATGACAAAAAGCATATTATCACCCTTTCAAAAATTTATTAAAATAGAATCCCTAAGTGGGATTCTGCTTTTAGGTGCTACCATCATCGCTCTTATCTGGGCAAACTCGCCCTACGCGGGTAATTATGAAGCCATCTGGAATTATGAGTTGGGAATAACCACTCAAAGCTTTGAATTTACAAAACCACTTATTCTCTGGATAAATGATGGTTTGATGGCCGTTTTCTTTTTTCTTATAGGACTTGAGATAAAAAGAGAAGTTTTAATAGGAGAACTAAATACAGCTAAAAAATTAGCATTCCCTTTGTTTGGGGCACTGGGCGGAATGATTATTCCCATTGCACTATTTTTCATCATCAATCAAAATCCAGAAACACAAGTCGGTTGGGGCATCTCTATGGCGACAGATATTGCATTTTCGCTTGCCGTATTAAATGCGTTGGGTAAGCGCATTCCGTTGAGCTTAAAAATTTTCCTTACCGCCTTTGCCATTGTTGATGATTTAGGAGCTGTTATGGTTATTGCTCTATTTTATAGTGGCGCTATTAATATGGTTTTACTTGCAATTGCTTTCGGTATTTTAGGATTATTGTATGTGCTTGCAGCTCGTCAATATTTTTCAAAATTTGTACTCTTAGTAGCAGGAATAATTGTGTGGTTCTTATTTCTCAAAGCAGGAATTCACCCTACTATTGCAGGAATATTGCTGGCGTTCTCGGTTCCAGTAAGACAAAAAATGGTCACAGATGATTTTATAAAATCGTTGGGAACTATATACAGCGACTTTAAAAATGCCCGCATCCTTAAAAAACCCATATTATCACGGCAACAACTTGCGCAACTTAATAATCTGGATGAAACCACAGACCAGTTTCGCTCGCCATTGCAAAGTTTAGAGCACGACCTGCACGGTTGGGTAGCCTATTGCATCATACCCATATTTGCGCTGGCAAATGCAGGAATTTCCATAAATGGATTAGAATCATTAGATATGTCACTTGCAGTTACTATTGCTGTTGCTTTAGTTCTGGGAAAAGGAATTGGCGTGAGCGGTATCGTTCTATTAGCTCAAAAGTTAAAATGGATAACAATCCCAAATGACATAAGAAAAAAACAAATTATTGGCGTTTCCTTTCTTGCTGGTATAGGCTTTACAATGGCGATATTCATTGGGAATTTAGCCTTTTCATCATCTGTTTATTTGAACTCTGCAAAAATGGGAATCCTCATTGGGTCATTTATTGCAGCGATTATTGGTTACGTTATTTTACGTCAGACACCTAAAATTCACTAATTTGTAAACGCAAAAAGTTGTAAATAGTAATGAATTTTGAACAAAAAAATAATACAGAAGCAGCCTTAAAAGAGCGTATTAAAGAGCTTACCTGCCTTTATGAGGTGTCTTCAATAATCTCTAATGTAGCGGTGGAACAAATGCAACAGAGCCTTGACGCCATTGCTTATAGTCTTAAAAAGGGATTTCAATTTCCTGAACAGACTGAGATTCATATTGAGACATCTATATGTTCAGCCAGAACTGGCGCTATTGACCAATCAATCAATTTAACTGCACAGATTCAAGTATTTAATAAACCTGAAGGAACAATAATCGCCTCGTTAAAAGATGATAAAAGCTCTTTTTTAAAAGAAGAAAAGCAGTTACTCGATAATGTTGCTTTGAAAATAGGTAACCTCATAGAGCGTATTGAAATACAGCAAAACGAGACCTCGCTTAAAAGGCAAATGGAGCGTGCAGACCGTTTAGGGATTTTGGGCGAGATAACCGCTGGTATTGCTCACGAGCTCAACACACCGCTGGCAAATATTTTAGGGTTTGCAGAGTTGTTACAAGACGAATTTTCACATAATAAAAGCGCTACAGAAGATTTAGATAAAATTATCAAGAACGCAATATTTTCGCGTGAAGTGGTTAAAAAACTATTGTTCTTTTCGTGCGAAATGCCGCAGGAAATGCAAGAGGTAAACTTAGTATCAAGTATTAAAAACTCATTGTCTTTACTGGACGCATCCTTTAAAAAAGCAAACGTAAAATATCTTGTAAAAATTCAAGATGAAGAGCTTCTGATTAAGGCAGATAAGATTCAGCTTACTCAAATTATATTCAACCTTATTATTAATGCTATTTATTTTACGCCAGCTAATGGTTTAGTAACTATAGCAGCAACAGCGTCTAAAAAACATATCATTCTTAAAGTTACAGACGAAGGCACAGGCTTATCTGAAGATGCAATTGAAAAGGTATTTCAGCCTTTTTTTACAACTAAACCTACAGGCGATGGCACAGGTTTAGGGCTAAGTGTGGTACACGGTATTGTGACAAGTCATAAAGGAACCATTACAGTAGAAAATAACAAAAACAAAGGCGCTACTTTTACGGTAAGCCTTCCTAAATCATAAAGTTTTAATGCAGCTAAAAAAAGAAAATATATTAATAGTAGATGATGACATCAATATCCTTGAGTTATTGCAGCGTCACTTACAATCGTGGAGTTACCATACGTATAAAGCGGTTTCCGTAAAAGAGGCTGTTCAGATTTTGAGGGATACAAAAATCGACCTTCTCATTACCGATTTAAAAATGCCAGAAGTTGATGGGTCAGAACTCATAAAATTCGTCTCAGAACACTATCCTGCGCTGCCCAAACTGGTCGTAACGGGCTATCCATCCATACAAGATTCTCTCGCTGCTATTAAATCTGGTGTTGCAGATTACCTTACTAAGCCTTTTACAAAGGACGAGCTTAAGACTGCGATTGATAAATCTTTAGGAAAGAAGCAAGTTTCAAATACTAACGCTTTCGCGAAAGCGGAAACAACAAAAGACAACGCCTACGGAGAAATCATAGGAGCATCAGAAAAGATTAACGATGTCATCCAAATCATAGAACGTGTCAAAGATAACAAAGCCACCATTTTTATAAAAGGGGAAAGCGGTACAGGAAAAGAACTCGTTGCTCGTGCCATACATTATCAAGGAAAATTCTCAAGAGCGCCATTTATAGCCGTAAACTGTGGCGGAATCCCAGAAAACTTATTGGAAGCTGAACTTTTTGGATACACAAAAGGTGCGTTTACAGGAGCCGATAAAAACCGTGAAGGATTCTTTCAGGCAGCCAACGGTGGTACAATCTTTCTCGATGAAATAGGAAATGCCTCAAAAGCAGTACAAACACGATTATTACGTGTACTTCAAGAAAAAGAAGTAGTAAAAGTTGGAGCTCAAAAAGCAGATAAAATTGATGTTCGTATTGTTGCAGCCACTAACAGCGACCTCAAGGAAATGATTAAAAAAGACACCTTTAGGGAAGACCTCTATTACCGTCTTACCGTTGTTGAAATTAACGTAGCACCATTACGGGAGCGCAAAGAAGATATACCGCTACTCACAGATAAATTCCTGTTTAAATATGGCGTTGAATATAAAGACCGTTTTGTGCGCGTCTCGCCAGAGGCAGCAGAGATTTTACAACGTTATGACTGGCCAGGTAATATACGTGAGTTAGAAAACGTGGTGCAACGCGCCGTCATAATGTGCGACCGCACTATAGAAGTAGAACATTTACCGGACAGCCTGAAATTTAATATCGATTTTCCAGAAGATGCTTTACTACCATTAAAGGAAATTGAAAAAAAGTACATCCTGAAAGTCCTCAACGCAACTAATAACAACAAGACTAAAGCTGCTGAAATTTTAGGGATTACACGCAAGACTTTGAGGAGTAAGATGGAGGATTGAAACTATTTCTTTTTCAACTTTGCCACAGCACTTATTTTTGTCAGGTATTTTATATTTTTTGAGTCTGTGCTGTCGTCCAAAATATTCTCTATTTTTTGAGTTACATTCCTAACGGAGGCATCTTGATTAATCAATTTAGTTCCTGATTTTGTGACTGAAAATAATGTGCCTAACCCAGGTAATCCAGTGAATAGTCCTACCGCATCCAATAACAGATTTGTACCTAAATCGATAACACCAGTACTTTTCTTTTTTCTATTCACTTTGGCGGCAACTTTTTTGTTATAAAATTCTATCTTTTTTAAGCGCTCTTTTTCATCTAAATGAGCTAATGATTCTATAAGCGCTTTGCTATTTGGAAAGACAACATCTTGTGACAAATGAGATTCCAGTTCTGTAATTGATATAAAATCATTGACTTCAATCAAGTCAATGGGATTTATGATTGGCACACCTGTCTGAGCTCTTTTATCATTTTCAACAAAACTTTTGAGATTCTGAGGTGTTGCATTTTTATAAAAATTGAGCATTGTTCCCATAGTGCTCGCATAAAATTCATCACTGTAATCTTTACCTCTAAACGGGAAGTATGTAGCATTAAGCGAGTGAGCCAAATGTATTGACGGAGAGTTGACGGTATATTCAAATTCTAAGTCCTTCCCATATGTTGCACTGGCTCCTTTTTCTATTATTTTATTTACTCCATAAACAGAAGCACTAACTAAACCTTTTTCATTCAGTGCCTCAAATGAATTTCTAAGTGCTTTTATAGGCCAGACTATTGTGTTGAACAAAGTATTTGGGTCTTTGCCCAATTTTTCTGCAATGGCAGTAGTAAATTTTCTAACGTCCTTTAAATCGGCTACATCTTTAAAAATGTAGTTGTTGTATTTCTCTACTAAATCAATCTGTTGCATACAAGCCAGAGCTCGTCTTGTGATAACTGCGTTTGGGTCAATAGCATAAACATCTCTTATAAAACCACCGTCATATCTAAATTCTGGTTGTGTGAGTACTAACATAATACGCTTTCTTTCAACAAGTCCCAAAAACTCCTTTCGTTCAATTTTACTTTCTTTTAACCACGCAGCAATATTTTTTTCAAACGGTGGTGTTAGGTATATTACTTCATATAAAAAGAGATGGTTTCTCAAATCAATATTTGGGAAAATACTATAATCTACATAGCAAGAATAACTATTGTCGTCGTAAAAGTATAAGTCTTTCTTTTTAAAATTACCCTCAAATATTTTATCAACCTTGTCATACCACAATGCCTCATCGCGCCTGTAGAATTCTGAGGCTTTTCTATGCGCTAAATTTGAGGCGTAGATAAAATTTACGGGATTGTAAGTATTCACACGCTCAATATCTGGTTTTTTTTCGTGCTTTTCAACAATTATGTTGAAGTCAATGTTTGTCTTAAGATTCTTTAGGAACTTCTCTAAACGTTCCTTTTCAAACTTATTGATATAAATAAGTTTCTCTGTATTTCCTTCTTTGATTGAGTAGTCTGCAATATGAATATTTACAACACCAGCCGAATCATTCAGTTTGTGAAAATTAATTTTTGGAAACTTAGAGTGCAACAGGTTGAACAATGAAATTTTTGACATTGGTATCCCTTCAAAATCTTTAGAAATATCCTTATCTGCAATAGGTTCTATTATTTCTAAATAGTCATTGGGTCTATTGTTAATAAGCTCAACCACAGCTGATATAAGCCTTATCTCAAAGTTGAATTTTTTCCTAAACTCTTCAAATTCATTTGGGAAATCTTCGCTGTAAATTGCAAACTCATTTTCGGTCAAGCGATAAATGATAGTTCTAATCTCTGGATATTCTGCTCTTAAGTATAAATCGGTTCTGCGTGTTGGACCAGCGTTTGCCATAGGTTTTAAAAAATGATGATAGAATCAATATAGTTTAAATTCTTGCAAACTAAAATTATTGATACATCAGGTATAAAATAATACTGGTTTAATACTACCCATCTGAGTAATAACTAACCATATCACTTTCTTCATTCCGCTTTCGCGAAAGCGTACAAACCCATATACAACAAGGGTTTTACAGTACATAACATTTTTCGGCACACCTGCTGGCATATAGATTGCCTATAGTATATCAAACAAAATAATCGCATTATGAAACCAAACACATTTAATATTTGCCCTACGTGCATCTTTAGAAACACCTGTGTATTGACTACTCAAAAAAACCAAGTTTGGTCTTGTAGTGAATACCAAGAAGGAAAAGCTGAAAAGCAGGTCAAACCCATAAAAACAAAATTAAAAAAAGCCCAACCAGAAATGGCAATGGCATAAACTATAAATCGAAAAAAAAAGAAAGCTATGATTTTTAACGCATTATTTACCGCACTTACTGTCGGGCGTATGTCTGAAGCAAAAGTAACTTTTGAACCTGGAAAACCAAGTCCTTTCAGCTACAGAAACCGAAGTAGGCTACGTCACGGAAATTTAAAACCAAAACTATATTAAAATGAAAAAATATTTAATCGCAAGCATCTTGACATTAGGAATGTTAACCGCTCAAGCACAAGAAAATGACCTTGCAAATTATGAAATTAAAGTAGGAGACACTTTAGAACTCAACGAGCCTAAGTCAGGCAAGTATAAATATGTAAAATTCCCTAAGCTCAATTTTATAAAGAAGCGAGGCGGCATAGGAAGCCCATCAGATTTAGACGGCGAATATGTGGTTGTGACGAAGGTAAGAACTACTAAAAAGGACATTACCAAGATTAAGGTAAAAAGAGCCAATGGCAGAAAGTTTTTTAACGCATACCCAAGTATGACTGTCCATTTTGAAGATGCATTAGGCGCTGGAGAAGTAAACATCAAGTAACTACTTAAAATCAAGACAATGAGTATAAACGCAAAGAACGCATTAACTCAAAAGAAGTTAAGCGATAAACAAAGAAGACACGAGTATATCATAAGAAAGTATAACGAAAGAAGCGTAACCAACCGCCTCTTCAAATAAATATAACAATATGGCCACAATGACCGCAATACCAAAACAGAAAACAAAGAAAGTCGCCCTTAAGGGAATGATGGACAATGTGATGGAGCAGTTTAACAGCGCTTCAGACCAGATAGAACTACACCCAAACATCAGGAAGATTCTATCTATTACAAATAATGAAATCGTCGTAAACTTCCCTGTAAAGATGGATAATGGCGAGGTTGAGATTTTTACGGGCTACCGCGTACAGCACAATAATGCATTAGGACCTTACAAAGGTGGACTGCGCTATCACCCTACGGTAGATATAGATGCTGCAAGAGCACTCGCAATGTGGATGACGTGGAAGACCTCTCTTGCAGGATTGCCTTACGGTGGCGGTAAAGGCGGTATTAAACTCGACCCATCTAAGTACTCACAAGGCGAGCTGGAACGCATCACGCGTAGGTTCACATTTGCACTGGCAGACAATATTGGTCCAGAACACGATATCCCTGCACCAGATGTAAACACAAGTAGCCAGACAATGGCTTGGATAGCAGACACCTATATGAGTACTCGCCCGCCAGCAGAGCGTACGGCAAACCAGCACGTGGTTACTGGAAAACCAGATGGTAGCGGTGGTCTGGAAGGTCGCGACCGTGCTACAGGTTATGGCGTGTATTTGAACATTAAATTTTGGGCAGATAAGAACAACGAATCACTTAAAGGTAAAAAGTTTATCGTTCAGGGATTTGGTAACGTGGGCTACTGGGCATCCTATTTTTTAGAAAAAGATGGCGCAAAACTCGTTGCCGTACAAGATGCATCGGGCAGCATACATAATAGCGATGGGCTATCTGTAAAAGATATATTTAATTACACACAGATTAATGATGGAAAAGTAAAAGGTTTTCCAGAGGCGTTTGAACTGGATGATGAAGAATTCTTCTCAACAGACTGCGATATTTGCATACCAGCGGCATTGGGCAACCAGATAACTAAGGAAAATGCCTCACAAATCAAGGCACGACTTATTGCCGAAGGTGCAAATGGTCCTACAAATGTAGAAGGCGAGCACGCACTTTTAGAGCGTGGCGTGACCATAATTCCAGACATCCTTTGCAACTCTGGTGGCGTGATAGCGAGTTACTTTGAGTGGTTGCAGAACCGTAATGGAGAGATTTGGCAACTGGATGAAGTAATGGCAAAGCTGGATAAGAAGATGAAAGAATCTTTTGATAAGGTATTCGCTTTCGCGAAAGCGGAATCATTAGACCTTAGAACCGCAGCCTTTTGTATTGCAATTAAGCGTATAGAAAAGGCTTATATACAACGTGGAATTTTCCCTTAAAAATGGGATTTAAAATCTAAAGAAATGAAATACGGAAGTTTAATAATAGAGAAAAAAGAGTATGTGTTTTTAAAACGCATACTCAACATCTCAGGCTATGCAGAAGATTTTGAGACTCAAAAGTCACTGCAAAAGCTGAGTGATGAACTTAAGAACGCTCAAATAATTGATGAGTGGGATATGCCCGGTGACGTCATACGCTTTAATAGTAAAGTGACGGTAGCATCAGATAATGGCTGGGAAAAGAGTCTTCAGGTTGTAGCACCAAATGACAAAGACCTTAAGGAAAATAAAATTTCTATTCTAACACCTATGGGTTCTGCTTTGTTCGGCTATTCCGAAGCAGATGTTATAGAATGGAAATTCCCTTCAGGGATGAAGCACCTAACGGTTAAAGAGGTGAAACAAGATGAATTGGAAAATAAAATTGAAGTAGCTATTTAAAAACAGAAAAATATGGAAACGTCAAATATAGAAATATACGCTCACGATAGTGATGTAGAAGTGGCACACAAGATAAACACTATGGAACTACATAACTGGATAAATCATCTAACCTATGTAAACAGGGAACTCAAGAATTTGATTACTTTTTTTAATTCACAACCAACGGAAATACGACTGGAAAGAGAAAAAGTATCTCAGCGTTTTGAAATGATTCTTGTGGACAATGATGTCATCCTTAGCCAGCTACTAAGCTTTAAGAATACGCGCACATCTATTATAGAGTGCCAGGATATGCAATGCGATATGTCCTTTATTCAAGAGCACGAGAAATGCCGAAGAATGTATCAATTTCACATAGAAAAGTACAGAAAACTGAAAGATGCCTTTTTTGCCGAGCTTCAAAATAACATCAACAAGCAAGCACTATCAGCATAAAATTATAAATGAACTATGGCAAAAATCAAAACATTAAAGTCTGAAGCTCAAGACTATTTTGATACCAGTATGAGTAATATGTCCACCAGCGACCGTGTAAAAGCTTCGCGAGAAGGTAAAAGGCTTATTCTGGCCATCAATGAGTTTTTTAAGGAAACTAATGAAGCATCATTAATGGATTTGATGAAAGAAATCACAGTTAAGAAAAAGAAGATTGAAGTCCGTCTTAAAGGAAGGCGATAATAATAACCCAACAAATGGGAGGAAATATCCCGTGTTGAAACAATAAATCAGTTTTTGAATACAGCCTTACACCATAAAATTGATGACTATCGCAGGTTATTCATAAAGAAGGACTTGATTGAGCTTAGTAGCTGGATCACTACTGTAGAATATATAAATGAAGAATTACAGCACTTAAAAATCATCGAATCACAATTAATTAAAAACAGTGTATTTTCTAATACCCTAATAGGTTTCAGAAGAAAAAATACTTTGGTAATGGGATTACTCTGTAAGTACGAACAAGCATTAAAGAAAGAATTAGAGTTTGGAAAACAAGAATATAATGTAACGAGAGCCAAAGAGCACGAGAAATACAGGAGTCACTATAATGAACTTAATAATGAATTCAGGCAACTTAAAAATGTAGCATATACCAACCTCTCCAAATATAAGCGGAGATAAAAATTTAAGATTATGAAAAAAATTCTGATACCTATTGACACAAGCCAACATAGTCTTGAAGCCATAGATTATGCTATAAAGTTTTTTAAAAGAGAAGATTGCGAATTTTTCTTTTTGAACACCTACTCATACGGTGTGAATGGTCTCGACGCTTTGAGTTTACTTCAGGCAGATGATGATTGGTTTGATGAGCCAAAATTAAAGTCTGAAAAGATTTTAGGTCGTTTGATTAAAAAATACTCTTCAATCAACAAAAGCAAGAAACATCAATTTAATGAAATTTCTGAATGTTCAGATTTAATTGATGGGATTAAGAAAACCGTTAAGACTTTAGATATTGATATAGTTTTGTTCTTAGGGAAAAGTAAAGAAGATAACTCATTAAAAAAGTATAGTAAAAATACGGAGCGTATCATCGAAAGCATACGAGAATGTCCGGTAATGGTTATACCACATACAGCAAATATACGTAAGAATCAAGAGTTTATTTTGGCATCCAGTTTCGAAAAAGCAATTTCAATAAAAGAACTTGAAAGCTGGAGTAAACTTCTTCGATTAGTAAAAGGTAAGGGAAGATTAGTTGTTTTTAATCAGGCCAGTGATTTAACTTCAACCCAAAAGTCAAATCTTGCTCACACGATTAATAGAATTTATAATTTAAATGATATCGTAGTACCAGTTCAATATTTGAACACTAAGAAGGATATAAAGCAATTTGCTCAATCACATCCTGATTGTATTTTATCAATTGTAGATAGAAAACCAAACATCTGGAGAAGGCTCGGATTTGAAAATTCTGAAATTGTCAATCTTGGCCCTTTACAATGTACACCTTTAATTGCGCTGCACGCTTAGAAACAACAACATTTGATAATAGCAGATATTTTAAGGTGGCAGGACTAATCTTCTTAGCAAATCATTGCTCTGCTAAGTTGGTTGGTTTTTGCGCCTTTTCCAAGCTCGTGAATATCTCATAAATCATCAAACTCTCATTTGAGCTGATTTTGAGATAATTAGATTTATATCTTCTTTCAAAAAGTTTGAACTCTGTCCCGTTGAGTTCACAATCACTCACAACTGCGTTGTGGATTAAAACATAAAAACCTTGACAAGCTCGCTTGATCAAGGTTTATTGTTTTAAGACACCAGACTTGCAAAGGCTGGCAGTTGTATTTGCAGCATGGACTTTACTCAGGATCAATGAAGTTAATCCTGTCGTAGTCACAATCACTCACAACTGCGTTGTGGATTAGGACATAAAAACCTTGACAAGCTCGCTTGATCAAGGTTTGTTGTTTTATGACAACAGACTTGCAAAGGCTGGCAGTTGTATTTGCAGCATGGACTTTACTCAGGATCAATGAAATTAATCCTGTCGTAGTCACAATCAACCAAGAAACCATGTTTTAAAAAAACATGGTTTTGTTTTTCTTGCTGGCGATGAAAGTTATTTCAACTTTCAAAAACGAGTGGGAAAATAAAATTAGCATCGATTTCCAAGCGATGTATGGTTTCTTATTTGCACAATATGCTTCGTTTAAAATCATGGAAATTAATCCTGCTGTAGCCACAATTACATTTAAAGCTCTTGTAATTAGATATTTAAAAATTTTATTTTATAAATCATTTTATTAGTAAAAGGATATTTAATCTATTTAGCATAAGCACCTTTTAACCCATTTATAAAGTTGTTAGCGCCAGCTTGGTCTACGTGATAATGATAACCTCTAGTTGTATCACTATGCCCACGTAGTTCGTCAAGACCTATTGCTTTGTTTCCACTAGCATCAGTACATTCGTAAATGCCTATGCCATCTAGCGCATATCCTATTAGGGCAGCGTGGCCATCTTCTTGTTCAATTTTTGTGCTTAAACCTGTAGTGGTGTGATAATGGTATCCCTGATGCACATTAATATGCCCGCCTGCGTCATCAAAAGGTGCCAAAGTGTAAGCACTTAAAATATTGTCAACTGGTGCTGGTGCAGAAAACTCAACACCATTTAAAGCGATACCTCTTGTAGACGGCATTCCGCCGCGGTCTCCACGAGGTGGTGGTCCTCCACCTTCTGGTCTTTCTCCTCGCGGTGGTCGGGCTCCATTTTGTTCAGGTCTGCCAGCTTGATTACCACCAGGTGGTCCTTGAAACATGGTAGCATTTTTTTGAAGTACAGGAGTAACTGGAATCATATAAGTTTGCGACACTTCTGTAATGAAAGATGGTAAACATTCTACACAATAATTTTTATATTCTTCACCTACGTAAGGATTGGCTGCATTAATACAATCTTCTTCGGTCTTGGTCACATAAATATTTCCTTCTTCATCATACATCTGCCAAGTTTCATCATCGTAAAATGTAGCCATATTTTTTACAAATGCACCATCCACATCATAGACTTTACCACCTTCTAACCATATTCCTCCTGCGCTGGCATCGTCGGTGATTGATTCTGGACACCAAGGTCCCATCTGATGATCGGTAGGAACACTATTGGTAACAATCTCGTAGCACTTTGTTTTAGTACCATCAGAGAGTGTACAATCAACTACGGTGATTTTTGTATTGGGATTGGCTTTTTTAAAATATGAAACTTCTACGGCAATCACATTTTCTAAAAGTTTGTCAGATGTGTAATTCCTACTATTAGAAGTTTTACAAGATGTTACTATGACTAGTACACCAATCAAAATAAGATTCTTCATGATTAATTTATTATTAACTGTTATGTTATTTAAGCCGTAACTCGCTTTCTTCTTATTAAATAGATTGCGATTATTATTGCTATTAAACCTGCAAATCCACCAACGAGCCAAGGCAATCTTGAAGGTGCTCCATTCGGATAGAAAACGGTCTGATAATCATTGCGACTGCTTATAATTGCTCTATCATGTAAACTATTTATAGTATAAGAGAAAATAGATTGGTGTTCTCCGTTTTCTTTAAATGCAGGAATTGCCACCTCAATAATTTTGATATTATCCTTAATTGGGTCTAATACAAATTTTAAATCTGTTTGATGGCCTCCTAATCTAATTCCTCCTTCGCTTAATTCTAGTTTTCTATTATCTATACGTAAATCAAAATGCTCTTTGATGTAATTAACGATCAGCTCTTTAAAAGCCTTGGAATCCATATTTGTCATAAAATCTTTTCCATAAGTATTTATTAACGCTTGATTAATCCCATCCTGACTCAATGAAATTTCCAATACGCACGCATTCTTATCAGAAACCAGCGTATAACGAGCTGACAGTGGATTGTGAGCACATGCAACAACTGAAAACAAGAAAACTATAATTACTGATAAGGCACGTTTCATAACTACTGGAATTGAAATGAATTTGCCGCAGCTACACCTTTTAAGCATGCTGGAACATTAGGTGCTGACAGTGTGCTGGCAACATAGTGATAGGTTCCATTTGGATATTCTGTTGTTGACGCAGTTCTACCGCCACATTCATCTAGATCTGCCGGCTCTGTTTCATAAGCATACATAGGAAAACCATCTTTAGCAAAACCTACAAGTTCTACATCATTAGTTTGTGCAATGTTGGTACAAGAAATTTCAGTGATACCATTTGCAGCTAAAACTTGATTTGCAACCTGCGGCACAAGATGCCAGTGATAGTAACCGGCTGGATCGTGATGTCCACCACAAGGATCAACAGATGGAAAATTGATTTGGGTACTGGTACCACCACCAGGGCCGCCTGGACCACCCATGGAAGGGCCATTTATTGCAGATGGTGGATCACCATTGTAAGGCACTCCATCTAAAGAAAGTCCTACTAATTCAACCTCAGTAATCACATTGTTGCTCGTGGCTAACTTTGGATAAGCAGGAATGGTAAACACTAACTGCAAACTATCATCTGCAGGCGCTTCAAGACAATACGATAAATTAGGATCTGTGGCTCCATTAAAAAAGTCAACATTTACCGTACCATCATTATTCACCATATCATAACCATCTGCCTCGATATCATTTAAAAGTGCCGCTGCAAAAACGCGCAATCCAGGATTAGTAGCTCCATCATAAAATCCCATTCCAGCTACGTCATTAATTGTCGTAGGACAAAATGGACCGCTCGCCACAGGATTACTGGAAAAAGTGATTCTAAAACATTCTGCAGAAGTCCCATCTTCTAATGTGGCGGTGACGGTTTCAAAGGATGCTAATGAGGCACTATTAAACATAGATTCTTTAATAATCGTATCGGTTAAAGTAGTACTATCGCCAGAAGTATCGTCACTGGAACAGGCCGTAATTACGAGGCCAAAACAGGTTGCTAAGGTGATGATTTTATTAATTTTCATATCAATAATTTTTATATTAGTTAGTTTTATTCCGCTTTCGCGAAAGCGTGATTTTCAAAACAAAATCTTTTTAAGACTGATCTCTAGATGTATTATTACATTAAGCTGCTTGCTTAGATTTAAAACGAGCTACTAAAAGCCCAATAAATAACAAACCGAAAATCCCAGCAATCAAAGGCCATGAAAATAGTGACGCCTGACTTTCCTGATTTTGTACGAGTTTATTACCTGTGAGTAACAAATTAGCGTGATAACCATTATCCTTTGATAGGACAAACTTGTTTTCATCCACGCCATCTTTTAGTACAACCAAGAAGCTTTTACTGTTATAAATATCTTCAAAAGCCGTATTAGTAACTTCAATAAAGTTCAGATCCTCCGGTAATTCTTGAACTTCAAAAATCACCTTAGTTTCATGACCTAAATGAACAGCACCGTTAGTAAAGTTGAGCTGAGCACCGTTTACTTTGAGATTCATCTTATTTTTAATGTGCTCAATAACCATTTCCCGAAATTCTTCTGGAGTTTTATAAGGCGTATCTGCATAATGAATGTTGATCTCCTGTTGAAATGCCGTAAGTGAAGCACTGATTTGCAATACCCAAACGTTATTTTCCTTTTGCGCCAGTACGGTAGATGATACTTCTGGCTGATGTGCAAATCCTAGGGTTGAAATAAACCCTAGAATAAGTGTGATTAGATAAGTTTTCATAATAATTACTTTTAGTTGGCATAGGCTCCTTGAAGCCCATTAATAAAATTATTGTTTCCGGCAGCGTCTACATGGTAATGATAACCTCTGGTATCATCAGTGTGTCCTCTCAATGCATCGAGGTCAGTTGCTGTAGTTCCATCTACATTTGTCATTGCATATATTCCATGTCCATCTAGTGCATAACCTATTAATGGTGCGTGTCCATCGCTTTGGGCAATTTCAGTACTGAAACCGGTTGCTGCATGATAATGATATCCTTGATTCACATTGATATGTCCACCAGCATCGTCAAATGGAGCTAGAGTATAAGCACCTAAAATATTATCTACTGGCGCTGGCGCTGAAAATTCTATTCCGTTAAGTGCGATACCACGAGTGGATGGAGCGCTGTTTCCTCCTGGAGGTCCTCCAGGTCCAGTGGCAAATAGAGTAGCTGTTTGTTGTAATACTGGTGTAATAGGAATAGTCCAGGTTTGCTCCAGACCTGTGATATAAGACGGAAGACATTCTACACAAAAATTTTCATATTGAGCACCTACATTAGGATTTGCAGCATTAATACAATCCTGCTCGTTATCGGTTACAAAAATATCGCCGTTTGCATCATACATCAACCAAGTAGGATCATTATAAAATGTGGCCATGTTTTGTACAAAAGCGCCATCTACATCATATACCTGACCGCTTTCCAGCCATATTCCACCACCATCTGCACCATCTGCAATGTTATCTGGACACCATGGGCCTACTTGATGATCTGTAGGGATACTACCAGTTGTAATTTGAAAACAATCTGTTAACGTTCCATCTGACAGTGTACAAGGAACCGTTGTTACAGTGACACCTGTAAAATTGGATTGTTCTACGTTGATAACTAAGGTATCATCTCCTGATGTATCGTCATCAAGTTGATCATCATCGCCGCTGCAAGAGGTAAAGCCGGTAACCGCAATCGCTAAACTTAAAAAGCTTGTTTTAATGATTGAATTTTTCATAATGGTATTTTTATCTGTTAGTTAAATAGTATTATCCTCTACCGCCGCCACGTTGCCCGCCGCGCTGGTTATTACGTTGTGGTTGTGGAGCGTTTTCTAATTCTTCCTTGCTTATAAATCCATCATCGTTGGTATCGATGGTATCAAAGTCCTGAGCTAGTGGTCCTTTTACTTCATCTTTAGAAAGTTTGCCATCTTTGTTGGCATCCATTTCTGAGAGTATTTGACTTGCTGTAGGTCTTTCTTGACCATGTTGTCCTTGCTGTGTGTTTGAGCTGGAGCTTTGAGAGCTACCACATGCTGCAAGAGACATCATTGCGATAGAATACATGGTTAGTTTTAAGATGTTTAAGGTTTTCATAAGATTTAATTTTTAATTTAATTTAATTCAAGACTTAGTTTTGAGGCTAGTGTCTCCGTTTTATTTTTAATCTTGTTTGCTATATTCATCTGTATTTTTGTTTGTAACAAAAGATCAATTACAGCATTCTGATATTCTTTACTATTCAATAGTGATGCATAGTCAGATTCTTTTACATACGATTTGATGCGCTTGTATTTTGAATTTTCTGGCAACATATCTACTAATGAGAGGTGTTTTTCTAAGTTAGGTTTAAGCTTACCTTCTACAATACTTCTCAGTTTTACTTCTTGTTCCATAAACTCCTTGATTTGAGCAGGATATTGAGCAATTAATATTTTCAAAGAATCGTTTTCTACAAATTGAAACTTATCTGTTGCATTAATGGAACTTAAAGCTTCATCTCTTAAATTAGAATTTCTAAATTTCATTTGAACAATTGTTTCTCGTGCTTCGTTGTCTAATTGGTCTTGTTGCAGTCCTATGTAGGCTAAAGTCTTTTCTAAATTTGCCGATGTACTTTCATAAGTAGTTGAAGCAGTATTTAAAACAATCAAATTTGTTTCAAGCTCTTCATACAGACTCTCGTATATCTTAACTTGGACTATTTTACTTTTTCTTAATTCGTTTAGGTTATTAATTTTCCAAGCGATGAGAATCCCAGCTACAATGAGAACAATTTCTCCCACGGCATACAATAGGTAGTTCTTGAACTTACCGTCGAGTATCATCCTTCTTCGAAATTTTCCTAGAAACTTCATCGCTTTGGTAGTATTAGTTAGTTTTTAAAATGACTTCTCAAAAGAGCTTATTTATTTCAAGCCCTTCTGAAAAGTTAAACTCATAAATGGAACGGCTAATTCAAATTAAGAGTAAATGTATATTCTTGTTGAAAGCAACTTTTAAATTATCAATGAGTACGTGTTTTCTTTAAGTGAAAAGAGGCTTTTACTCAGTAAAATAAATGGGCTTCTATTTAAGAATTAATAAGGTTTTTAATGATCATGTTTGGGCAAATTTCCATTTGATGGTCGTCCACTTCTGGAAACAGCGTCTTGCCCAGGTGGCGGCCCATGTCGTTCTTCTTCAAATTCACCCATTAAGCAGCGAGGCACATAGGGATAAGTATCTGTAACTATATAGGCATACGTGCTATTGATCTCAGTTCCGTTGCAAGCATCTAGAACACCTAGACCTTCTACATATTCCCAGTCTGAGACAAATGTGCCGTCAGGTTTACTATCTTCCATTTTTACATCTATATGGTTTCCTGGTCTATCATAAGCACAGTCTTCTCCTTCACGAGCGGCACTGTATAATCTAAAGCTTGGCGAGTATGCGGCGCTTTTTGAATAATACATGGCAAATCCATCTTTAGCAAAACCTATATGAACTAAATCGTCTCCTTTATCAAACTTTGAAATCATTGATGTAGGCGTGCCGTGATAATGGTAAGCTCCTGTAGGTTGTACGTGCGCATTGTTATGATCCAGTCCCATCGCAATCAAATCTTGTTTTGCCTCCACACGGTAATTTTCTCCACTCTCACAAAAAACCATCTCGGCAGTCTCTGGCTCAAACTTTACACCATTTAACGCTACTCCAGGTTCTCTGACCCATTTTGCTTCTCCTATATATTTGGGCACGATAGGAAATGTATAAGTTCTATCTTGAGCGGTAATTGTATTGGGATTACCTTCATTAGGAAAAGTTCCTGTGTCGTGATTAGGCAAAGCATTTGTTACCATCTTACGTGAGTTATTCGTTACCCTAACCACCGTTTTAGTGCCGTATTGTGCATCTTCCAGCGTATAAGATTTAAAATAATCTACGTCATTGTGTGTGTGACTTTCACCTCCATGGGAATGCATGGTGTTATCGTGACTGTGCATTTCATTGCTTTGTCCACTTTTGCAACTAACAGTAAGAACCAGCAAGCCTACTGCTATTAGTACATGTATATTTTTATATCGTTTCATATTATTTCCTGAGTTTAAAAGATTGTTGATTTTTAAAGAAACCTCGCAATTTCTTGCGAGGTATTCTCAAACCAACTAACCAATCATAAAAATCTTTTCTTTCTCTTATGACTCGCAAATACATGAATAGTAAAATCACGATAACCGCTTTTCAGCGAATGGGTATTTACTTTCAGTGAACGCAATCTTTTGTTCAACAGTTCAAAACAATGAGTAGTTCAAATCAGGCTATTTTCCACATCGACTACGATTAAATTCACGTTATTTGTGGTATGAAAAGAACATATCGCTTACTGATTCAGGTCATTTTATGGCTCCTTATTTGGGGAATTATCTGGATAGGTAGTAGAGGAGATGCAGCATTTCTAGAGAGAAACGCACTCACTTATATCTTACAAATACTTTTACTTATAGGTCTTATTTATTATGCAGTACCCAAATTGTTATTTGAGAAAAAGTACAGGGTTTTCTTTTTGATCACCATTCCGGTTTTGTTTATCTCGGCCTATTTTGCCTCGCAAGTAGGACCACCGCCACCCATGGATAGACCGATAGACCTTCCTGATGGAGGACCGCCACGAGGTTTGCTTGCCCGGTATCCTATACATCTTTTGATTCTCACAATTTCAAGCACCTTAGCGGTTATTTTGGAGACCTTTTTATATGCACAAGAGAAGGAGAAAGGTATCGCTTTCGCGAAAGCGGAATTAATAGAAAGTGAATTGAAAATGCTCAAAATGCAGATCAATCCGCATTTTTTATTTAATGCACTTAATAATATTTATGCACTTTCAGTAACTAATTCTGAGAAAACACAAGAAAGCATCAGCACACTTTCTGAGATGTTGCGCTATGTGATTTATGACTGCGAGCAACCTAAGGTACCACTTCAAAAAGAGATCAATTATATAGAAAATTATATCTCACTTTTTAAATTGAAAAGTAGCAAGGGCTATGATATCGCTTTCGCGAAAGCGGTACAAAACGAAGCATCACGAGTAGCACCTATGCTGTTTATTCCCTATATTGAAAATGCATTTAAACATAGTGGAATCGAGAAAGGCGCTGACAGCTTTGTTCATATATCCTTGACTCAAGACGAAGAACATATTATTTTTAAAGTAGAAAATAGTAAGCCTAAAAGCCTTGTAATTGCTGATGCGCAAGGAGGAATTGGGCTACCCAATGTGCAAAAAAGGCTTGAGATATTATATCCTCATAAGCACAAACTTATTGTGGAAAATAAGGATACTTTTACCGTGCATCTTTCTCTAAATTTGTAGTACTATGACAAACTGTATCATTGTAGATGACGAAGAACTTGCAAGAGCTTTACTTGAGACGTATGTTAAGAAAGTTGGTTCTCTAGAATTAAAAGCTTCCTTTGAAAATCCGCTGGAGGCGCTGGCTTATTTAAAGCAACATAAAGTAGATTTAGTATTCCTAGATATACAAATGCCCGATTTAAAAGGTACGGACTTAGCAGAATTACTTCAAAAAACAAACACTCAAGTTATTTTTACCACCGCTTATTCTGAATATGCACTACAGGGTTTTGAATTGAGCGCACTAGACTATTTATTAAAACCCATCACGTTTAAACGCTTTTTAACCGCAGTAGAAAAACTGCCAGCACAAACTGATGTGACAAACGGTAAACTGACGTTGAAATCTGGATATGATTTACACAAGATATCTTATGATGAGATCATTTATATAGAAAGTGATAGTGAGTATGTCAATTATCATCTTGTAGGAGGCAAAAAAGTAATGGTCTATCAGTCTCTAGCCAAATTAATGGAATCTTTACCAAATACATTTATGCGAGTTCACCGTTCTTATATAATTCATAAAGAAAAAGTTACTGGTTTAAAAGGAAGAGACTTGGTGCTTACTGATAAAACAATACCAGTTAGTGATAGTTATTTTGAGATGGTGAAGAGAGAATTGTTTGATGGCTGAAACCTTATAAACTAATCTGATTTTTGAAGACATTGATACTTACTACTTGAAAGTGAGGGGTTTAAATTTATATCCTACTTCAAAAAGTTTGAACTCTGTCCCATTGAGGTCACAATCACTCAAGAAACCATGTTTTTTTGAAACATGGTTTTGTTTTTCTTCAAAAGTTAAAAGTCAATATTTTGAAACCTTAGTTTAAATATTCAAAAGAAAATGCTAATGAGGTAGTTTGTTTTTTAAGAGTCCATATACAAAGGTTCCTACCAAAGCGCCTAATAATACCAATAATATCGTAGGGAAACCAGCTCCTACTAATGCATACATAGGACCAGGACATGCACCAGATAACGCCCAACCTAGTCCAAAAATAATTCCGCCAGCTAAGTAACGAGTAATTCCTCTTTCCTTGGGCTGCAGTTGCATATTATTATTATCAATGGTTTTGATATTTTTAATTTTTACAATCTGAATACCCAAAACTCCTAATATCAATGCAGACCCTATTATTCCGTACATGTGAAAACTGCCAAATTCAAACATTTCATAAATTCTAAACCAAGAGGCAGCCTCAGACTTGAACATGACTATCCCAAAAAAGATTCCGATTAATAAATAAATAATATATCTCATTAGTTAAAAAATTAAAGGAAATAAAAAATGAACCATTACTAAACCACCTATGAAAAATCCTATGACAGCAATAAGAGATGGCAATTGTAAATTACTTAAACCAGAAATAGCATGACCTGATGTACAGCCGCCAGCATATCGTGCTCCAAAACCTACTAGAAATCCTCCGATAACAAGAATCGCAATACTTGACGGATTCCTTAAACTATCTATGGAAAATATTTCATTAGGAAGATAAGCCTCTCCAGCGCTGGTTATTTGATATTCATCAGCTAGTTTTTGTGCTACATCGGGATGAATTTTTACTGTGTTATCACTCATGAAGTTAGAAGCAATAAATCCACCTATAATTGCTCCTAGAACTACAATTAAGTTCCATCTTTCGGCTTTCCAGTCAAACTTAAAAAAGCCAGCTGCTTTTCCAGCTCCAAATGCAGAACATGTTGTTCTAAGTGGAGATGACATTCCAAACTTCTTACCTACTATCAACAGTAGGAACATAGTTAATGCTATTAATGGCCCAGCAACATACCAAGGCCAAGGATCATAAATCCAATTCATATAATTAAAGTATTAAGTAATTAATGGTATCTTATTTTTAAACGTAAGTTTAATCTTGAAACTGCTTCACAGCGTCGCTAAGATCATATACAACTGCATCTTTCAAGACTTCCTGCACGATACTGCTACCTGCCGCACTACGATAACCTCCGGCACAGTGTACCACGATAGGTTTTTCTGATGGGATATTTGATGCCGTGTCGCGTAACTCATTTAATGGATGCTCAAGAGCATTCTCAAACATCTTCCCTTCATTGATTTCACTCTGATTGCGAATATCGATAATCGTATAGGCATCTAAGTTGTCCTTAAAATGCTCTAAGTCTAATTGAGGTGTTTGTGATAAGTTTTCGGTTGATAAGGTAATCACCTCTTTCAACTGCTTTTCATATCCTATTTTAGAAATACGGTGCAATAATTTGTCTTTATTTTCTGCTTTATCAATCACTAGTTTAAAATCTTCTTCTGGCTTTATAATTGCTCCTAACCAAGTTTCAAATTTTGATGTGTCAGATACTGCTTGAATATTGATGCTACCTTCTAAGTGTTCCTTTTTAAAAGAAGCTTCATCTCTCATGTCTACGATCAATCCAGTTGCCTTAGTTTGCTCAGAAAAAGCAATGGACTTTAAAGAAGGCTCCAAATCATTTGCCCCAGCTTTATTTATAGCAACGTTATAACTAAAATAAGATGGGATAAATGGCTGCCCATCTAACAAAGTATTCATAAACGCCTCTTTGGGTTGGGTTTGAAATGCCCAACTGTTCCTACGCTCATCTCCTAACGTGCTGCTAGCTGCATCGCTTAAACTTTTACCACATAGCGACCCAGCTCCATGAGCAGGATAAATGATAGCGTGATCTGGTAAATCGTTAAATTGATTTGTTACGGTCTCGTACATCATCTCGGCAAGTTCTTCACGTTTTGCTTTTAGATTCCCTGCTTTTTCCCTCAAATCTGGTCTTCCTACGTCTCCTATAAAAATAGTATCTCCTGTAAAAAGCGCGATTTCATTGTCTTGACTAGCAACTATTGTGATACTGTCTGGTGAATGTCCTGGAGTATTCAATGCTTTCAAAGTAGCGTTCCCAAGCTTTATCTCATTACCACTGTCAAAAGATTTATGTGGATAATCTGCCCCAGTTTTAACGCTATTGTAAATAGTTGCACCTGTTTTTTTGTGCATTTCGAGATGAGAGCTTACAAAATCTGCATGAGGATGTGTTTCTATTATAACTGTAATTGTTGCATTGTTTGCTTTCGCGAAAGCGTAATAAATACTAGCATCTCTTTCTGGATCAATCACTGCCATTTTACCTTCACTGATTACCGCATAGGAATAATGTGACAGTGGTTTGTATTCAAATTGTTTTATGATCATAATTGTATAATTTTTAAGTGTATTACTGTTTTGTAATTTCTTTATAAATAATATAAACTCCCATTAATAGAACAAACCATCCAAATCCTTTTTTAAGTTTCTTCCCGTCAATAAAGTTATTGAGCCAGATACCGATAAAAATGCCTACAACTGATATGGCTGTAAATGACAGAAGGAAAATCCAGTCGATTTCTAGATTTTGAACATCACCTAAAAAACCGATAAGTGATTTAATAGCTATGATAAAAAGAGATGTTGCCACCGCTTTTTTCATAGGTAGTTTTGCTAACAAAACCAACGCTGGTATAATGAGAAAACCACCACCTGCTCCTACGATACCTGTAATCGTTCCTACTACTAGACCTTCTACGATGATCAATGGATAGTTATAATCAATAACCGTGTCTACTGTACTTTCTTCTCTTTTATTACGTATCATAGAAACTGAAGCTAATAACATAATCATCGCAAAGAATAACATTATGGCTAGATTCTTTGTTACTATAAAACCATTAATTACAAACAGCTCTTCTGGTATTGCAGGAATTAAATAGGCTCTTGTGAGGTACACAGCAACAAATGCTGGTATAGCAAAAATGATCGCAGTTTTGAAATCGACCATACCTTTGCTTATATTTTTAACTGCTCCTACTAAAGAGGTTGTTCCTACTACAAATAAAGAATATGCGGTTGCTATTACAGGATTAAGAGAAAGCGCGTACACTAGAATGGGAACAGTAAGTATAGAACCACCACCACCTATTAGCCCTAAAACAAGACCTATAAAAAGAGCACCTATATAGCCTAGAATTTCAATTACCTCCATGGTTTGTTTTTAACATTGAGGCAAATTTAGAGTACTCTATCGAGAGGTTTTGTAACAAGTGTTACATGACTTGTATAAAACTGCGATGTAATTTAATCACCTTATTATTTTCCATCTTTTTAAGCAATCTAGATATCACTACACGACTAGTATGCAGGTCATTTGCAATTTCTTGATGAGTAATATAAATATGCTTACTCTTAAGAATTTGAACTTTATCAATCAAATACTTTTCTAGTCGCTCATCCATTTTGTTAAATGCAATATTATCAATGCTCTCTAATAATTCCATCATTCGCTCATGGTAACTATTAAAAACAAAATTGCGCCACGACTTGTATTTGCTGGACCATTCTTCCATTTTACCTATAGGAATCATGAGTATTTGGGCTGGTGTTTCTGTAACAGCATGAATCTCGCTTTTCGTATTTCCCATACAACAAGTCATTGTCATAGCGCAAGTATCGCCTTTTTCAAGATGATAAAGTAATAATTCCTCACCATGGTCGTCTGGTCTCATTATTTTGATGCTACCAGAAAGCAGTAAAGGCATTGATTTTATATACTGTCCAGGCTGGATGAGATGCTGTCCTTCTGGAACCTCCATAAAAGTAGCGACCTTTTGAATTTCTTCTATTAGTTGTGGTTCAAATTGAGAGCCATAATTACTGTGAAGTTCTTGAATCATTTTTTACCTCTTGTGCTTTAACTGGATCATACTTAAAGAAAAAATGCGCCCAAATAGCTTTTGATATAGCTCCAATATAAGGAAAAAACACTGCTAAGGTTATTACGATTATGATAAAAATTCTTAGAGGACTATCTGCGAAACCTAGGATCAATAAAATCATGTAAGCAGCAACTGCAAAAGCGATTCCTACACCATAAGAAACGTACATGGAACCGGTATAAAAACTAGGTTCTATAGAATACTTTAAATTACATTTAGGGCAGCGTTCTCTAACGCTGTTCATTTTTGAAAATTTATAAGGATGTGCCTCTAGAAACTCACCCTGACGACATTGTGGGCATTTTAAAAAAAGAATACTGTATAGCATGGTTTTTTGAAGCATCATATAAATTTTTTCAAATTTATGAGACACAAAAGATGGTATCGGTAACCTATGTTACATAACCGTCAATATACAATTTAAAACTATCCTTGAATTAGATACAAATACAATGGTAAGCCCAAAGTAATATTTAGTGGAAAAGTTATCGCAAGAGCCATAGGCAAATAGAGACTAGGATTAGCTTTAGGCGCTGCAATTCTCATAGCTGCTGGAACGGCAATATAAGATGCGCTGGCGGCAAGTATGGCAATCAATAATCGGTCACCAGTTTCACTAATCACGCAACCAGAAAGAAGCGCAACAACACAACCATTAATCAAAGGAACTACAATTGCAAAAACTAGAGCAAACCAACCTTTTTTGATTAATACACCTATTTTTTTACCACTAGTAATACCCATATCCAGTAAAAAAACGGCTAGAAAGCCTTTAAATAAGTCTGTAGTGAAAGGCTTTATGCCAGCGGCCTGCGCATCGCTTGCTATATATCCTATTACTAGACTTCCCAAAATAAGTATGACACTTCCATTTGTTATTGCGTGCTTTACCAGACCCCAAATTTTACCTGCAGAACGATCTTGATCTTTACTACATAAACTCATGAGTAAGACTCCTACAATTATAGATGGTGCTTCCATAAGTGCCATTACTGCGACCATGTGACCGCCGAAGGGAATGCCTTCCATTTCAAGATAACTAATCGCTGTTACAAATGTTACCGCACTTACTGAACCGTATGCAGCAGCAATCGCTCCAGCATTCTCTACCGTAAATTTCAACCTTAATATAAAAAAGGTATATAATGGAACAATAATCGCAAGAGCGATTCCTATAAACACAGCCCAGTAAATATCGGCAGTAAACACACTATGAGATAATTCTTGCCCACCTTTGAACCCTATAGCAAAGAGTAAGTATAAGGAAATGAACTTAGAAGAGTTTTTAGGAATCTCAAGGTCACTTTTTATTTGAGAGGCAAACAATCCTAAAATAAAAAACAACAGGGCAGGATTAGACAGGTTATCTGTCAGTAGATGTAAATCCATTAGAAGTGACTGAGTGAGTGTTTAGTCTATAATTTCAATTTCTAAAATACCATTGATCTTAATTCTTTTGCCATTTGCCTTTGCCTCGCGACAGATCTCTTTAAACTTTTTTCTTTCTAAATCAAGTTCTACTACGCGACTATCGTCATATTTAGTATTACTATTCACATTTCCTTCACACATAGAAAGTCTATGTAGTTTATGAAAATTTATCTTTTCTCTAATCAAGCTGCTCACCACATCTGCGGCCTCTGATGGAGAAAATTTGCTGTCGACTAATTGAACTTTTGTCATAACTTCTTTACTTGCATTCATAGTATTAGGGATTATTTTTAGGCGGTTTTTGATTTAAAAGAAATATGTATAATCACTAGTAATAGCACAATAGCGATAGGCATAATTAAATATTTAGACATAGGATGGTCTTCAATAAGACAAAATATACTTACAACTAAATATGCGATAGCAACTATTGAGATTAAAGCATATCTAAGGATTTGAATTAAACGGTCTAAATTTAAATAAGGTAAAATATGTATCGTCTGACTTGCTCGCATGGAACGATCATCTTTCTCTCTGGAATTTAATTGTTGTATCATTTTTCTATTTTTTATTAATCCGTGGCAAAGATGCGATCTTTTAAATGTTAATTTTTATTTATATTTGTAATGAAATACATAAAATAAAATTATGCATTATACGTTACACCAACTTCAAATATTTCTACAAATCGTAGATAAAAAGAGCATTACTAAAGCATCTGAAGTATTATTTTTAACTCAACCAGCGGTTTCTATACAACTCAAAAAGTTTCAAGAACAGTTTCCTATTCCTTTAACTGAGGTAATAGGGAGGCAATTGTACGTAACAGATTTTGGACTTGAAATAGCTGCAACTGCTAAACGTATTTTGGAAGAGGTCCAGGTGATAGAATATAGAACCAAGCAATTTCAAGGAAAATTAGCTGGTAAATTGAAGCTTTCGATAGTTTCTACTGGTAAATATGTTATGCCTTATTTTCTTTCAGGGTTTTTGAATCAACATGCAAGCGTAGATTTCTCAATGGATGTCACAAATAAAAAGAACGTTATTCATGATCTTGAAAAGAATAAGGTTGACTTTGCATTAGTTTCTGTATTACCAGATCATCTGGATTTGGAAGCTTTACCACTTATGAAAAATGAACTTTTTCTAGTAGGTAATGCAGAAAGAGAAAACAGTCGAAAAGGTAAAAAGGATCTAATTTTTTCTAAAGAACCACTATTGTATAGAGAAGAAGGCTCTGCAACCAGAAACGCTATGGAAAGCTTTATTCAAGGAAAAAACCTAATGGCAAGTAAAAAAATAGAGCTCACCTCAAATGAAGCCCTTAAGCAAGCAGTAATCGCTGGATTAGGTTATTCAATTATGCCCATTATAGGGATTAAAAATGCTGTTGACAGAGGAGAAATTGAAATCATTCCTTATACTGGTTTACCTATAAAAACTCAATGGAATTTAATATGGCTCAAGAAGAAAAAATTATCTCCTGCGGCTCTTGCATTCAAAGATTACATCATTGAAAACAAAGAAGATATTATTAAAAAACATTTCACTTGGGTATCAAAATCGTGATATATCAAGCTTTTATTTCAACGTAGTTTATGGGTTCCGCTTTCGCGAAAGCGGAATAAAAAACGACACGTTCTCTCTAAAAAGCCTCAGCAATACTTAAGTAAAAACTGTTTGTTCCACGACCAAATCCCCAATCAAAACGAATGTTTAGATTTTCAGTTTTATCTAGTTTAAAACGCAATCCAGCGCCGTAATTAGGTTTTAAATCACCAAACCTGAAGTCGCTAACATTTCTATAAACATCTCCTGTTCCCGCAAAAACCACCGCACCAAATCTAGAATCGGCAAAGTTTTTTCTATATTCCACTTGGGTCGCTAGCATGTCGCGCTCCACAAATCTTCCTTCTTGATAACCACGCATGATCTCACTACTCCCGAAAAACGCATACTCAGAGAAAGGAATATCTTCTCGAGTAAAACGACCTATTAATTGAACAGCCAATATATCTTCATTTTTCTCTGACACATCAAAATAATGACGTATATCAAATCTGGTAAGATTAAATTTATTAGTTCCGCCCAAGGCCTTAAAATATTTCCCATGAGTGAATTCCAAATACCACCCATCTTGGGCATTTAAAATATTGCTTCTGCTATCAAAGAGTACCGCAACCTCAGCTCCTACTGATGTAGAACCGTCAAAACCGTCTGGCCTATTTTGAGCTATTAAACCATCTTCTTCAATTTGCGTATTGTATATATGGTTGTACCTGACTCCACCACCGATAAATAAAAACCGATGAAACATACGTTTCAAAAATATAGGCTCAAAAAGAAATTGATTGTAATCATATTGCTCCTCTGCACTGTCTGGTGTATCTTTTCCTATACCATAATACAATCTAGGGTAATTTTGAAATAATAGATTTCCCTCTATAACCCATTCTTCTTGATTTGTAAAAATTTCAAATCCAGAATATAGGAAAAACTGACTATTCAAAGTATACTGAAGCGTGATGGGCATATTTGAAGTTCTTGTTTCTTCACCACTACCATTAAACTTAAACAGATACTTTGCACCTGTACCAAAGGCAAAATTTGTCTCTGGTGCATAACTCATTACTGGCGCAGCAATGAATTTTTGTTTATATAGAGTAGAATCGCGCTCAGCTGCTTTTTTGTTAGGATAAAATGTAAAAAACTCTTTTATGTCTTCTACTACTTGTGATTGCGCAGAGAAACTAGTGATAAAAAATAAAAGAATACAGCATGCCTTAGGCATGGAGAATTTATAGTGGTATTTCAATGAAGTTTATTTAAGAGTAATATAGTTGTTTTATAAAAGTACAAAGGTTCAAATCTAATCATAAAACGATTTAAATATGAGGTCAAAACATTAAAGTTTATTCGCGATCATCCTTATCTAAAGCTTGATTAGTACTAATCTTATTGTCTGATTTATTGTTGTACTGTTGCTGTTCCTTATTTATGGTCTCTGAATCTGAATTTTCTTTTGATGAATTATGTGAATTGTTAGACTCATTTTTATCTCGTCGCTCTTGCGCCTCTTTAATATCATGAGCATCTCGTACCTGCACATGAGTTGGAAATGGCAAATCTATTCCAGCTTCATCCATAGCATGCTGTGTTTTGGCGATCACCTCACTAAAGGTTTTCACTACGTTTCCACGTTTAGAATCTGTCCACCAGCGCATTCTTATAGTTAACCAACTATCTGCTTGATCCCAGTTTAATATATCGATAGGTTTATCTTTTACAACACCTTCGGTATTTTCTAAAGTCTCTCTTAATATTTTTACTGCTTTATCATAAGGTTGATCGTATCCTAGACCCAAATCATATTGAGATCTAATATAATCATGTGCAGTAATCACTTTTACAGCGTTAGTATAGATTTCGTTATTGGGTACAACGATATCGATACCGTCATAAGTTGTGATAACTGTTGCGCGAGTTTCAATTCTATCTACTCGACCTTTCATACCGTTTACTTCAATTTCATCTCCTATTCTAAATGGCTGTCTGGTCAAAATTAAAATACCTGCTAACCAATTCTGTAAAATGTCTTGAAATGCAAAACCGATTGCGACACTGCTTACACCCATTCCGGCAATAAGATCTCCAAATCCTATAGAAGGAGCAACGATAGTGACACAAAGAAAAAATCCTAGCAAGATGAAAATCCACTTAGAAAAACTTCCTAATATCTCTCCGAAGTTAGATCTATTCCTCTTTTTAAGCTGTCTTTTGATGAAAGAACCCAACCATCTAGCTATTAATATAATAACTATAAAAAGAATTATACCAAGTAGAATATTTGGAAGGTTTTTAATGAATCCATCCAGCCAAGTATCAATTTTTTCCCAGATACTTTGTGTGTTTATATCAATCTCTCCTTTAACATCTTTAGGATTATTTTGGACAGTATCTTGAAAATAACTAAGCATATTTATTAATTTATGCTAAAACTATTTGAATAATTTTGATAATTTGTTAATCTCTTATAAATAAACACTTTTTTAACTTAGTTTAGTGTAAGTTAAATATTTGATCATTTATCAGATTAAGGCTTTCAGAGCTTTTGTTAAATACTTGCCTACCCATTATTTATACGCCTAAAACACATGCATTAAAAAAGAGGCTCTTAGAACCTCTTTTTTTGATATTACTTAATGAACTCTACTTACCTACAACATGTAGTTCGTTAAAATTCTTAGGCACGTACATTGTTTCGGTCTGTTGATCATAATTTAATTCCTCTAGACTTACTTCTACATTATCCACCTCAACATAATCGATTTCAAACGGTAAGCCTATAAAGTTAAAACGTAGCGTCTCATATTCGGTAGTGTATTTGCCATCTTTATATTGAGATATAATCATCTCTTTTTCTTTACCTTTAAAAGTCAAATTTCTAAGGCTGAAACGACCTTTTTTGTAGTCATAACCGTCTGAAGCATCTTCATATACAATAGACTTTTCTTTACCAACTGTATAATAAACGTCTAGAGTCAAGAATTCTATTTTCTTTTCACCTACATATTGCATTACAGGATAACGTGGGATTATGGAACCTGTTTTTACAAATAGCGGAATCTCATCAATATCTGCATCTACCCAAGTTTCTTTTCCGCCGGTAACCGTTTCACGAGTCCAGAAATTATACCATTCCCCTCGCGGAATATACATTCTACGGCCTTTTGCATTAGGTTCTAGAACGGGACAAACTAAAATTTGATCACCGAACATAAACTCATCGTTTCTATAATGCGTTTGCGCATCTTCTTGATCATAAAGAACAAGCGACTTTAACATCGGTATTCCTTCATCTGCATATTGCCAGAATGTAGTGTATAAATATGGGAGCAATTTATAACGCAGCTCAATAAACTTCCTTGTAATATCAGTTACATTCTCATCAAATGTCCATGGTTCTTGATCTCCATGATCTCCACTAGAATGCACACGACAAAATGGATGAAACACACCTAAAGCAATCCATCTAGCAAAAAGCTCTCCAGTAGGCTGCTCTGCAAAACCACCTATATCTGATCCAGCAAACGACATTCCTGAAAGTGCCATGCGTTGCGCTTGAATGTTTGCAATACTTAAGTGTTCCCAAGTTGCTACGTTATCACCAAACCAACTGCTCGTGTAACGCTGCGTACCTGAATAAGCAGATCGCGTGATAACAAACGGGCGTTTAGGATAAATAAATTTCTTTACACCTTCATAGGTAGCACGAGCCATTTGCGCTCCATAAATATTATGCGCTTTTCTGTGCGAGCAAGGATGCCCGTCATAATCATGTCTTACATCATCTGGGAACGTTTTATTAGGAACTTCCATCACAGCTGGCTCGTTCATATCATTCCACACTCCTGCAAGACCGTTATCTGCTATTAGTCCTTTAAATAAATCTGCCCACCAGTCTCTTACTTTAGGATTTGTATAATCTGGGAAATAACATTCTCCTGGCCATACTTTTCCTTTCATATAAGGTCCATCAGCACGTTTACAGAAGTAATCGTTTGCCATTGCTTCTTTATAAACGCTATAATCTGGATCTACTTTAATTCCTGGATCTATAATGGCGATGGTTTTAAAACCTTCTTCCTTTAAATCGCTGATCATTTTAGTAGGGTTTGGGAACTTCTCATTATCCCATGTAAAACAACGGAAACCGTCCATGTAATCGATATCTAAATAGATGGCATCACAAGGTATTTGTAACTCTCTAAATTTTGAAGTGATCTCTCTTACATTGCTTTCTGGATAATAACTCCATTTACATTGATGGAAACCTAATGCCCATAACGGTGGTAATTCTGGTTTACCAGTTAATTCTGTATAACCAGTTACTACATTATTGATATCTGGACCATAAACAAAATAATAATCCATATTTCCACCTTGCGCCCAGAAACTGGTCACGTGATGACGTTCTTGAGCAAAGTCAAAGAATGATCTAAAGGTATTATCAAAGAAAATACCGTAAGCGATTTTATTTTGTAGTCCTATATAAAAAGGAACATTCTTGTAAAGCGGATCGGTATTTTTCCCAAAAGCATATTGATCCGTTCCCCACATTTCAAATCTTTTGGCACGCATGTTATTGTCGGCTGGCTTATCACCTAGACCGTAATAGCTTTCTCCTGGCTGCGCCTTTTTAGACATTTTTACTACTTCACCTCCATGCTCGTAACTTTCTTCATAGTGAAAACCTAGCTCATCTTCACAAATGATCTTTCCATCAAGATCAAATATTCTAGATCTCAAGTCAGATTTTGCAATATGACAAACGATTTTTGAAGTAGTTATTTCATAAAACGTTTCCTTCTCTACAACGTTCAGCTTATTATAACCTCTGTTGCTGGTTGCTTCTACCGCATAAGAAAAGTCTTTTTGAAGTTTGCCACCTGTTCCATACTTGAATCTAATTACGCTGTCGCGAAAGATTTGTAAACGCAAGATCACGCCATTATCAGTATGAAAGGTAAGTGTATCTACCACATGGTCAAACGTGGTTAAACGTCCCGGAAACACATTTCCTTGACTATGTAATTCTGTATTTGTAATCATAAAATGATGATGTTCAATATTATAACAGAGAACAAATTGCATTCTCTTTAAAAACGAAAAATAGGAAAAAGATAGGAAAGCGCCCCATTAAAAATGAGATAGTTACGCAAGCGATAGAGTTTGATCAGATGTGAAAAATCAAAATTTGCTAAAATAAAATGTGATGATCTTAACTGACTCGTTTATTTATGAAATTGACAAAATAAAATGAAATTTGTATCAAAAATTTATTTTTTGACATCAAAAAAAGCCGATTCTTCAATCGGCTTGTCATCTAATTCTTGAATAAAATTGATCAAACTATTTTTTCTTCATCAACGGATACTCTTCAAAAATAGCGTTTACTAGTTGAGTCATTGCGTCTACATTCCCACTATCATAAATACTTGTACTACTAGCACCTTTCCACACCGTTTCATTGGTTTCCTTATCTACAAGATAAATGACCAAAGTTCCTTCTTTATAATTATAAGTATCTGTATCATATCCTACTACCGTTGGGTAATTAGTATATCCATAATAGTAATAATTGTTATAATAAGAGTTTACTCTTATACCTGGTCGATTGTAATATCCATAAGATGCATAAATTGGATTTTTTTCTACTTCAGTCTCTTCGTTAATTTTAGTACTTACTAAAACAAGTAAATCAGGATTATCTCTATCTAATTCATAACCAGCATCTATCATATTGTCATTTACTGATTGTATAACGATGCGATTCACGCCATCATTTACTTTTTTATCAGGCAATTGCAAGGCTGCATTGGGCAGGTAAGAAAATGAATCGTATTTATTTAGGTTGTCGTCTGTTGTTTTAACTGTAGCTACCGCAGGTCCACAACTATAAAGTGTTGCAGTGATTACTATTAGAAAAATGGATTTAAATAATTTCATAACTTTTTTTCTTTAGTATAATAAAGGATACCTCATTATACGTATAAAAAAAAGTCAATTGATATGATCTTAACGGTTAGGATAGGCTTTTTAAGAGATTTTAAGAACCTCATTAGCCTTACCCATAAACCAAAACTCCCAAAGGTGGTAATCGCAACTCTACACTGTATTCTTTTCCATGCCACGCTTTACTCTGTGGAGAGAACGATTTTTTTACCGTCCGATCAGAACCACCGTATTTCATAGCATCACTATTAAACAAAAGTTTATAAGTAGCATCTGTCGGGATTCCTATGCGGTAATTATCCCTAGGAACTGGAGTCATATTACAAATTATCAGTACGTGGGAATCTTTACCTTTTCTTATGTAGCTGATAACCGAGTTTTCATAATCTTCATAAGAAATCCATTCAAAGCCTTCATTGCTGAATTGCTTTTCATGTAGTGCTTTTTGATTTTTATAAAGCTTATTTAAATCTTTTATGATGTTTTGAATTCCTTGATGCGGTTTGAATTCGGTAAGGTGCCAGTCCAGACTTCCTTGAAAATCCCATTCATCGTGTTGCCCAAATTCAGAACCCATCATTAACAGGTTACCTCCAGGATGCGTAAACATATAAGAATATAATAATCTCAGGTTTGCAAACTTTTGCCACTCATCTCCAGGCATTCTCCCTAGAATGGAACTTTTACCATAAACAACCTCATCATGAGATAATGGCAACATAAAATTTTCAGTGAAAGCGTAGGTCATCGAGAAAGTCAGATCATTTTGATGGTGCTTTCTAAAAATAGATTCTTTTTGAAAATATTGTAGCGTGTCGTGCATCCAGCCCATCATCCATTTCATACCAAAACCTAAGCCGCCTAAAGATGTAGGTTTACTTACCATAGGGAAGCTGGTACTTTCTTCGGCAATGGTTTGTGTGTCTGGATAGTTTATGTAAACAGCCTCGTTCATTTCTTTCATAAAAGCTATTGCTTCTAGGTTTTCTCTACCACCATTTATATTAGGTTCCCATTCTCCATCTTCTCGTGAGTAATCAAGAAATAACATACTTGCTACTGCATCTACTCGCAGTCCATCAACATGGTATTGATCGAGCCAAAACAAAGCATTAGAAATCAAAAAGCTTTTTACTTCATTTCTACCATAATTAAAGATCAAGGACTTCCAGTCTGGATGGTAACCTCTTCTCCTATCAGGATGCTCGTACAAATGTGTGCCATCAAAATTTCCTAAGCCATGAGCGTCTTCTGGAAAATGCGATGGTACCCAATCAAGAATAACACCTATCCCTGCGTTATGGCAAGCGTCTACTAGTTCTTGGAATTCTTCTGGATAACCAAATCTTGCCGTAGGAGCAAAATATCCTGTAATTTGATAACCCCACGAAGGATCATAAGGATACTCCATGATAGGCATAAACTCGATGTGTGTGAATTGCATCTCTTTCGCGTAAGCTACCAGTTCCAAAGCAAGTTCATTATAACTAAGACTCCTGTTTTCATCTACCTTTTTTTTCCAACTGGAAAGGTGAACTTCGTAAACCGAATAAGGGGCGTCTAAGGCATTATTTTTGGCACGCGACTTCATCCACTTTTTATCGCTCCACTTGGGTTTATAATCGTAGACTATACTCGCTGTGCGAGGTGGATGTTCACAACGGCGCGCGTAGGGATCTGCTTTTTCAGTAATGGTATCGTTGTGTGAAGAGCGTATTTTATACTTGTAGGCATTGCCATGCTTTACGCCAGGAATAAAACCTTCCCAAATACCGCTGCTATCCCATCTTACTTGTAATAAATGTTCATCTTCTGTCCAGAAATTAAAGTCGCCTATGATAGAAACACTCTTTGCACTAGGCGCCCAAACAGCAAAATAAGTTCCTTCTACTCCATCAACGGTTGTGACGTGGGACCCAAACTTCTCATAAAGTCGGTAATGCTTACCGCTTTTAAATAAGTCGATATCAAAATCTGTAAAGCGGCTGTGTGTGATTACTTTAGTCATCTTTTAAAGTGAAAAACCTTTAGGAATCACCGCGTTTTTCTTAATCACGACTACTCCATCCTTGATGACATAGTTTTCAGTTTCTTCATCTTTTAAATGAGCGCCTCCGTTAATACGTACGTCGTCTCCTATGCAAACGTTTTTATCAATTATCGTATTCTTAATAAAACATCGTTCTCCTATTCCTTTCAACACTTCTGGCTTTCTTTTTTCCATGGATTCTAATGACTCATATTCATCATTACCCATCATATAGGTATTAATTACGGTACTCTCTTTACCTATTCTAGATCTTATACCGATAACAGATTTTTCAATCTTAGCAGCACTGATAATACAACCTTCGGCAATGACTGCCTTTTCTAAAAGCGTTCCTGATATTTTTGACGTAGGTAAAATTCTCGCATTTGTATAAACACGTTGCTTAGAATCATAAAGGTTGAACTCTGGAATATCGTTGGTAAGCCCCAAATTTGCATCAAAAAAGGAATCGATACTTCCTATATCAGTCCAGTAACCTTCAAACTGATAACTTAAAGTTTTATGATTTGAAATTGCTTGAGGTATAATCTCTTTACCAAAGTCAATATTCTTCTCGTCTTTCATTAAATCAATCAATAAGTCTCTATTAAAGATATAAATCCCCATTGAAGCAAGATGATTTTTCTTTTGCTTTTTCATCTCTTTGCTGGTGTTGGACTTCCAATCTAGCAACAGCTCAGTAGCTGGTTTTTCTATAAATGAAGTAATGACATTATGATCGTCTGTTTTTAATATTCCAAAAGAGGTGGCATCTTTTTCAGTTACTGGAATGGTAGCGATAGATATTTCGGCTTTAGCATCAATATGAGCTTGGATCATCTCATTAAAATCCATTTGATACAATTGGTCACCAGATAAGATCAATGCATATTCAAAATCATGTCTTAAGAAATGATGCATGCTTTGACGCACGGCATCTGCTGTACCTTGAAACCATCCTTTATTACCAGGAGTTTGCTCTGCTGCGAGAACGTCTACGAAAGCCGAACTAAAAAAACTGAAGTGATAGGTGTTTTTTATATGTCTATTTAAAGATGCTGAATTGAATTGCGTCAACACAAACATTCTTTTTATATCAGAATTTATACAATTAGAAATAGGAATATCTACTAATCGATATTTACCTGCAATAGGGACTGCTGGTTTTGACCTACTTTCGGTTAAAGGGTATAATCTAGTTCCTTGTCCACCACCTAAAATAATACTTAAGACTTTGTCATTAATCATAATCAGTTTGTTATTGATTTATACATTTGAATATATGCCATTGCAGACCGATTCCAAGAATGATCTATTTGCATGATTTGTTTCGTAATTTTTTTAAATTCTTTTTGATCCTCAAAAAGTTGCCTTGCTCTACTTACCGTAGAAACGATTTGCTCTACAGTGGTATCTTCATGGGTGAAGCCAAAACCACCATCTTCCACATCTACTATCGTATCTTTTAATCCACCTATACTTCTTACTACTGGAATCGTACCGTATCGTAAGGAATACATTTGATTCAAACCACAAGGTTCTACACGGGAAGGCATTAAAAGAAAATCTGCTCCAGCATAAATAATATGAGATAGCTTTTCATCATAACCTATAAACGCATTGAATTTACCTTGATACTTTTCTTTAAGCTGTAATAATCGCTCCTCTGTATTTTGCTCTCCTGATCCCAATAACAAAATGGATACGTCTTGATTATTCAATACTTGTTCAAACGCCTCAGGAAATAAATCTGATCCTTTTTCATATACCAGCCTACCTATAAATGCAAACAATGGCTTGGTCTCGTCAAGTTCAAAAGAATCACACAACCATTTTTTATTTGCTTGTTTACCACTTTGTACTGATTTTAAATCATAATTCTCAATAAGGTAAGAATCTGTCTTTGTGTCCCAGACATCTGTATCTATTCCATTAAGAATACCGATACATTTTTCAGCTTCATGGCTTAGCAGACTCTCTAAATGGTTAGCATTTTCTTTTAATTCCTCCATGTAACTAGGTGAGACCGTATTCACACGCCACGCGCATTTTATAGCACTCGCCAGCGGATTTATATTTCCATACCAATCGAGCAAGCCAGTATGCTCACGATTAAATTCTGGAATTAAGTCTATTTTATCATGAGAGAACCAGCCTTGATACTGCGCATTATGAATACTTAATACCGTAGGGATTTTCTTAAATGAGTTGAAAATATGACATTGTTGCATCATGAAAGGAACCAGTCCAGTATGATGGTCATGACAGTGAACAACATCAGGAAATACCTCTTGTGTAGACAACCATGTCAGTGCCGCAATTTGAAAAGCCATGAACCGTTCTGTATCATCGTTAGAATACACATATTCCTTAAAAAGAACATCTGGAACGTGAACTAGAAAAATATCAAAGCCTAAATCTAAACTAGTTGGTTTAAGAATCGAATAATCATAGTCTTTCTCATCCATTGAAATAATACCATCAGATACTTTTTCAAAAGCATTATTTTGAGTAAAAGGGATATTATAAAAAGGCATGATCACACTAGCGTCATGACCTAAAGTATTTTGATACTTAGGAAGTGCACCTACAACGTCAGCTAGCCCACCTACTTTTGCAATAGGATAGCATTCTGCACTTACATGTATAATTTTCATAAAACCGAATGAGTAAATTAAGTGGTTTAAATTAATAAAATGCAGCCAATAATCAACTTTTACATGCAGTTATTTTATTCCAAATCTTTTAGTTGCGATGCAGTCCAGATAATCGCATCATTCATTGTATAAAAAACTTCATAGGGTTTAGAATAAAATTGCTTTTCATACATCGCTGTTTTCATCTTCATATCGGTATCAACAACTATGGCAAGACCTATTAAATTTTCAATTTTAGCAATCTCTCTATAAATAAGAGGATCTACAGAATAGGAGTTCACACGATTCGAAATGTACATCAGCTCTCTATCAAAAAAATGTCTCGTAATCATCTTTTTTAAAACTTCCACATGTTTATGTACAACGACCTGACCACCTTTAATTTGATTGACTAAATAGTGTTCAAAAATAAACACCTCAGAATATCCTAAATCATAATATCTTAATTGGTTCATAGCATTTGAGTTGGTTCTTAAAGATAGTGATTATCAACTTAATAATCGGTATACCGCTTTCGCGAAAGCGGAACAAAAGCCAACTTCAATTACTTACAACTGCTCTTTACGCTCCTCAAATTTCTTTTTTTTACCAATCTAGCACACGCACAAGTTGGATTCTGAGTGCACCAAAGCCTCTGAAATTATAGTAATTCTCTCAGATCAAAACCTTCAGAAATTGATAATCAAGCTGAGTCCTAATATTTAAAAGTAAGTATGAATGGAATATGATTTTAATTCTAAGGAATTTTAATCAAAAAAAATGGCTGCAAAATTTGCAGCCATTTAAACCTTATATAACACGAATAACTAAGTCAATTGTGACTTTACAATAGTACTTATCGTTCGGCCGTCTGCCTTACCTGCTAATTCTTTATTTGCCATTCCCATTACCTTACCCATATCTTTCATTCCAGAAGCTCCAGTCTTGGTAATTATACCAGAAACAACTTTTGTTATTTCTTCTTCACTCATTTGTTCTGGAAGAAATTTTTCTAAAACTGCTGCTTGAGCAAGTTCTGGCTCAGAGAGATCTTCTCTATTTTGTTCTGAAAAAATACGAGCACTATCCTTGCGTTGTTTGACAAGTTTTTGAACTATTTTAATTTCGTCATCCTCGCTTAATCCTTCATCTCCACCAGATGTTTTTGCCAATAATATTTCACTTTTAACGGCTCTTAATGCAGCGAGAGCAGTTTGATCTTTAGCTTTCATCGCGTCCTTCATCGCGGTCATTATATCTTTCTCTAAACTCATAATCTTTGATTTAAAAACAAATGTAAGAATTTAACTTTCAAAATGATATAGTGTTCACACACTTCTGCAATAATGCATTTTTTTAATCAAAAAACCCAAACACTTTAGAAGCGTTTGGGTTTCAAATAACAAAAGCTATTTTTTCTTAATCTACATTATCATGTAAAAAAGAATTATTACTAGAACGTAGCTGTATCTCGTTATTCTCGTCTGTTGAAAGTGTTGTTCTAGAACGGTCATTTTCTTCTGGTAACTTATCAAGTTTCACTCCTTGTCTCAAATAAGCTGGTTGCTTTTCTATTTCATCTAACCTATGAGAACTTTTAAACTGAAAGTTGTAAGCATGCATTTTGCGCTTGCGCTCTTCTGCTCTTTGTACAAGAATTTGATTCAGTGGTAAATCTGTAGGGTCTACATCTTGATCTGTTTCTTGTTGATCAGGTAATTCTGTAGACTGCACATCCTTAGTTACCATTTTAATTTCTGGCTCTGCAACTACATTTTCTCTATTAGACTCCTTAGGTTTTGCGCTATTTAGCTTTTCTTCTACATCCATGTAATCTTCAAGAGAGTACTTTTTCACACCTTCATCAGAAAACTCAGTAACAGGAACTACATTAATAGGATCATTCACTTCAATGTCTTCTAACTCATGCTTCACTACTGGAGCATCATCTTCCTTTAATTGCGACGATAATGGCATATCAAAGTCTAAGAAAAACTGATCCTTTTCTTCTTCTTGAACTGGTTCTGTGCTAATTTCCTCTACTTCTGGCTGAACTTCTCTTATGACAAATTCTTCAGTTTTATCTAACACTTCTTCATAAACCACATTAAAATTCTCGATGAATTCAGTTGTAGGAATCAATGGATTTTCATCCACAATAGGAGAAATAGTATCTTCTGGCTCTTCATCACCTAATTCATGAACTATGATTAGAGGTTCTTCTGGCTGAGATGGTTTAACCGTTTTTATTTCTTGTTCCGCTTTCGCGAAAGCGGTGTCCTCTTCCTGCTCTTCTTCAAGATCCATGATCAGTTTGCCGGGCAACACATCGTTATTACTTTCCTTCAACACGGCAGTGGCACGTTGCTCTTCTTCAAGCGTATGTATAATACGTTTTGCCTCTGTATTAGAAATTTCATTCTGTTGTTCTGCATCAAAACCAGTTGCGATCACTGTAATGGAAATAGCATCTCCTAAAGCTTCATCTTCACCTACTCCCATGATAATATTTGCGACGCCACCAGCTTCATTCTGGATGTGCTCGTTCACTTCACCTATCTCGTCAATCGTGATTTCTTCAGTTCCAGAAACGATTAATAGTAGAACATTCTTTGCTCCAGATATTTTATTATCGTTTAATAATGGAGAGTCTAATGCTTTAAGAATTCCTTCTTGAGCACGATTAGAACCAGTAGATTGCGCACTTCCCATTATTGCGGTACCACTATTTGCAAGCACCGTTTTAGCATCGCGCAAGTCAATGTTTTGAGTGTAGTGATTTGTAATTACCTCTGCAATACCTCTTGAGGCAGTAGCAAGTACCTCATCAGCTTTTGAGAATCCAGCTTTGAAACCTAGGTTTCCATAAACGTCTCTCAATTTATTATTGTTGATAATTATCAAAGAATCCACACTCTTACGGAATTTTTCAATTCCCATTTGCGCCTGTTCATTACGTACTTTACCTTCAAAATGAAATGGTGTTGTAACAATACCTACGGTAAGAATGTCCATATCGCGAGCAATTTGTGCAATTACTGGCGCGGCTCCTGTACCTGTTCCACCACCCATTCCTGCGGTGATAAAAACCATTTTAGTATTAGAGTCTAGTAAATCCTTAACATCCTGCATACTTTCTTGTGCAGCACGTTCTCCTACTTCTGGATTTGCTCCAGCTCCAAGACCTTCTGTTAGGGTAACTCCTAGTTGGATTTTATTAGGGACTGGACTATTATCCAGCGCTTGTGAATCTGTATTACAGATTACAAAATCTACTCCTTTAATTCCTTGCTGGTACATGTGCTTGATGGCATTGCTACCACCACCACCTACACCGATGACTTTAATGACATTTGATTTATTTTTAGGTAAATCAAAAGCGATACTGTTAAATTCTTCACTCATAATAGTGCTACTTTATGGATTCAATTGTGATGTTTACATCACGGTAATTGCTTTTCTTTTTATTCTTTTTCAATGGACCTAAGCTTACTCAGCTTTGTCCAGGAATTCTTTAAACTTAGTCGCCCAAGAGTCAAAGATTCCTTTCTTTTTTATTTCTTCAGAAACAGAAGGGCGTTCCTCTTCTTCTTGCATCTCTTCTACATTTTCTTCTACTTCAGTTGCGGCAGTTTCTACTACCTCTTCCTCTACTTCTTCTTCAAACTGATCTTCAAGTCCTTTCATAACAAGTCCTACAGCGGTTGCAAACAATGGACTTGTACTTTCTGTGTCACTATCTCCTGCAAGATGTTCATTAGGATAACCTATACGGCTAGGCATTCCGGTTACATATTCTGCAAGTTGCTTGATGTGTTTTAACTGGCTTCCTCCACCAGTAAGAACAACTCCTGCAATCAGTTGTTTTTTAGGCTCATCGTGACCGTAATTCTTAATTTCAACAAAGACAGTTTCAAGTATCTCAATAACGCGAGCGTGAATGATCTTACTTAAGTTTTTAAGTGTGATTTCTTTAGGTTCACGACCTCTTAATCCTGGAATAGAAACGATCTCGTTTTCTTTATTTTCACCTGGCCACGCACTACCAAATTTTGTTTTGAGCAATTCGGCCTGTTTTTCAATTATCGAACAGCCTTCTTTAATATCTTGTGTAATAATGTTACCACCTTGAGGAATGACCGCTGTATGACGAATAATTCCATCTTTGAAAATGGCAAGATCTGTGGTTCCACCACCTATATCGATAAGAGCAACACCAGCTTCTTTTTCTTCTTGACTCAAAACAGCGTCTGCACTAGCAAGTGGTTCTAGAGTTATTTTCTTAAGATCTAAGTCGGCACTTTTTACACATCTATAGATATTACGTATAGAGGCTACCTGACCTACAACTACATGAAAATTTGCTTCTAATCTACCACCATACATTCCAACAGGTTCTTTCACATCAGACTGTCCATCGATTTTATATTCCTGTGGAAGAACGTGGATAATTTCTTCTCCTGGAAGCATTACTAATTTGAAAACCTGATTGCACAGTTTTGCAATGTCATCTTGATTGATAACTACTTCACTATCGCCTCTTGTTATATAATCACTATGCTGTAAACTTCTTATATGTTGTCCAGCTATTCCTACGGTTACTCCTTTAATCTTTATACCACTTACAGCCTCAGCCTGACTCACGGCCTGCTGGATAGAAGTAATAGTTTGAGTAATATTGTTAACTACACCTCGATGTACTCCTAAACTTTTTGATCTCCCTACACCTAGAATCTCAAGTTTGCCGTATTCATTTTTGCGACCTATCATAGCCACAATCTTAGTTGTACCTATATCAAGCCCTACTGCATATTCTTGTTGTTCCATTTTCCTACTTTTTAATTACTACTACTTGATTGTCAAATCGCAAGTCTATTGTTTTAAGCTCCTCTAGTCTTTTATCTTTTTGCATCTTGGTTATAAATGCCTGATAATTGACCATTTTATGATCAAGCTTCTCCACCTTTCCTAATTTCACTTTAAAATCAAACGCTCTCACTGACAAAGTCACCTCTTGATCTTTATCAAAATCTATTTGAGTAAAAGAAGCTTTCAAAAGCTCCTCGCTACGTATACGATTTATCAATTTGAATGTTTGATCTTGAACCTTCTCATTGAATCCATAAACTAAAGGAACATTTACAGTATGCTCTTTAGACAACGGCATGATTAAATTATCTTGATCTAGATAGGCATTTGTTCTTCCCATGATCCTAGCGATAGGCTTTCTAGGTTGCACAACAGCTTTAAGCAATCCATCTAAGGAAACAGAAACCTCTGCATCTCTGATCATTGCGTTCTCAACAAGTCGTAATTCACTCTTATTCAAATCTAAATTTTCTATGATCAGGTTCTTAACAGTATCGTTATTTTGTATCAACAATTTATTAACGTTTTTTTCTGATATCAATGGGTCACTATAATCTGTAAATGTGATGTTTACACCAGACAATGTTCTGTTCTTATATCTATGCGATGCAAAAGCATATAGACCTATGACTAAAAGAACTACGGACACTAGTTTTATAAGGTTTATAAATCTATGCATCGGCCCATTTTTGAGTTAATTTATTTATCTCTACACCTATATCACCAGCTCCCAACATTAGAACTATTCTTGCACCCATTTCTTGTATAAATTCCTCAATATCTGCTTTTTCTACTACCGTAGTTATTTCTGGAGCATGATCTAAAGCATTTATTTTTTGGCATAAAACGCTAGAGTTGATACCTTCTATAGGTAATTCTCGTGCAGGATAAATATCTAATAAACCTACTTTATCAAACTTACCTAAGGCTTGCGCAAATTCCTCCATGAAATCTCGAGTTCTAGAAAACAAATGCGGCTGAAATATGACCAGTTTTTTTTCTTCTGGATACATTTCTGTTACTGCTTGATAAACGGCTTCTATCTCTGTAGGATGATGCGCATAATCATCTATTACAACGCGTTCTTCAGTATCAATTCTATAGGTAAACCTGCGCTCGACACCTGGAAATGATGCTAGAGCCAATTTTAGTTTTTCAGGATTTGCACCATATTCTAAAGCTACTGCCATGGCAAGAAGTGCATTACTAAGGTTATGTCTTCCAGGTAATTTTAGTAAACAGTTCTCAATACTGCCTTGAGGAGTTTGCAAATCAAAATGATATGCTCCATCTACTATCACCTCATTTAACGTTTTATAATCACCAGATTCTAAACCTACTTTGATTCCATTGAGATCTAGATTTTCATTTATTAATAGTTTTTTCCCATCAAGCAAATGCGCAAAATCATGAAAGGTTTTTTCAAATGTGGCCACATCTCCATAGATATCCAGATGATCTGCATCCATGGCAGTTATTCCCGCAATGTCTGGATCAAGCTGCATGAACGAGCGGTCAAACTCGTCTGCCTCTACTACCATAACATCAGTTCCGGAGCATAGATAATTGGTGTGGTACTCTTCCAGTATACCGCCTAAAAAAGCAGTTACGTTCACATCACTTTTATAAAGTAAGTGTGCCAAAATAGCGCTAGTTGTCGTCTTACCATGCGTCCCAGCAATAGCAAGACAAGTCATTGTTCTAGAGATCTGACCTAGAAGTTGAGCACGTTTGATGGTTGTGATTCCGCTTTCGCGAAAGCGGACTAATTCTCCAAAATCTACTGGTACTGCTGGAGTATAGATGACTTGTGCATTATCTTTATTCTTGAAAGCAGCTGCAATTTTATTGTAGTCATCAGTATAATGAATATCAATGCCTTCTTCTTCTAGTTTAACCGTTAGAGCCGTTGTTATACGATCGTATCCAGCTACTTGCTTACCTTGTTGATTGAGATAACGTGCCAGCGCGCTCATACCGATACCACCGATACCGATAAAATAAAAATGCGTTATGTGTTGCAACTCTTTCATTTGAGCAACTGTTCTATCTCATTAACAATATCATTTGTGGCTTCTGGCAAGGCTAAATTTTTAATACCTGACGAAAGCTTGTCTTGTAAACTCGCATCAGGAATAAGTCCGTTCCAAATGGTCAAAAAGTTATGATCCAAATCTTGCTCTTTGATCATTAGTGCCGCATTTTTTTCTACGACCGCCAAAGCATTTTTGGTCTGATGGTCTTCTGCCACATGCGGCGACGGAATAAAAATTACAGGTTTGCCCACGATGCTTAACTCAGATATAGAACCAGCACCAGCTCGAGAAATAATAACATCTGCGGCTGCATAGGCGAGATCCATTCTATCGATAAATTTATACACACTCAAGTCATGATTTGCTTGTCGCCAGTATTCATCATAGTAAATTTTTCCACATTGCCAGATAATTTGCACTTCTTCCATTAAGTGCTCTTTATAGGTATCTATTAATTTATTGATACGTCTGGAGCCTAAAGATCCTCCTAGAACGAGAAGCACTTTTTTATCAGGATCAAGATTGAAATACTCTTGAGCTTCTTCTCTTACATTAGAAATATCCAAGAGATCTTGACGGACTGGATTACCGGTTAAAACAATTTTCTCTTTTGGGAAAAAACGATCCAAACCTGTACTCGCCACGCAAATCTTGTCCACTTTTTTGCTTAGTAATTTATTAGTGATTCCCGGATAGGAATTTTGTTCTTGAATTAAAGTAGGAACACTCATTTTATTTGCCATAAAAAGCAACGGACCACTTGCAAAACCACCGGTTCCTATTGCTATGTTTGGTTCAAAGTCTTTAATGATTTTACGGGCATCAATTAAGCTTTTAATAACTTTAAAAGGGAAAGCTAAGTTTTTGAGAGATAAACTTCTTTGTATGCCACTTATCCATAATCCCTTAATTGTATATCCAGCAGCAGGAACTTTCTCCATTTCCATGCGGTCGCTTGCTCCTACAAAAAGTATATCACAATCTGGCCACCTTCTTTTGCATTCGTTTGCAATAGAAATCGCTGGATAGATGTGTCCACCTGTTCCTCCACCTGATATGATAATTTTATATGGCTTCACTGAGTACATCTAAAGGGTTCATTTCTTCATCTTTTGTTTTTTCTTGTACTTTCTCTTCGTCTCTTTTTGCGCTTACACTTAATACGATTCCTATAGACATACAAGTCATTAATATAGAAGTTCCTCCACTACTTATAAGAGGCAAAGTTTGTCCTGTAACTGGAATCAAATTAACGGCTACTGCCATGTTAGTGAGCGCTTGAAAAATGATAGGAAAGCCTACTCCTATGACGAGTAACTGCCCAAAAACAGTTCCTGCTTTTGTTGAAATAATTATAAGTCTGAAAAGGAAAAACAGATACAACGCTAGTATGGTTAAACCTCCTATTAAACCAAACTCTTCTAAAATAATGGCGAAAATAAAATCACTTGAAGACTGCGGCAAAACATGTTTAGTAACACTTTTACCTGGTCCCACTCCAAAAGGATATCCATTTGCAATGGCAGTTTTTGCCCTTTCTACTTGATAATTTGTATCAGCATCTCCTTCACCTCCAAAAGTCTCAATACGCGACACCCATGTATCTACACGGTTAGGAAAAACGCCTGGAAATGCTTTTGCAGTTAAAACAAAAAGCGTCATCGCTATAAAACCTATACCTATAATACTCATTAAATACTTTATAGGATAGCCACCTACAAAGCAGGTCAATAATACCATTGTGAAAATGAGCACTGCAGTCGATAAATTAAAAGGTACAATAAGAACTAATATAATTCCTACTGGAAGCCATAGAGGCAGTAGCGACTGTTTGAAAGTGACCTCTTTATCTTTTATAGAAGCAAGATATTTTGCTACGTATGCCATCAACACTACAAAAGCAAACGTACTGGTCTGAAACTTCATTCCTATTACTGGAACCGTCATCCACCTACTTGCACTGGCACCACCCATAACTGTGCCTTGCATTGCAGTGTAGATCAATAAAATAACTACTACTGGAATTAGTAATACACTTAAGCCTCTAAAATATCGGTAAGGTATTTTGTGAACCGCATATAAAAGACCTAAACCTATAATAATGTGGCCAAAATGCTTCACTAAATACTTGGTTGTATTACCAGTTCCTTGCCCTATATAAGCCAAGTTTGCACTCGCACTATAAACAGGCAAGAAAGAAAACACCAGTAATATAATTACAAGCGCCCATAAAAAGGTATCACCAGATATGTAGTTCTTAATCTTCAAATTATAGTCCTCTTACTGCGTTTTTAAATTGGCGACCTCTATCCTCATAATTTTGAAATAAATCAAAGCTTGCACAAGCTGGACTCAAAAGAACATTGTCTCCGGCAGTCGCTAGTTTGTAGGCAACACGTACAGCATCTTCCATGTTACTGGTTTCAACCATTTGCTCCACACAATTGCCAAAAGCTTCAACTATCTTAGAATTATCTGTTCCTAGACAGACTATTGCTTTCACCTTGCGGTTGACAAGACTATACAAGTCTTTGTAGTTATTCCCTTTATCAACGCCTCCTACTATCCATACAGTAGGCTGCTCCATACTGTCTAGCGCGTAATATGTCGCGTTAACATTAGTAGCTTTTGAATCATTGATGTATTGAACTTTGTTGATTTTAAGGACATTTTCTAAACGGTGCTCTACTCCTTCAAAAGAAGTAAGGCTTTGTCTTATAGTTTCCTTTCTTATTTGCAAAAGTTTTGCAGTGGTAGAAGCAGCCATTGCATTTGCAGTGTTGTGCTTTCCTTTAATAGGTAATTGCTCTGTAGGCATAGTAAATAATGAGTTATGGGTGTTAATGTGGATTTGGTTATTAAGTAAATAAGCACCTTTTTCTAGCTCGTTTTCCATTGAAAAAGGAATGAGTTGTGCTTTAATGTTAGCGTTTTTAATAGCTTCTGTTATGGCTGGATCGTCTGTATTATAGATTAGAAAGTCGTTCTCATCTTGATTCATAGTGATACGCATTTTACTCGCTATATAATTTTCAAACTTGTAATCGTATCTATCCAGATGGTCTGGTGTAATGTTTAATAAAATAGCAATGTGAGGTTTAAAAGTGCTGATTCCATCCAGTTGAAAACTGCTCACTTCAAGTAATCTATATGTAGACTTCCCTTCATAAACTTGTTGCGCAAAACTTTTTCCTATGTTACCGCCAGTAGTGTGCTCTAGATTTGCCACATTAAAAATGTGATCGATAAGACTAGTGACAGTGGTCTTACCATTTGCTCCTGTTACTGCGATGATCTTCTCATCAGTAAATCGAGCAGCAAACTCAATTTCAGAAATCACTTCAATCCCTTCAGATTTTACTTTTAGAATCATTGGTGCATGATCTGGTATTCCAGGGCTTTTTACGATCAGGTTTGCGGTTAGGATCATTTCTATGGAATGTCCTCCAGATTCATATGGGATAGACTGTTCTTGTAACGCTTTCGCGAAAGCGGAACCCAAAGTACCACCATCACTCAAGAAAACATCATATCCCTTTTGAGCACCCAGCAACGCAGCGCCTGTACCGCTTATCCCGCCACCGAGAACAACCAGTTTTTTAATATCTGTATGTTGCTGATCTACTGTCATTATCGTACTTTGAGAGTTACAACACTTATAATTGCAAGTAAGATTCCTACGATCCAAAACCGCACAACAATCTTACTCTCATGAATGCCTAATTTTTGATAATGATGGTGTAATGGAGACATGAGAAAAATTCTACGACCTTCACCATGTTTCTTTTTAGTGTATTTAAACCAACTTACTTGCATCATTACCGATAGGTTTTCCATCAAAAACACACCACAAAGAATAGGGATAAGTAATTCTTTTCTAGTTGCAATAGCTAGTACAGCGATAATTCCACCTATGGTAAGACTTCCTGTATCTCCCATGAATACTTGAGCGGGAAATGTGTTGTACCATAAAAAACCTACTAATGCACCAGCAAAAGCAGTAATGAAAACTACCATCTCACCAGAATTAGGGATGTACATGACATTGAGGTAATCTGAGAAAATGATATTACCAGAAATCCAAGCAAATAATGCCAATGTGATGACGACTATAACACTTGTTCCAGCAGCTAGTCCATCGATTCCATCGGTTAAATTTGCGCCGTTAGAAACTGCTGTGACGATGATAATCACGATAGGGATAAATACCAACCAAGCCCAATCTGCAAGGCTAGGATCGATCCAACTGATGAAACTTGAGTAGTCCAGCTCATTATCCTTTACAAAAGGAATCGTAGTTTTCGTAGATTTTATGGCTGGGCCAAATTCTACCGTATCATTTTGAGCAACTATTTCTAAGTCAATAGTAGGGCTTACTACTTCTTCTTTAATGGTAATCCCATCGTGAAAAAACATAATTCCACCAATAATCGCCCCTAATCCTACCTGGCCTATAACTTTGAATACACCTTTTAATCCACCTTTATCTTTCTTAAAAATTTTAATATAATCGTCTGTAAAACCTATCAAACCCATCCAAATGGTTGTGATAAATAGCATTACGACATAGATATTATCGATCTGGCATAATAGCAATGCAGGAATCAAAGTCGCTAAAATGATGATAATACCTCCCATGGTAGGCGTACCAGCTTTTTGAGCCTGTCCTTTAAGACCTAAATCTCTAACCGTTTCACCTACTTGCTGATTTTGCAAAAAGACGATAATACGTTTACCGTATATAGTAGAAAAAGCTAATGCAAATACAAAAGCAATTGCCGCTCTAAAAGTCAAGAATCCAAAAAGTGATGCTCCTGGCATATTGAACTCTTCTTCTAAGTATTTGAATAGGTAGTATAACATGTTATTTTTGGAGTTGGTTTAAAAAATCTGCTATGATGGTACGGTCGTTAAAATCAGATCTCACGCCATTAATTTCTTGATACGTCTCATGGCCTTTACCAGCAATGAGAATGATATCATTTTTATCGGCCATCTTTGCAGCAGCTTTTATAGCTTGTCTTCTATCTAGGATTGTTATCGTTTTTTTAAAGTCTTGAGGCTGCACACCTTTTTCCATATCGTCTAAAATCTTCTGAGGATCTTCTGTACGTGGATTATCACTAGTAAAAATGACTTGGTCACTTAATGCAGCTGCGATATGAGCCATTTTAGGCCTTTTTGTATTATCTCGATCTCCACCACAACCTACAACCGTAATGACTTTTTCATTTCTGGTGCGAATAGAATTTATGGTTTCTAGTACATTCTTTAATGCGTCAGGAGTATGAGCGTAATCAACGATTGCCGTGATTTTATTTTCTACGGTAGTGAAGTATTGAAACCTTCCTGAAACACCTTGTAACTGAGAGATTACTTCCAGCACTTCGATTTCATCTAGTCCTAATTCAATAGCACAGGCATAAATTGCTAATACATTATACGCGTTAAACTGCCCTACCATTTTAGACCAAACCTCATGCTCGTTGATTTTCAGTAGCAAACCACCAAATTGATTCTCTATAATCTGTGCTCGATAGTCTGTATAGGTTTTAAGTGCGTATCCTAATTTTCTTGCTTTGGTATTTTGAAGCATTACAGCTCCATTTTTATCATCTAGGTTTGTTAAAACAAATGCATGTTTAGGCATGTCATCAAAAAACCGTTTCTTCACATTTCTATACTCTGCAAATGAATTGTGGTAATCTAAATGATCGTGAGATAGGTTTGTGAAAATACCACCTGCAAACTCTAATCCTGTCACTCTTTCTTGGGCAATACCATGACTACTCACTTCCATGAAACAATAATCTACTCCTATTGAAACCATATCAGCAAGGTGTTTATTGATAGTCAATGGATCTGGAGTGGTATGCTTCGTAGCGACTACCTTTTCATTGATTAAAATTTCTACAGTAGAAATTAAACCTGCTTTAAATCCAGATTTTTTAAAAAGCTGATATAATAAAGAAGTTGTAGTAGTTTTACCGTTTGTACCTGTTACACCTACAAGCTTGAGTTGTTTAGAAGGATTATCGTAAAAATTAGCCGCCATTAAAGCCAGTGCATTGTGTGCGTTACTAACCTTAACATAAGTCACTGATTCCTCTTGATAATCTGGCAACTCTTCTAAAATTATAGCGGTTGCGCCTTGAGAAACTGCCTTTTCTATATATTCATGTCCATCAACAGCTGTTCCTTTAAGCGCAACAAAAGCATCTCCTTTTTCAATGGCTCTAGAATCAAATTGAATTTGATTTATAGCAACATCTGTAGCTCCAATGACAATGTCTAGGCTTACCTTGTATAATATGTCTTTAAGAATCATCATGATAATGTCAATATGACTTTTTGAGCTGGTGCCAGCTCTGTTCCTACTTTTAAATTTTGAGCAACCACTTTACCTGAACCTTTTAGGATGACCGTACCACCTAGGTTTTCAATCAGTGCAATGGCATCCATGGCTTCCATACCTATAAGACTGGGCAACTTCTTTGAATTAGTTTCTGCTTGCTTATGAGTTTTCTCTAAATAGCGATCTTTTGATTTTGCTATCTCTACAGGAACCATTTGCTTTACTTCCACCTCATCTATTAATGGGTTATTTGTATAAATTTTTTGAGCGATAGTTTTGAAAACTGGTCCTGCTACTATATTCCCATAATATCCTTTTTTAACATTAGGTCTATGAATTACAACAATGCAACTGTACTTAGGAGTATCTGCAGGAAAGTAGCCAGCAAAAGAAGCGATATAATTACCTGGCTTGATCCAGTATTCTGCTTGACACGTACCAGTTTTACCAGCCATAGAAAAATTCTCACTATAAAGATTATCTGCAGTACCACGTTTAACAACGTTTTCCATCATCACTTTTACCTTATCGACGGTACTTTGAGAGCATATTGCTGGATTGATTATTTCTCTATCAAATTCTTCAATTAATCGATCTTTAGATTTGACTTTTTTAATAAGTCTTGGTTTTACCATGACACCATTATTTGCAATAGCATTATAGAAAGTTAAAGTTTGTAAAGGTGTTAATTGTACTCCATAACCGAAGCCCATCCACGGTAAGGAAAGACCACTCCAATTATTATCATCAGGATGAGGAATTAGAGGTCTTCCTTCTCCTTTGATAGGCAAATCTAATTTGTCATTAAGATTCATACTGTACAACCTATCCACATAATCCTCTGGATTAGATTTGTAATTGTTTTGAATCATTTGAACAAGTGCAGTATTGGAGGACACTTCAAAAGCTTTTGCAACGCTTATTTTACCATAGCCACCATATTTAGAATCTCTCACGTTTCTGCCATAGTAGGAAATCTTACCGTTTTTTGTATCAAAAACAGTGCTTGTATCTACCACTTTATCTTCCAGCGCAGCAACGACACTCATCAATTTAAAGGTGGAACCTGGCTCGTGCGATTCCCAGACAGCATAATTGCGTTTTTCAAAATACTTTCCACTTTTTCCTCGACCTAGATTAGACAGTGCTTTTATCTCTCCAGTCGCCACTTCCATAACCACGGCTGTCCCATGATCTGCCTCGTAATATTCTAATTGTTCTAGTAATGCATGATGAGCAACATCCTGCATATTCACATCTATAGTGGTATACACATCGTAGCCATCGTTAGGATTTACTTGATTCTCGCTATTAATAGGTTTCCACTGATTTTTACCTATTTTTTGTTCCAGACGCACTCCATCACTGCCTCTCAAGTAAGGTGCAAACGCTCCTTCTAGTCCTACTGGAGCACTTCCATTACGATCATAACCGACTATTCTTTCAGCCATTTTACCTAATGGGTGTTCTCTCACTACTCTTCTTTCTACGATCAAACCACCACGATAAGGACCTTTATTAAATAAAGGAAATTCTCTTATTTCTTTATAATCGCCGTAATTAAGATTTTTTGCAATCAACATATAACGGTTGCGATTGCTGTGCGCTTTACGTAGTTTTTGTAAAAAATAATCCTTGGATTTAGAAAACTTCGTTGCTAACGCCTCGGCAAGTGGAGCGATGCTATCATTAAAATCCTTAAGAGATGGCGCTAGCGCGTCAAAACGAATGTCATATTTACTTATAGAGGTAGCTAGTAACTGACCGTTTGCATCATACAAATTACCTCTCGTTGATGGAATCGTATCATTTCTAAAAACACTGTGCTCTGCTTTTGCTCTATAAGAATCGCCTTCCACAAACTGGATATTGATAATTTGTACCACAACAAGCAAGGCTACCACAAAGAATAGTGCTCCCACGAGGTACATCTTATTCAGTATATTTTTACTAGTTGTTGCCATTTACATCTTTTACGATTACTATTTTTTGTGGCGGATTCTTAGCCGGAGCAATTCCTTTATTTTCTATTCTTTTTGCAACAGTAGACTCCATTTGCATAAACATCAGTCGCCTTTCCAGATCTGTGTACTCGCTGTGCAATTCAGTTACTTTTTCATTTAGAGCTGCTAGTTTATGCACTTTACGCTCATAACTATGACCTGTGTAAATCATGATGATGGCTAGAAAAGCAGCAAACAAGATGAAGCGCCAATTTTTAAAAGCGTCCTCACTGGTTAAAAAGCTACCCTTTAATATGTCATAAACTTTGGAAGCCATTTATTCTCGTTCAATTTTTTCTGCAATACGTAACTTGGCACTTCTTGCTCTATTATTTACTTTAATTTCTTCTGGAGAAGGTATTATGAGCTTCCCTACTTTTTTAAATGGAACGCTAGACCTACCGAAAACATCCTTCTCTGGCTCACCTTCAAAAAGCCCATTTCTCATAAACCTTTTCACTGGTCTATCTTCTAGGGAGTGATAAGAAATGACACTCAATCTTCCTCCTACTTTCAATACTTCTTCTGACTGTCTTAAAAAATCATACAGTACTTCCATCTCTTTGTTCACTTCAATACGTATCGCTTGGAAAACTTGAGCCATAATCTTGTGATGTATGCGTTCTGGAACTAGAGGTTCACAAATTTCTTTGAGCTGAGCAACCGTATTAATTTCATCATCTTGTCGAGCCGCAACAATCTTTCTAGCTAGTTTAGGAGCAATACGCAGTTCTCCATATTCTTTAAAAATGCGCACTAAATCTTCTTCTTCATATTGGTTTACCACCACAACAGCATCAAGATCTTGTTCTTGATTCATGCGCATATCAAGTCTTGCGTCAAATCTGGTAGAAAATCCTCTAGAGGCTTCATCAAATTGATGTGAGCTCACTCCTAGATCTGCCAGTATTCCATCTACTTCTTTGACACCGTAAAGCCTTAAAAACCTCTTCATGTAACCAAAGTTTTGATTGATCAACGTGAAACGCTCATCATCAATAGCATTCTCTAATGCGTCTACATCTTGATCAAAGGCAAACAATTTACCTTCTGGACCTAGTCGAGAAAGTATTTCTCGAGAATGCCCACCACCGCCAAAGGTGACATCTACATAAATGCCAGACGGATGGATATTTAATCCATCTACCGTTTCTTTTAAGAGAACCGGATTATGATAAGAGATCGGTTGTGTCATTTCCCATTACTTCTTCAGCGAGATCTGCAAAGTCATCTAGCGAGTCATCAATAGCCGCTTCATACTTTTCTTTATCCCATATTTCTAAAATGTTCACCGCACTAGATACGGTAACTTCTTTGGTTATTCCTGCAATGGTAATGAGGTCTTTAGGAATGAGTAATCGCCCATTTGCATCTACCTCAACAGTTTTTACTCCAGCTGTAAAACGACGTATAAAAGCATTGTGCTTTCTATTAAAACGGTTCAAGCCGTTTAACTTTTCCATCATTTTATTCCATTCTTTCATAGGATAGAGTTCTAAACATGGCTGAAATACAGCTCGTTTTAAAACAAAACCTTCCTGCATGACCGGCGACAATTGCTTTTTTAAAGCAACTGGCATCATGAAACGCCCTTTGGCGTCGGCCTTACACTCGTATGTTCCTATGAAATTGATCATGTATCAACAGCTGTTTTTGCTATCTCAATCAAAAATATGAAAATTAACTCCACTTTTTACCACAATTTACCACTTTGTTGATAAAACCACCCATTTCTGAATAACTACCATAGTTATTAACAATTTGAAAATTAGAATCAAGAAGTGGTTTTTATGTGATCTCGCTTTCGCGAAAGCGAAACTAAAACCATCATCAATTTTATTTCTAAACTTTACGACTAGAAAATCATGTAATAAACTCTATCTAAGCTTGATTCAAAACAACTATATTTGCGGCTTAGAATTACTTTATGACGCACGATCTCATCAAAGAAGGCAAATTTGAATATTATACTAGTGGTGAAGGAACTCCTATCATAATCCTACATGGATTGATGGGTGGCTTAAGTAATTTTGAAGGAGTTATAAATTATTTCCCGCCTAAGGGTTATCAAATTGCCGTTCCTATTTTACCGCTTTATACCACGCCTTTGATAAAGACGAGTGTAGGAACTTTTGCTAAACACATCAATGCATTTATTGAGCATAAAGGATGGAAAGAAGTGATACTTCTAGGTAATTCTCTCGGTGGCCACATCGGTCTTGTAACCACAAAGCTTTTTCCTAAAAAAATAAAAGCTCTTATAATCACAGGTAGTTCTGGATTATATGAAAGTGCTATGGGCGCTAGTTACCCTAAAAAAGGAGACTACGAGTATATTAAAGAAAAAAGCCAGGATGTATTTTATGATCCAGCAGTTGCTACTAAAGAGATTGTCGATGAAGTTTTTGCCGTAGTAAATGACCGTAATAAACTTCTTAAAACTCTTGCCATCGCAAAAAGCGCCATAAGACATAACATGGCCAAAGATCTTCCTAAAATGAATACGCCTACTTGTATCATTTGGGGAAAGCAAGACAATGTTACTCCACCTAATGTGGCAGAGGAGTTTCATGAAAAGTTACCAGACAGTGACCTTTTCTGGATTGATAAATGTGGTCATGCTGCTATGATGGAGCATCCAGATGAATTCAATGAAATTTTAAACGGCTGGCTTCAAAAGCGCGGATTATAAAATAGATTAGATCAGAGCACTTTCTATACATATCTCTGATAGTACAAAACTTCTAGTCGTAGACTAAACAGTATCTTTGCCTTATGAAAATTACTAGTGCAGAATTTATAATGTCTAACCAAGATGTTAAGAAATGTCCTAATTCTGGTATTCCAGAATATGCATTTATAGGCAGATCTAATGTAGGGAAATCTTCATTGATCAACATGCTGACTAATCATAAGAGCCTTGCCAAAACCTCTGGTAGACCTGGGAAAACACAATTAATCAATCATTTTTTAATAAATAAATCTTGGCATCTTGTTGATTTACCTGGATACGGTTATGCTCGAGTTTCAAAAACTAGCAAAGCAAAGTTTCAAAAATTCATCACGAAGTATTTTGAACAACGCAAGCAATTAATTTCTGGTTTTGTACTCGTTGATGTACGTCACGATCCTCAACCTATAGATGTTGAGTTTATGGAGTGGCTAGGTGAGAGCGGTATTCCTTTTAGTATTGTTTTTACCAAAGCAGACAAACTAAAGCCTAAAGCTCTAGAAAGGAATGTAGAGGCTTATAAAAAATTTATGACTGACGGAATGTGGGAAGAAATGCCTCCCTATTTTATAACTAGCTCTAGTGATAAAACTGGAAGAGAAGAACTTCTAACATATATCGAGGACATCAACGAATCGCTGAAATAGTAGTTGCACTTAAAACTACATACAATGCGTCATTTTCTTTTTACTATTGTCTCAAAACGACAGTTAATTGAATTATTGCGCAGACTGAGGCTTCAAACTAAAAAACTGGTCTGTCGTTAACGGTGTTTCTGCGTATTTCTCTTAGCATCTCTTCTATCCCATTAACTTTCATATCATAAACAGATTGCATGTAGTTCCCTAATTTACCTTCAGGAAATCCTTGACGCCTGAACCAAACATAATACGCCTCGGGCAGTTCACTTAAAAACCTACCCTTATGAGCACCAAATGGCATTTTATACCACGCCATTTCTATCAACAATTTATGATCAAAAAGTGGTTCTTGCATTTGTTAGGTGATTAGGTGATTAGGTGATTAGGTGATTAGGTGATTAGGTGATTAGGTGATTAGGTGAAATTGGAAATTTAATCTTACTACAAAGGATCGCACATACTAATTGTTTAAAAAAGTTCTGTCTCTTATTTACTTTGATTTTAATGAGTTCAAAATAGATTAAAATTACAATAATAATAATTGAAACGCATCAAAATTATATTCAAAACAACTCTATTATTCATCTAGATTTGGCTGCGTTTAAATTATCAATAGTAAGCATTTATTTTATTGTAAGATTCGTTTTCATGGAAGTTCAAAAAAAATATTTGCAAGTAGTGCAAACAATCTTAATTCTTGCAGTTTTACTCTATTCAACGTTTTCAACCGCACAAGATCTCCAGGAACCAGCATACCCAGAGTTTAGTGAATACAAGAAATGGGGTTATCATCTAGGTTTAATGACTTATGAGGCTACTAAAAATGTAAACCCAACTGGACCTTATGTGTTAGATCAGGAGGCTCAAAATGGTTTTAGTGTAGGTTTTACTAAACTACTGCGAGCAGAATATAGTGTTTCTTATAAAATAGGGATTTACTATCAGTCCACACCAGTTTATAAGACGACCTTGTTATTAAGAAATGAAGATGCATTTTTTCAACCTCAACGACCAGATCTCTATAGAGTATCCAGATTTAATTTTCATGTGCCACTACTTATTCAGTTTAAAAAACAACTGGACACAAGAATATATTTTAATATAGAAAGTGGAGTGATGCTAGCGTTGATTCCACCTGGTAGCGCTGATTCAAGACTAGGCACTTCTGTAACCTCTCCCGAAGACAATAGAGTAGTTTTTGGTATTAGAGCAGAAAATATCACACAATCATGGATTTTACCTAACCTTATTATTTCTCCTGGTATTTATTACATGACCGAGCCTGCCTTATATCAATTAAACTTTATTTATCAAAATTCTTTAATTAGATATTATGAAGGACAATATGTAGTAGATAATCTCGCCGTGTCAGAAAGATCAGAAAGTGACACTACCCTAAGTGGTGATTATATAGGGATAAGTTTTAACATTCATTTACGTAAGAAAAGAAAATAGTGTATTAACTAATGCAGGTTAGATTTTAAAATATATGAAAGGTGTGTTCCTAGTATTTGCAGTTTTGCTCTATTCAACGTTTTCAACCGCACAAGATCTCAAGGAGCCAGCGTACCCAGAATTTAGTGAATACAAGAAATGGGGCTATCACTTAGGATTTATGACTTACGACGCTACTAAAAATGTTAACCCAACTGGACCTTATGTGTTAGATCATGAGGCTCAAAATGGTTTTAGTGTAGGTTTTACTAAACTACTGCGAGCAGAATATGCTATTTCTTATAAAGTTGGTATTTACTATCAGTCTACACCTGTTTACAAAACTAGTTTACTTTTCGATAGTGACGATACCTTTTTCCAACCACCCTTAAGAAATGACTACAGAGTTTCAAGATTTAATTTCCATGTGCCACTCCTTATTCAATTCAAAAAACAACTGGACACAAGAATATATTTTAATATAGAAAGTGGATTAATGTTTGCGTTAATTCCACCTGGTAGTGCTGATTCCACCTCTATTAGATTTGTAACTTCACTAGAAGATAAAAGAGAGGTTTTTGGAATAAGAGCAGAAAATATCACCCAATCTTGGATTTTACCTAACCTCATTATATCTCCTGGACTTTATTATATGACCGAGCCAGCTTTATATCAATTAAACTTTATTTATCAAAATTCTTTAATTAGATACTATGAAGGACAATATGTAGTAGATAACCTCGCCGTGTCAGAAAGATCAGAAAGTGACACTACCCTAAGTGGCGATTATATAGGGATAAGTTTTAACATTCACTTACGTAAGAAAAGAAAATAGCGTATTTACTAATGCAGGTTAGATTTTAAAATATATGAAAGGTTTGTTCCTAGTAATTGCAGTTCTGCTCTATTCAACGTTTTCAACCGCACAAGATCTCCAGGAACCAGCATACCCAGAGTTTAGTGAATACAAGAAATGGGGTTATCATCTAGGTTTAATGACTTATGAGGCTACTAAAAATGTAAACCCAACTGGACCTTATGTGTTAGATCATGAGGCTCAAAATGGTTTTAGTGTAGGTTTTACAAAACTACTGCGAGCAGAATATAGTGTTTCTTACAAAATAGGGATTTACTATCAGTCCACACCAGTTTATAAGACAACTTTGTTATTAAGAAATGAAGATGCATTTTTTCAACCTCAGAGAAGAGATCTTTATAGGGTTTCTAGATTTAATTTTCATGTGCCGTTACTTATTCAGTTTAAAAAACAGCTAGACACAAGATTATATTTTAATATAGAAAGTGGATTAATGCTTGCGTTAATTCAACCTGGTAGTGCAGATTCCTTAGTATTGACTCCTGTTACATCATTAGAAGATAAAAGAGTAGTTTTCGGTATAAGAGCAGAAAATATCACACAATCATGGATTTTACCTAACCTTATTATTTCTCTTGGTATTTATTATATGACCGAGCCTGCCTTATATCAATTAAACTTTATTTATCAAAATTCTTTAATTAGATACTATGAAGGAAAATATGTAGTAGATAATCTCGCCGTGTCAGAAAGATCAGAAAGTGACACTACCCTAAGTGGTGATTATATAGGTATAAGTTTTAACATTCATTTACGTAAGAAAAACCGTTAATAATTAGATTCAAAATAACATCCTAATCTTTTAAAAAATAACAATTTTTAGAAGCAAGGTAAATAAATCCGACTGAGACTGAGACTGAGACTGAGACTGAGACTGAGACTGAGACTGAGACTATAAAACTACTCCTTTTACTTGAGATGTAATTTCTCTGCAAAATAATCACAGAAGTCTAGCATTGTATCGCGCATCTTATCGTCATTAGTCGCACGGTGATAAGTATCTGCCATGGAGACTAGTGTCTGGTGAAAAAACACACGCATCTCATCTACTGGCATATCTTTAGTCCATAGATCTATACGGAAAGCTTCCTTCTCAGCACTATTCCACATAGAAACCATCATGGCTTTTGCTTCGGCAGCGTCTACTCCACCATCTGGCGCACTCCATCTTATGTGCTCTGGAACTCGATTTTCATCTAGTTCAATTCCTATTTTTATAGTGGATCTTATTTTTTTATCTGACATTACTGTAAAGGTTTGTATTTAGAACGTTCAAAAATATCTTCGGCATTCAATTGTATCATGGTTTCTATATCAACTTCATTATTCTCCATGAATGATTTTACCATTCTATAGCCTATGTAGCGACCTACGCCACCAGGAGTTTGTTGATCTACTTCGAGGTAGAATTTGGAAAAAGGAGCTGGAAGTATAAAACGGGATAGCAGCTTAGAATCTGTCTTATAGATCAATTCGTTATCTACAAAATAGCGCCACATTTGAGACTCGTTTTCAACTGTAAAATTATATTTCTCTGGAGTAAAACTGAATCGTTGATCACCTGTTGTATGAGGAGCAAAAAGCTCTTGTAAATAATGTAACTTCCCGTGATAAATCATATTACCCAGCAAACTGCGATCAAAACTAGGTTCCACAAACAATCTTGAGTAAGCTAGAGCAACATCTGCAGGTAGTTGTTCTCGATTTAAATTTTCTCTTTGATATTTGTTGATTCCTAGATAAAGTTCATGATCGTCACCTAAATAAGTATCTATAGAAACTATTAATTGGTTTTCAATAGGTATCACTTTCTGTCTGTAATTCACCTCAGAAAGGACTGTAACTATGGGCGTAGGTTCAAAATCAGGAAAATAATACACCACGTGTTTCATTACGTTTTCAATATCTTCCTCTATACGACCGTAATCAAATTGAGCATCTTGCACTGCTTTCTCCAAAACGTTATAAATGGTGTCTTTACCGCTTAATTTAGAAATCCAGATGCTATCTGCCGTACGTTGTGGAAAAAACATCGGATATTCTTCCTTTAACCTTGGTAAATCTTGAGCTTCTGAATTAGAGAACTCTTCATGAAATTTACGCAGCTCCACATCTATAGGTATCGCTTTTATCTCAGACTCTAATTGCGATGCCGTATTGCATGATAGTAACGCTTTCGCGAAAGCGAGAACAAAAAACATTCTAAATATCTTAACTTTCATATAGTTATAACTCGCTATAAATTGTTTTATTTTTAGACTTGCAAAAATACGATTATGAAAGTAGATAAAGTAGCAGATCATATTGTAAAATGGTTAAAAGAATATGCTGAGAAGGCTGGAGTTAAAGGATATGTTGTAGGCGTAAGTGGTGGTATTGATAGCGCAGTTACATCTACTTTATGTGCGATGACAGGTCTTGAAGTATTATGTGTGGAAATGCCTATCCACCAGCACCATGACCATGTGACAAGAGCTCAAGAGCATATCAAGCAACTTAAAGAACGATTTGATAACGTAAAAGATGTGCGTAGTGATCTCAGTCCTGTTTTTGATACTTTTAAAGAAAATATGCCCGATATTGAAAGTAATGCACAAGTAGAACTAACTTTAGGAAACACCAGAGCGAGGCTTAGAATGACCACATTATATTATCATGGAGGTGTAAATGGTCTTCTAGTTGCTGGAACAGGAAATAAAGTGGAAGATTTTGGCGTAGGATTTTACACAAAATATGGCGACGGCGGCGTAGATGTAAGCCCTATAGCAGATTTATTAAAAAGCGAAGTTTATAAAATAGGTAGTCATTTGAAAGTTCCATCTAGCATCATGAAGGCAGCTCCTAGCGATGGACTATACGGAGCTGAAAGAACTGATGAGCAACAGATAGGCGCATCCTATGACGAGCTTGAAAATGCCATGAGTCAGGTTGAAAATAAAGTCTCTATGAATGATCTCTCTACAAGGGAAAAAGAAGTGCTTAAAATATACTTAAGCTACAACAGAAGAAATCAACACAAGATGAATCCTATACCTGTGTGCGAAATCCCAAACAGTTTAAGGTAAATAAGTCTTATAATACTCTGTTTTGTAATACTATACTCACAGTAAATTTTGTAAGGAATTATTTTTAAGTAATTATATTTGATTCCCTAGATATAACAAAATGAACATTTTAGTAGCAGATCATCATCCCGTTTTCCGAAGAGGGCTCAAATGCATGATGAAAGAAGACAAGGAATACAATTTTAAAGGTAAAATTGATGATGGCTCACAGCTCGTCACCTCTATTACAAACCTTAAACCAGACATCCTTATTTTAGAAGTTGATTTGCCTAATTCTAATGGTATAGGATCTTTAAGAGAAATACGAACAAATTTTCCCGACCTAAAAATTCTTGTTGTTAGTTGTCATCCTGAAGAAATTTATGCTGTAAGCGCTTTAAAAGCTGGAGCAAATGGATATATTTCAAAAACAAGGCCAGTTAAGGAAGTAAAGAAAGCACTTAAAAGTATTCACAACGGTGAAACCTTTCTCTCTGACAATATTAAAGAGCAATTAGAAAGTAAGTCCTCTAATAAAATTTTAAAGTTTAAAAAGTTATCTACTAGAGAAATAGAGGTACTTAACCTATTATCCCGAGGCAAACGCAATAAAGAAATCGCTAGACATTTAAGTATTAATGAAAAAACGGTGAGCACTTATAAGACAAGACTATTAAAGAAGCTTAAAGTTGACAATATTGCCGATTTGATTCATCAATCTCGTTTACTTCAAATAGCTAGTTAAATAAGAATCTGCTTAGTCCGTCTGAAGGGATTACCGTACTATTTTTATCATCAAGCTTTCTTCTAAGTGTATTGTAGTCCTTCACTTGTTGAAGAGCTTCGGTATTATCTTTATCAGGAGAACTATTTAAAATAATTTTATTAATTTTTTCTACGAGATCAAAAATTAACGACTGTCTTAAATGTCTCAATACTTGACTTGTATATTCAGAAACTGTCTGGTTTTTTTGTTTTGGAAAAATTTTATTACGCTCCCAATCGTGAAGCTGATATTTCTCATCAGACATAGTAATATCTGCAATGACATTTGCGTATTCACCGTCAAAAGCCGTTAATATTAACTGTGTATCTAATTTTTGTTCTAGAAGAAGGACGTCAATTATTTTAGAATAAATAATTTGAAAATCTGGGTTCGCAAATTTAATTTCATCTGCTTGTAAATCCATCCAGATTTTTTCATAAACGCGGTGCTTTTCTTTTTTTGTAAAATATTCTACATCTTGCTCACTATCATCTCTAATGTACTCTTCTTCAAAAAACTCGTCCTCACCACCATAAAGTAACAAGATCGCTATGATAGACCGCTCTAGAAGCGCTCTCCTATCCACTTTAAGGGCAGTTACGGGCGTCTCTACTTTAGATAAGGTTTGCTTAGACTGTTCTCTAACTTGTTTTTTCTTTTCCTCATTTAGAGACGCATTACGCACTTGAGCCAGTGTTGAGAATAGTACGTCTTCACCTATTTCTAAAATAGCGGCGCTTTCCCTCACATATATCTCTCTCGAGATGTCGTCTGGTATCTTTGCAATACTATTGACGATGTCTCTTATCATTCCAGCCTTTTTGATAGGATCGCCAGCTGCTTCCTCTTTCAATAAGTTGGATTTGAAAGAAATAAAGTCTTTAGCGTTTTGAGTTAAGAAATCTGTTATTTCTGATTGTGTATGAGACTTTGCAAAAGAATCTGGATCTTCACCATCTGGAAATGTGCATACTCTTACATTCATTCCTGCCTCTAGTATCAAGTCTGTACCTCTTATGGCTGCTCGCATACCAGCAGCATCACCATCATACAAAACGGTAATGTTTTTGGTTAATCTTTGAATCAACCGTATTTGCTGGCTCGTTAAAGCTGTTCCTGAACTAGAAACCACATTCTTTACACCTGCTTGATGTAATTGAATCACATCTGTATAGCCTTCTACGAGATAGCAAAGATCTTCTTTGGCAATAGACTGCTTTGCTTCATAAATTCCATAAAGAACCTTTGATTTATCGTAGATCTCACTTTGAGGTGAGTTCAAATACTTCGCAGCTTTTTTGTCATTAGTAAGAATCCTTCCCCCAAAACCTAATACTCTACCTGAAAGACTGCGTATAGGAAACATGACACGTCCTTTAAAACGATCAAACTTACGCTCTTCCTTTACAATAGACAGTCCCGTTTTATCAAGAAAATCTAGCTGATATCCAGCCTTAATAGCAGCATCAGTAAAAGCACTCCATTGATCAGGATTATAACCCAATTGAAAATATTCTATAGTCTCATCAGAGAAACCACGTTCTTTAAAATAACTGTATCCTATAGCTCTACCTTCCTCTGTTTTTAATTGCTTCTGAAACCACTCTGCTGCATATTTAGAAACAAGAAACATAGATTCTTTTGCATCTTGCTCTAGTTTTTGTTCATCTGTTTGCTGCGTCTCTTCTACTTCGATATTATACTTTTTGGCAAGCCATTTAATTGCTTCAGGAAACGTAAAGTGCTCGTGCTCCATAATAAAGGTTACCGCATTGCCACCTTTTCCACTGCTGAAATCTTTCCAGATTTGCTTTACTGGAGAAACCATGAAACTAGGAGTACGTTCCTCAGAGAATGGACTCAGGCCTTTAAAATTAGATCCAGATTTTTTCAACTGTACAAAGTCACCTATCACTTCCTCTACTCGAGCAGCGTCAAATACGGCATCTACAGTTGTTCTTGAAATCATTGTTGAAAAGCGATTATTTTATAAGTGATAATTCTTAGTAAATATAAATAGGAAAATCATGTTAATCACACCAGCCTTTAAACTAGTGAAGGACAATTAAGTATTTTAGGTACCACCTATTTAAATATTTGAGCACGGTCATTTAACAGTACTTACCTCATAACCTTCTTATGGGAACAAAATTAAGCAAACACGACGCTTTATCACTACTTGAGATTTAAAAATTGAAGTATAGAAAGTTTAATTATTGTACTTTAAAACTTAGCCCTTTCAGCTATTTTAATCCACACAAACATACTTTTCAATCATATAACCAGTAATAGGCTTTAAAGTTTTACCAGTTTCAGGATGCAAACCTAAGTTTGTAAACAGTTCTAACTCTTTATTTTTATTCTTCCCGTACCAAAATCGAGGACTTCCATCATCATTAAAGAAAGTAGTATCACAAGTAACTTCTACTTTTTTGAAGGATGAGATTCTGTCTTCTTTGTAAAGTTTTAATTGGTTTACTCCATATTTCTTAGCGTCAAAATCTACTTCAACATAATGATCTTCTTGCCAGATCATCCAGCGCTGTCTATGCGTATAATTATAGAGTAATAAAGATAGTATACCAATGGCAACTGCTACAGTTACAACCTTAACAACTGGAGCGATTTTAACCACTTTTTTAGTGGATGATGGTTTTGTTTCAGCACTTTTTGAGGTCATTTTTTTAGTAAAGTCTTGATAGTTATCGTATCCCAAATAATTACATAAACCTTCTATTACTGGGATTTGTTTGATGCTTATATCTTCATCTTCATTCGACAATTTGAGAGCTTCATTTCTATAAATTCTCAAACTTTTTTCTCCTAATACAGTGTCTCCTTTCTGTCCTAGATAATCTGATAATTCAGTAGCCTTTTGTGTTAACGATGGGTTTTTAACTCCTGTTTTCTTTATTTCTTGTTCCGCTTTCGCGAAAGCGTGCACCACTAAAATTTTATTCATAAGACTGATATACAGATTAATAAGACATGGAAACTAGTTGGAAATAAAATTCCAGATACTTTCCAAATCATTTCCAGTTCTTTTCCAGTAATCCAAAACCAATACGCTTTCATTTGTACAAGAATTGATTACCGCCTTACTCGTAATAGGGCTTACGAAAATGAATTCTACCATGGAAAAGTAGCGTAGAATGGAATTACCATTTGGGAAGTAATAATTTCTTTTACTGCTACCTCTCCATACTTCCCATGAAGGAGCAAGCTCTTCAAAATTAAGCAGGTGTTGCTATTGAATCAAATCTGAGAAAATCTCGGACAGCAACACTAGTGTCCATTTTTAAATAATCAAATATGAAAAAAATAACCTTAATGTTGTTTACGGGAATCCTTATTTCTATGTTTTTCTCCTGTACACCAGAACAACTTACAGATAATTTAAATGAGCCACAGGCATGTTGTGGAAATGAAGGCACCATTGAAATACCACCTCCACCACCACCGCCAAAAGATGAGACAGATGACTAGTACTAAATTTTAAATTTAGTTATTACATTAGAGGAATGAAATCAATCGTAACTTCATTCCTCTTTTTTAGTATCTTGATTATCGGCTTGCATTTTTCCCAAGCCCAGACAGCAGATAGCTTGAACTACTATTCAAGTGTCATTAATAATCCTACACAACCAAACGATCTTGCAAAAGCCTACAAGTTTTTTATCAAAGAAAAAGCAAAGCACTCTAATAATGATAACAGTCTAGCTAATGAAATATATGCAACTCAGCAACTGGCAAGAATCCAAAGAGAATTAGGGTACACCTCAGAGAATGAAAAATTAAATCTTGAAAGTCTAAGGCTTCTGGATAAAATAAAATCGAAAACCGATTGGACTCAAATTACCTATATGAGTATCATCAACGAATTAGGTAAAGTTTACAGAGAGAAAAGAGATTATGCGCGAGCAATAGCTCTATATGATGAGGCGTTGACTACTGCTAGTAGTCCAGCACATCAAGCGATTCTTTACAATAATAAAGGACAAGTATTTGAACATCAAGAAGACCTTGAAAACGCTATTTATTATTATGAAAAAGCTTATGAAAATGCCATAGAGGCAAATAATCCTCGAGAAACTGCAAGAGCATTAAGTAATCTAAGTTTTACAAAATCAAAATTGGATGTACCTGAAGCCGAAAGTGGTTTGATAAAGGCACTAAACATTAGACTAAAAAACAACTACACTGCTGATTTGGGATCAAATTATGATCATTTATCTCGCTTTTACTTCCATTCAAATGACATGATAGCTACAAAAAAATACTCCGATAGCTTTCTTGAATTGGCTAATAAAAACAACTTGGCACCACAGCTAATTATGGCCCTTAAACTTAAAATTGAAACCGGAGAACCTGAATACGCTATTGAATACATTCAAATCAATGATAGCCTTAATAACCTAAAAACAGAACGGCGCAACAATTTTAATTACTATGTGTATCAATATGATAAAAAGGAAAAGGACTTGCAAAAAAGTCAATTATTCAATGAACGATTGCTTTACCTCCTACTTTTTATAGCATTAGCGTCTATTTCCATATATTTTATTTTAAAATACAAACACAAAAAAGAAAAACTACTAGAAATCTACCATACAGAAACACGTCTTTCTAGAAAAATACACGATGAAGTGGCAAATGATGTGTATCACGTTATGACCCAACTACAAACCAGTTCTAATAACAACAAGGAACTATTAGATGATCTTGAACACATATATAATAGAACACGAGATATCTCGAGACAGAATAGTACTATCGATCTAGAAATATCATTTGCAGAGCTTTTAAGTGATCTGTTTTTAAGCTATAAAGATGATGATGTTAATGTGATTACAAAAGGGCTTCAACTTATTGATTGGGATAATTTAAAAGATATTCAAAAAACAACCGTTTATAGAATATTACAAGAACTGCTCACTAACATGAAGAAGCATAGCAATGCCAGTATTGTAGTTGTAAGTTTTGAACAGTCTGGCAAGTCGTTTATAATTAACTACAAAGATAATGGTCAGGGAACCGCTTTAATTAAAGGAAATGGTCTTCAAAATACGGAAAACCGTATTCATTCCATAAATGGAACTATTACTTTTGAATCAGCTATTGAAAAAGGCTTTAAAGCAACTATTAGGATTTAAAAAAAGATGTTTAAGAAAGTATTGATTTCAGATGATTACAGTAGTATCAATCAAGGTGTACTTGCTGTTTTAGAAGAAGCAGGAATTCATAATATAAAACAAGTACAGTATTGCGATGATGCTTATCTTGAAATTAAAAGCGCAATTCTTAAGCAAGAACCCTATGATTTATTCATAACAGATTTGAATTTTAAGACCGATCATCGCAAACAAAAATACGCTTCTGGCGAGGCGCTAAGTGCCCAACTTAAAAAAGAATATCCTGACTTTCCGATAATTGTATATTCTGTAGAAGATCGTTTGCAAAAAGTACGCTACTTAATTAACTCAGTAAAAGTAAATGCATTTGTATGTAAAGGTAGAGATGGTTTAAAAGATTTATCCAGTGCTATACACGCAGTTGATCAACATGACATATTTCTCTCATCATATGTGCAACAAGCCTTAAATTCTAGAAATAATTTAGAGATAAATGATTATGATATTGAATTGTTATCATTACTCGCTTCAGGTCAGTCTAAAGAAGCTATAAGCAATCATTTTAAAAGCGCTGGATTCTCTCCAAGTGGCTTAAGCTCCATAGAAAAAAAACAAGCTAAACTTCAAATACAATTCGGTGCAAATAACGCCATACACCTCATAAGTATTGTAAAAGACCTGGGACTTATTTAAAATTTTGGAGCGATTACGGGAAACCGTAAAACTGTACCAAAATAGATATTTACTTTTGCCACTGAATGGGTGCTACTGCTCATTTGTCAGGGAGATAAAAGCGTGTACCTTCATAGGTATGCGCTTTTTGATTTGTATGCGGTTGATAGTTTTTATAATTACTGCCCAACACTCGCCATACGCCTCATCGTGTCAAAGAGCGCTATTTTAAATGCATCATCTTTTGCATATAATCTATAAAGATCTAGTTCTTGTTTACGTTGCTTAGACATCACATCGTTCATGATTTTTTCAAAAGCGATACTTTTATTTTGCTCGTCAGAATTATTTAAATATTTAGATTCAAAGTCTGGATGCGCCTTTATGGATTTTGTTAAACTAATAAACTTCACTCGTTGATCTTCTGGTGTGACTTCCCAACTTTGAAACCAGCGTTCATTAAAGCTTTGGATAATTAAATCTAGTGGATCCTTATCCTCGTCTGATCCATGAGCTCCTCTAGGATTTGGATTTTGAGGATCTAAGGTGCTGTCTGAATCCTCTAAACCAATTTTCTCATTTAATCTTACGCGCTCTAAACCGTAAGTAGACAAATCAACCGATTCTAATAGCTCGTCTAAACCATCAACATCTCCTGGTTTTACAGGCAATTTAGGTATCAAGAATTTTAGAAACCAATATAATTTTTCCCACACAACTATTTCAAAAGGCATGATAGATGCCATTTGTCCATAGATTTTCACAAACTGCTTGGCTTTAATCTTAAAATCAGCTTTATCATCATCTTCTAATTCTAATTCATGAATAAAGCGTTCGGCTGCACGTTCAATAATCGGACTCAACACTTGGGCATCTTCTTTATTGAAAAACTTAGTATTGAAATCTTCTACTTCATTCCACTCATAAACGCCTACGTCATCTAGCACTTCTTTTAGCTCATGCAACACATTTACATCTGTAGCTTCACTTAATGAAGTAGCTGTATAAAAAGGATCAAATGATGCTTTAATATCAGCAGAAGAATTGAAAAAATCTAATACAAATACATCTTCTGTTTTCTTACCTAACTTGGTTGCTGCTCTGTTTAAACGCGATAAGGCTTGCACGGCTAGTACGCCTTGCAACTTTTTATCTACGTACATGGCACACAGTTTAGGTTGGTCAAAACCTGTTAAATACTTATTAGCAACCACTAATATTCTGTACTCATCTTCATCAAACTTAATACGAGTATCTTTTTCGGCAAAGCCATTCATCTCTGCTTCTGTGTATTCTATACCATCCACTTCTTTACTACCAGAAAAGGCTATTGCAATTTTAAATGGATGTCCTTTGTCTTTTAAAATAGATTGTAATGCTTTGTAATATCGTATCGCAGATTCTATGCTTTGGGTAACCACCATCGCTTTAGCTTTACCTTTAAGCTTTTTCTGATTGACTATTTTAGGAATAAAATGGTCTAGAATTATTTCTGCTTTGGTATTGATCGTTTGTTGATGTTGCTCTACATAAGCACGTAATTTTTTTTGCGCTTTTGTAGAATCAAACAACGGATTCTCCTCAATAGACTTTTCTATTTCATAATAGCTTTTTAAAGTCGTGTAATTGGCTAATACGTCTAAAATAAAACCTTCTTCAATAGCCTGCTTCATAGAATATAAATGAAACGGTTTAAAACTACCATCGTCTTGTTGCACTCCAAACTTTTCTAGGGTAATAGGTTTAGGTGTTGCTGTAAAAGCTAGATAACTCGCATTACCACGCATTTTGCGCGACTGCATGGCTTGTACAATTTTATCTTGAGCATCTACAGCTTCGTCTTCATGATACTGCTGTCCCATGGCTCTATTCATGTTATCATGTGCTGAACCACTTTGACTACTGTGTGCTTCATCAATAATTACTGCAAATCTTTTGTCACTTAAATCTGCTATTCCATCTATGATAAATGGAAATTTTTGAATTGTAGTGATGATAATCTTTTTGCCTTGCTCTAGACTTGATCTTAACTCTGCAGAGGAATATGCTGGAGCAATGATATTTTTAACTTCAGAAAAATCTGCGATGTTATCTCTTATTTGCTTGTCTAATAGTCGTCTATCTGTAACTACAATAACCGAATCAAACAATGGTCGTTCTACATCTGTAATGCCTGGTACGTTACTATTTACTGGATAGGTTTCTATTAATTGATATGCTGCCCATGTAATGGAATTGGATTTTCCAGAACCAGCAGAATGTTGTACTAAATACGTTTGTCCTACACCTTTATTACTAGCATCTTCAATAATTTTACGTACCACATCCATCTGGTGGTAACGCGGGAAAAACAAAGTCTTACTTTGTAAAGGATCTTTCTTTTTACCATCTAATCGCACAAAATGCTGAATGATATTTGCGAGACTTTCTCTAGTAAACACTTCTTCCCATAGATATTGCGTGCGATGTCCTATGGCACCAGTAGGTAATTCTGGGTTGCCCTTACCATGTTTATTACCTTTATTAAATGGTAAGAAAAAAGTGTTTTTACCATTTAATTTAGTCGTCATATAGGCTTCGTCTGTGTCTACTGCAAAATGAACCACACAACGTGCAAATTGTAATAAGGGCTGTTTAGTATCGCGCTGGGTTTTATATTGATGTTGCCCATGCACTCTAGCGTTTTGACCTGTCCATGCATTTTTAAGCTCCATAGTTACCACAGGAAGACCATTTATAAACAAGACCATGTCTATTTCTTCACGTGGATTGTCTATACTGTAACGCAATTGTCTGGTCTCACTAAAACGATTTTTAGCAAAATTATCTTTTACTTGCTGGCTGCTACTCGCTAGCGGCAATTGATAAAACAGCGTAAAATGAGCATCATCTACTTGTAAACCCTTTTTAAGCAGATACAGAATACCATACTTTTTCACCAAACGATCATAACGGTTTAGAATTTTTAATTTCCAATCGCCTTGCTTTTGTAGCTTTTCTAGTTCTTCCTTTTGAGTACTTTCTAAAAAATCCCAAAAGAACTGCTCATCTATGGCAAACTGTGCATTAAAATTACTGGCTTGTCCTATGTAATAGCCTTTACCAGTTCTATAGATTTCACCGCTTTCGCGAAAACCGTCTACTGATTCACCACTTGCTTTGATCTCTTCTAGGTTAGTTCCAGTGAGGTGTTTTTCTATGGCTGCTTCTAGAGCTTGTTCGTTGGTTTGGCTATGCATTTTGTAATTGTTTTAGTAATGTTTCAAAATCAGCATCTTTAATTTCATTTTTTTGAATATCAACTATTCGCAATTCATTATCGTGCCACTGTGTATTGTAATGTTGAAAATATAATTTTCTATTAAAAATTGAGTTCAATTCTTTTTCTCCGTAATAAACTCCTATATTTTTTCCTTTACTCCAATCCCAATTATAATTGAGTTTTAAACTCAATAAATAATAAATATAGAGTTGTTCTTTAGGCATTTCTTCCTCTTTTAATTCCGTTAAATTTTTATAATTAGATAAAAATGCTTGCTGTTTATTAGCTATAAAACTTGCATACGCACCATTATAAGCATAAAATTCTTTAAGCATATTTAATATATGCTCTCTTTTGAACCAGTCATCATATATTTTTATTCTATTACCTAGTTGAATAAATGAGTTATAAGGTATTAACTCTGATTTAATAGAATTCTCGTTTTCTAAAAATCCAGCATATTTTGACCATAACTTTTCAAAAACTGAAATATTAAATTTGTGCGCATTTATTTCTCTTGTTATATAAATTAAATGCGCTATTTTACCTCGTAATAAATGATGGTCTTCAGCTATGCCAAAAGCTGTTCTTATTTGCTCCTTCTCGTCCTTATCTTTTGAAGTTTGAACAACAGATAACTTTAATACTTCTTCTGCATTAAAAATAGACTTGTATTCATTTTCAAAACTCAAGATATCATCAAACTTAAAATCTACACTTAATTCATTTAAAAACTTAATACTATATATGGATTGTGTTGCAGCTGTTTTACCAATAGTTTCGTCTAAACGAAGATTATATAGCAATCTGTTTAACCTTATTAAATCTATAACATCAAAAGATTGCTTATCATATATACAATGTTTTTTAATGAAATATAAAAAAGGTAACAATCTAAAATGGTCTATTTGAGAAAGATTACCTGACAACCATTTTTTGTTAATTAAGTTTATATAAATTGTTTTAAACTGTGTTTCTTTAAAATACTCATCAAAATAAAAAACAACGGTTTTAAAATACTTTTCAATATCAAAAATTTCAACGTTAGTTTGCTTGATGTTTATAGATTGTTTTCCTCGAATAATATCTGCAAAATTTTCAATTTCATCCGTAGTTAATTCGTTATTATTTTGATATCTATTTTCAATAGATTTTAATAACTGACACCAACTTAAAAATGTATTAAATCCTTTATCGGCATTTTCATTATCATCTTTATTTACCCAAAAATAATCTTGCCAATCTTCCCAGAGTTTACCGTATTTATTTTTTTCTTCTGTTGTATCTAACTTACTTAATAAGTCTGCTTTTATATTTTCATTGGCTTGCATTTGCTCTCCACGAGCATTCATATAAATATAAAGTTCCTCACCTTGCTCGCTTATATTGGTATCAAAATACCAGAACTCTACATATTCTTCTATGTACTTATAAAAAGCTTCTAAATTGTTTGGTAAGTTATTTTCATAATATTCCTGAATACTTTGAAAGTTCTCTATTAAACTTTTTATGGTAGTATCAGAATCATATTTGTTACTGTAATACCAGTTTTGGTTGGTGAAATCTGTATTACTGCTTAATGCTAATGCAGTAAATTGTTGCAAAAAATGATGTGCCGATTCTCTTACCTTGTAATCTAGTTTTAAAAATCCATCCGTTAAATATGTTTTCTTGAATTTTTCATTTAGGCTTTCATTTTTTGACGCCAATACTAACAACATTAAAAAAATAGTGGTAATGCGCTGTTGCCCATCAATTAAAAAGTAGTTCCCTGAATATTGGTCGTCATTATAAGCATAAATAAAACCAATATTAGAACCATTGTTTCTCTTTTTATAAAAGCTTTCAAATGCGGTTTCTAAGTCATTATCTATAGTTTCAATTCTAGGAACTTGAACGGTTAAGAACGATTCAAAATCTTTTTTTATTGAATTTAGCAAACCTATAACCTGTTCTTCTGCCCAAACATAATCGCGTTGTATTTCTGGAATTATAATTTGTTGAACATACCTATTCACAAACAGTTCTTTTACGCTGTATTTTCCTGCTTTCATTTTTCTACAGTTTTAGCGTTAAAATTATTTACGGATTCTTTTAGACCTAAGGTAGTTTTTATATGAATTTTATGAGCTTCAATATCGTCAATAGACCAAAGACTCATTCGACTTGTATCTGCATTTTTAAACATTTTACTAAACACATCAAAAGTGTGTTTAGGTACAAAACTACCTATTTGAATACGCTTTAGGATATTATCTCTTTTTTCATCAAAAAATTTGTTACCATTAGACGCATTGTCCTTTCCTGATAACAAGCACATATTGCCAATACCATTTAAAGCAGGATGCTCTTTTAGTGCTCTATAATATACTTGCTTTTGGGTATCTTCTCTTGTTTCTAGTTCTAAGACATCTTTAACCTCTTGTGTAATGGTTTCACCTAAAATGTTATATATGGCATCTTTGTGTTTTTGCTTTAAAACATTTTTTTTGCCTTCTGGTGTTTGCGGAAAAATATGTTCCAGAGACCATTTTTGTTTGTCAAACTCATAGAAATTGAATCGTATATTTTCTTGACCTTCTATAAATACATTTAATGCTAGTAATATGTGGTGTAAACTATCTGGTGTTTCTTCGTATGACAAATCGCTTACATCTAGGTCTTTTAAAAATTCTTCTTTGTCTGTTTCTAATTTATGTATTAAATCTGTTTTAGTATCTATTTTTAATAAATCGTTTAAAAAAGTCAAGTTATTTTTGTTACTGTTTTTTGCAAATCTGCAATACCCAATTAGGTTGTAAATTTGAGTATGGTAAAACCAATCGTCTAGCTTGTTTTTAACCGCTTTAAGTTTATCAAAGGTTTGTACATAATTGTTATGCTCCAAGAAAAAATTAAACAACGGGAAATCTTTGGCACTTGCACTTTTGTTTATAGATAATGTTTCGTTTTCTAAAGCATAGGCAACCAGCTTTAACAACTCTTGCATTGCATTATTTTTGTTATTGAAATAAAAACCTTTAATATCCTCTTTGTTTGCCCAGGTTGCCAACTCGTCCCAATGTTTACCCACATTGGCTCTAATTTCCATTACTTGTTTAAAACTATATTTATGTTTTCTACCAATTTTTGTGATTAATAAACCTTTAATTAACTCTGCTTCAGTCAGCGGAACTTTATTACTATTTAAGTTTTTAAAAACGGTTTCACTTTCTATATGAGATTCTATTGAGTTTACAATCAGTTTTACATTGTTGATTAAGTAATTATAAAACAAACCCAAGTCTTTTTTTCCTTTAAAAAACGTAGCCGATTTTTGAAGGGCAGAAAATATATAAAAGACATCTTGCTTATTTAAGCTTTCGTCTGCACTAAAATCTTTCCAAGTGGTGACTAAAACTGCGTTTAACGCTTCTGTTGGATACACATGATTGGTAAAAATATTATCTCTTATGGCATAATCTAATTTGTTAAAAGAGATATTTTCCAACTCTAATTGTGCAGATAAAACGGCTAAAATGATAGACAAGGTGGTTAGACGCTGTTGACCGTCTATAACCTCTAAACAACTTGTATTTTTTAGTGCTATTTTTTTAACGGTAATGTATTGTAAATAATACTCTTTACTTTCTTGATTTTCGTAGCTTATAAAAGCATTCCATAAATCATTTAATAAAATACTTACTGCACCATTTTTAGTCGATGCCCATTTGTAACCACGTTGGTAAGCTGCAATATGATAATAACTACAATCGTATTGCGTTAAGCACCCATTTTGGTTATGGCTATTAAAAATATGTTCTATGCTAAAAATTAACTCTTTCATACCTAACAAACCCTAACCTTCCCAGTAACAACCCCATTAATCAAACTACTCTTATACTCGGTTAACTTCTCGATCTCTTGCTGCTTTAAAGCTATAGCCGTTTCTATTTTTTCTGAAGCGGTTTCTATATAAGCTGAAATTTCTTTTTGTTCTGAAAGTGGTGGATAAGGAAACCTTTCGTTCTTAATTACTCCTACGGCTATTCCTGGTTGTGCTGCTGATTGTGATAGGCGATTGAAATCCGCTACTTTTATTGTTTCTCCCAACCATAACGTATCTTCGTTATTTATTGGATAGACAACAACTGCGTGCTCTGTAGCATAAAATTTTCCATCTGCATAATTTACATTTCCACATAATGCGCCTTGCCGACCAATTAAAGCATATAAACCATCGTTAGTGTAATTTTCACAATATGCTCTAAATCCGTTTCCACCATAAACAGGATACCCTTCTTCTTTAAAATCATCAGAAGATATAAACTCTCCACTTTGAAGGTTAGAAATAAACTTTAATGCCTTCACTTCCCAATGCTCCGGAATCTCCCCAATCCACTCCACACCAGCGTTTTTCAAGGTCACACTATTATCTAGTCCACGAGTCACCGCTTGGTGTATTAAAATTTGCTTGCGCTCTTTAAGCAAACTGATTTGTTGCTCTTTAATGGCAATAGCATCCTCTATTTTACTGGTTTTATCGTCTAAAAATTGAGCGATGGCGGTTTGTTCTGGAAGTGGTGGAAATGGAAACGGAAATCTTTTAAAATCCCAAAAACTTATATTCTGTCTTAGTCCAGAACCTAAACCATAAATGACTTTATTTATATCAATTGTATGTAAATAATAATGATAAAACGAGTTAGAATACTTTTCCTTAACTCTTAAGTTAATATAAGCACTAGTAATAATTCCATGATCTTTTGCTAAACCAGTCCTTAAACTTGTCTTATCATTCTGTAAATCTGTTGGCCTAATAATTATATCTCCAGGTTTAACTAATTGATAAGTTTCAAAGGATTCAGGAACTAAACCTGTTAGTTTTTCTTTTGGTTTCACTATAACATTTCCATAGCTTAATGAAAGTACTGTTTTTTGAATAAAACCTATATTTTTTTCTTTGCTTTCATTTAATATTGTAAGACCAGGTTTCACCTGCCAATTCTCAGGAATTTCACCCAACCATTCCACGCCACTATCTTTATAGCTCGCATAACGCTCTATATTTTTTACAGCCGTTTTACTTTCCATCCTTCTTCTTTTTTAGCTGTTTATTAGTGATTTCTAAATGTTTTATAAAGTCTTTTTCTACTTTAGAGAGTTCGTTCTTGATCTGTTCTTTATAGCTGTTATAGTTTTCAGTAGCTTTTTCTAGTGCCTTTTTATGACTTACGGTTCCTGCATGCGTCAGGATATCGTTACCGGTCATTTGTATAAAGTCGTCAGCTCTTTGCAACCAGTCTTTCATGTACATGGGTTTACGATTAAGTGCCTGTAATTCTGCTAGCTCTAAATAAGCGGTTACCATACGGTTAAGCACGTTCATTTCTTGCTCATTGAGGTAATTCTTTGCAATGGTAGTTTCTTTCTTAGTAGGTTGTTCTCCTTTAAAACTCGTCAAACCTAAATAGGGTTTTGCGGCATCGATGCGGTTATAAATAACCTCTGCCGCAGTCTGTCCATGTGCTGCCCAGTGCATTTTATTCTGTATGGTTTTAAAGAAGCGTTGCGAGGTTTTTGCTTTAGGATCATAATCCACACTGGTCGCATAAATGTCCAGTACTTTGCGCCAAAACACTTTTTCTGAGGCTCGTATATCACGTATGCGTTCCAGTAGCTCCTCAAAATAATTACCACCACCAGCTTCTTTTAACAAATCATCATTAAGTGTAAATCCTTTTACAATATATTCTCGCAACCGCTGTGTTGCCCAAATCCTAAACTGAGTGCCACGCAACGACTTTACACGATAACCTACTGAGATGATCACGTCCAGGTTGTAAAATTTAACAGGCCTGTCTGAACCACTAATGTGCAAATGTTGCACATTGCTTTTTTCTTGTAGTTCTCCTTCTTTAAAAATCTTCCCTATATGCTTAGTGATCACACTGCGTTCCCTATCAAAAAGCACACTCATTTGTTCTTGAGACAACCAGACGGTTTCATTTTCTAATCGTGTCTGGATCTTAGTCTGTCCATCTTCAGTCTGGTATATGATGATTTGTGATTCCATAACTAGACTAGGTTTAAAATCTCTGCAATGAGACCATCGCTTTGTTTTTCTAGTTCTAAAATATCAACAGTTACTTCTTCTATATCACGCAGTGGTGTGTGCTCATAAAAGTATTTATTAAAGCTGATCTCATAACCTATTTTAGTCGCGTCTAGGTTGATCCAGGCTTCTGCTACGTGTGGTTGTACTTCTTTTTTGAAATAGTGGTGTATATTGTCTTTTAAAGGTACATTTTCTGTATCGCGCAGGTCGCTTTCGGTCTCGTAGGTGATGTATTCTCCTTTTTTGGGTGTTATTATTCCTAAAGCTTTTGAATTTGAGAAGCGCTTCGACAGGCTCAGCGTGACATCGGGATGATCATGAGCATAGTAACCAAAATCTGCTAGATCTTCTTCTTTGCAATCTAAATGTGCTAAGAGTTTTTTTAGTTTGTCACCTGAGAGTTTTTCTACTTTTTTGATGACTTTTTCAGCGGTAGCATCATACCAACTTACCGCATTTAGAATGGCTTTTTTATCGCTGGCGCTTATACTTAGTTTTTGTGCTTTCACTTCATCATCCACATCCTTTTTAAAAATATTAAAATCGCGGTATTCTTTATCTCCTATAACATTAGATAGCGCTAGCGCACATTTTAATTGGTTTAAATGCTTTTGCCAGGTAGCAGGCTTGGTTAGTTTAGTTTTATTTGCAGCCGATAGGTTCAACTCGTTTTTCTCGCACCATTCTAGTAATTCGGCGGCGTGTTGTTTAGTGTTGGTGTATATACGTTCTCCATAGGTTTCAAATGCATATTGCATGGGTTCTTGTAACACACGATCATAACGCAAGCTCTCGATACGTTCTGGCGTAAATTGTGCTTTGAGGCGTTTTGGTCGTTCTATTGTCGCTTTATAGTAGCCAAAATCTTCATTATCAAAAATTTGACTAGCAAGAGGCTGGTTTTCAGTTCGCTTTCGCGAAAGCGAACTCATATACACACTCGTGATTTCTTTTACATGTTCTGGTGCAAATTCACAGTTCTTGTTCCCTAAATTTTTGCGCAGTTTGCGGTACAGCTGTCCAGCATCAATCAATTGTACTTTACCTTTACGGTCAGTCGCTTTATTATTGCTCAAAATCCAGATGTATGTGGTAATACCTGTGTTATAAAACAGGTTATTAGGCAATTGTACAATGGCTTCTAGCCAGTCGTTTTCTATGATATAACGACGTATGTTGCTCTCGCCACCACCAGCATCTCCAGTAAACAAACCACTACCGTTATGTACTGAGGCGATGCGCGTACCAGCTGGGCTTTGAGATAGGGATTTCATTTTATCTACCATTTCCATAAGAAATAGTAACTGCCCATCGCTAGATCGTGGTATGGCATCTACCTCTTCTTCTACATTCCAGTAGTTCTTAAGACTGATTTTAAATCGTGGATCGATGATGTCTTTACCATCCTTAATATATTTTTGCTCACTGCTCCAGGACTTTCCATAAGGTGGATTAGATAGCATGAAGTCAAAGGTTTTTCCAGCAAACTCATCTGTAGAAAGAGTAGAGCCTACTTTTATGTTCTCTGGATCGTTACCTTTAATCATCATGTCTGACTTACAGATGGCATAGGTCTCGTCATTTATTTCTTTACCAAAAAGGTATACATCACCAGTGGCACGTATGGCGCCTTCTTCATCTTTGATAAAATTTTGACTCTCGGTAAGCATTCCACCACTACCACAGGCAGGATCATAGATGGTCATGACCTCTGGTAAATTATCTTTAATGGGATCAAAAATGATATGCGTCATCAGGTCGATTACCTCACGCGGTGTGAAGTGCTCACCAGCCTCTTCATTATTCTCCTCATTAAATTTTCTAATGAGTTCTTCAAACACATAACCCATTCCTAGGTTAGAGAGTGCTGGTAGTTTTCGACCTTCTGGATCTTCTTTTTCAAAAGGCGTTACGTTAATGTACGGTGATGTGAACTTTTCTAACACATCCAGAAGTACATCTTTGGTCGCCATGTGGCGCACCTGACTGCGCAGTTTAAATTTCTCAATGATTTCCTTTACATTAGGACTGAAACCGTTCAGGTAATCTTCAAAATTTGCTTGTAGTATTTGCTGGCTATTAGTCGCGGTGTCCTTTAACTTCTGTAAGGTATAGGTACTGGTATTATAAAACACATATCCAGAGGCTTCTCGCAATCCTACTTCATCCCATTCTGTAAAGCCAGCTTCATCACGTTGAAACGCTAGTTCTTCAAGCACGGCATCTTTAGTAGGTTCTAATAATGCATCTAGACGTCGCAAAACAATCATGGGTAAAATTACGTCACGGTATTTACCGCGGACGTAAACGTCACGCAGGCAGTCGTCTGCAATGGACCATATAAAGGATACTAATTTATTGTGGGATGATTTATTCATAGGTTATAGTTCTGGTAGTGTAGTTCTCAAAGTTAGGGAAACGGCAAGCTAGTTATAAATTTAAATCTTGTAAAATTTGCTGTGCTACAGGATTTCCTTCTTCATATTTACTAATCGATTTTTTGCTTTTATTTAATAGGATCATGTTTAATTCTTGCTCGCGTTTTTTTAATTCTTGGATAAGAGCCGTTTCTACTTTTAAAGTTTGTCTTCTCAACAATTTATGATGTTCATAATTATCGTGATTGCGATCTTTTACTTCTTCTAAATATTCAAAATCATTGAGCTTAAAAGAATGATTTTCGATAGTTTTATTTGAGATCCAATTTTCAAATTTTTCACGTTTTACTCTTGGCTCATAATTATCCCATCCTAATTCATTTACAATTCCATTAAAAAGCTGATTTTGAGTACTCGAAGAGTAACCTAAATGTGCAGCAATACGATAAAACGACGCTCGCGCAGATAGGTGTTTTGCATCACCAGTCTGACCTATATAAATATACTTATGCTGTTCATCTCTTATGATAATTACATATACGGCATAAGCACTTACTAGATCTTTACCTTGTATGGTGATGTGATTATGTTCTTGAATGTTTATGGTATCGTTATTCGTATCTATATTACTTGATCATCACTTTTAAACCCTTGACCAGTTCCATTAAACTACCGCTACTACCATCTACCGTCCAGAGATTATCACACCAATCCATACTGCCCCAAGAACTACCTCCTATATTCATACAGTGGAATCTGTTTTTCTTCTTTTGCAGTTTTTGGACTTCTTTGATTCGCTGCTCGTTTAGAGATGGGAAAACACCATCAGTAATCATTAATAAATCAGCATTTTTATAAGTATCAGATTTCATGGTATCGATAGCATATTCTAATGCTGGATCGATGTCCGTACCACCATGGAAACTATGCCCTAAAAATCTAGCTAGTTGCGCGATGTCCATGGTTTTGGTATTCAACTCTATTGTTTTAATGCTTGTAGAAAATGAAATGATCGTCATAGGTCTATCGTCCTTTGAGGCTTCTTTTGCAATGGCTAGCGCGATGAGCTTTGCCATTAACTCTGGTGTACCGTGCATACTACCACTAGTATCTACCGCTATAAGAAAAGGCCCTTTATCTTGCGGTATTTCTTTATCTACTGTAATCGTACGGTTTTCTTGAAACTGAGTGGTATTTCTATCAATTAACTCTAAGGTTTGAATTTTCTTTTCGGCAAATTTCTTTAGAAATATATCTTCTGTTTCTGGTGTTTCAAGGAGCGCCATCTCGCCTGGTAATGCATAATTGAGATCATTACTTTCTTTGATACCCATTACCTCAGCCTTACCATGTGGATTAATGACATCTTCAGGTCTGAAGAACATTTCTTGCATTTCTTCTTTCTCAACGGCAATTCCTGCCAGTCTCAATCGGCCTAAAAGTGCTGCCAGCTCTTTTACATGTTTATTTTCTTCTAGTAAAGCGGCATATTTCTCAATGGCATCCGTGTCCATTTCTTGCCATAATCCATTTGATAAATCCCATAATCTACCTGGTGGTAAAATTTCCTTAAGAATAGGATTGAGCTTTTTCATGAGGTCTAAGATCTTCTTCACATGCTCCTCTAATCGTTGCACCAGTTCTTTTCTCCATTCATCTATGGCATCAATTTCTGCCTGCATCGCTGCTAGATCTAATTGCTCTTCTAGGTTTTTGATGCGTTCATTTTTTAAGCGATCAATTTCTTTTTGAGAAGTAGATTGAGGTAAAGCGATGATTTTTTTAAATTGTTGATCTAGTTTATTGAGGTCTATCTGTCTTTTCTTATACTTTTCTCTAATAAAGTCTTTATGTCTATTATTTTGCTTCCAGTACTTTTCAAAGTATGTGTAACTATACCGATTAAGATCATCGATTAGTTGATCCTCCTTTGTGGTAATACCTGCATTGCTTAATTGAGCAGCGAGAGCTGTATTTGAAATAGGCTTCTGTTGCTTTTTCCATATGGCTATTAAATCGTTTTGAAAGTTTTTTATTTGTTCTGTTCTAGACGTTTGTAAGTCGTTGTCTTTTGTGGCAATTTCTTCATTATGGATTGTATACTCTTTTGATACAGGAATATTGTTTACGCTTTCGCGAAAGCGTAATTCCTTACCATCTTTCCACTGCTGTAATAATTCTCGATCTTCCTGAAATTGATCTTCTATTTCTTCAGGTGGCGATTCTTCCAAAGCCTTTAATATCTCTTCAGTGATTTGATCTTTAAATGAAGCATCTTCTTTCAATAAACTTCTAATAGCCCTATTACTCAAAAACTCTTGTAACAAAGATCGTGTAGAGTCAATCAATACTGATTTCTCTTGTGAAATTAAACGCCATTTATCTATGGTCGCAACAATTTCTGATCGTTGTTCTCTATTATAAAGAACACCAAAGTCAAGAAAGTCTTGCAGTTGTTCTTTACTTGAGCTTGTCATAATTTACCTTAATTTGAGCGAGTTGTTTTTCGAGCGCTTTAGTCTGAGATTTTAATTTAGATAAAGGATGATCCAGCATACTAGTAAGATGCTGTGATACAAATAGATTATCAAACGTATCCTTATTCTCTAAGATGTTGGAAGACTTTAGAAGCTTTTGAAACTCCTTAGTCAGAGATTTATGATTTTCTAGAATGTTTTTAGAGATGACGTCGTTGGGTTTTTTACGAGTTTTTTTCTTAACGTTCTCCTTTATCATCTGAATTCTGTATGAAATGAAATCATTATTCCAAGAGTTAAGTCTTTTGTGTAAAACATTTTTACCATACTTCTTAAAATCTCCACGGAATGCTCTGTTTCCATCATAGTAATATAACTGTTCAAAAAATGTAGTCAATTGATCCCAATCTTCTTTTTGTATCGCTATATCATCTGTAGGGTTTTCTTTAGCTACAAACTCGATATAAGTGCTATCATCTATTTCTCTTTCAACCAATACCTCTTTGGTAAGTTCTTCAAAAAAGGTGGTTTTTTCTACTACCATAGTTTTGAACCTTTCTATTTTACTGGTCCAATCTGCAAGGTCAGATTGCCCTTCTAGACCATGATTTAAAATAGCTTCTGTAACAAAATCGAGAACTCTATTCTCTTGAGAAGGATGATCCCAAATCATGTGGCGTATCAAAAAACAATCTGTTGCGTCTATTGCCTTACGATCATTCAGGTAAGCAGAGGTTTTAAGGATTTCAATGATCTTTTTCCATCGCCTGTCGGACACATAAATCTTGTGTTCGTTGATAGCGTCATTATTATAGAGATTGATGTAGTTTTTAATTTTTAATACTACATCTACTACGTGTATCAATACTTTTACTTGACTTGCCTTTTTCCTATGCATTTCATAGTCACGCGTTGACAGTTGTAATTTGGGGTCAATTTTAAAATCTGTTTGCGGCGCATTCATCAAGTAATCACTAAACTGAGACTGACCAGCAATATTTTTTACAGAAATACGTACAATGAAACGATCCCATAAGGCTTCCAGCCCTTGACCTTGATCGGGCAACTCATTACTTGCCGCGATTAATCCTTTGAGTGGAACTTTAATATCTTTACTACCATTGCGATATAGCTTTTCATTGATAATAGTTAATAATGTATTTTGAATGGAAGGACCAGCTTTCCATATCTCATCTAAAAAAGCAATGTCTGCATCTGGTAAATAACCTTTTACAGCTCTTTCATAGGTATCTGACTTTAGTTTAGAAATTGCCACAGGACCAAAAATCTCATCTGGTGTACTGAATCTATTCATTAGGTATTCAAATGCCGTAGCGTCTTTAAATACTTCTTTAATTCTGCGAGCAATCAAACTTTTTGCAACTCCTGGTTTTCCTAATAAAAATATACTCTGTCCTGAAAGAACGGTAAGCAAGGTTAGACGTATAGCTTGCTCTCTTTCATAGAGATCTTTATTTAAGGCGCCCAATAAGTCTTCAAAATGTTTTCTCATGCAACTACTTTTTCCCTTTTTGATTAGGGTTTAGCTGCTTACCCCTATTTCCCTGCGCCTTATCATAAGCCTTATTAGTACCTGATGTTCCTTTGTTTTTATTTACTTGATTTGAATTGTTGTTATTGTTTTTTTGAGCCATGGTATTATTTTAAAAATTAAAAAACCCTAAAACGCACTGATCCAATGATGTAGGAAAAAGAGTGTTTTAGGGGATTGTGAATATAAGAAATTGTACGTTTTTATTTGAAACCTAACACTCAAAAAAAGAAACACCCATAATAAATTTAGATACAGTTCCTATCTACCACTGTAGTATTTAATTGCAAAACTGCCCACAACTCTAGTACTGAAATAATCGAATCCAAATCCTATAGGAGCGCCTAGTAAAGGAACCATTTTGGTAAAACTAGTCAAGGATTTCTCGCCAGCTTTAGTAATAATTTTTTGTGGAACAACTTTCCATATTTTTTTCATTACTTCCACGGTAACCTTTTTCTGTATAGCTTTTTTTTGTAATTTCTTTAGAAGCTACCACACCTACTGTTTTTAACGCTTCTTTTGCAGAATTCCCTGCTAGTATTAAATAAACATCAGTTTTAAGATCTGCTGTATTGTGCGTCTGTCCATAAACATGAGCAATCGCAAAAGCTAGTCCTATTTGAATTTTCCAAGATGCAATTAAATCAACTGGTACAGTAATAGGTAAAGTAATTAAACCTCCTATTCCTGTAGCAGCGCCTACTAATCCATTTTTAAAGGACTTTCTATTCCTTATTTTTTTAGCAAGTTTTTCATTTGATATACTAGGATTTTGCTCACGTAATTTTGCAACATATCCCTCGATATATGATTTGTTTGCGCCTAAAAAAGTTTCAATGTATTGCTCGATCCAAAGAGCAACTTTGCCTTTATCTTCTTCTATGATTTGCTTTGACATAATTAATCCTTTATTGGACCAGTGGAACATTCACAATCATTAAAATTCTCTCCACAACTCGCACAAACTTTACTCTTTTTACTTTCTGGGTATTTTTTCATGTAATCAATTTTTATATAATATATTTTAAGAAGAATTAATCCAAATCTGGCGCACAAGGCGAGTTATCTCCATAAGGTTCTATATAACTCCAAAATGCTTTTCCTGCGCTATCCAGATAGTTCAAAGAGTAGTTATACTTTGTATTAGACCCTACTTGATATAAGTACTCACTACAGCCATAAGAGTATTTGCTCTTAAAACAAACTACGGCAAAATATATGGTGCTGTAATCTATTGTAGCTTCATAGAAAGTAACTTGAGATATCGCTGTACTTAATGGACTACTGTAGGTAGAGCCATAATAATTATCTTCTAAATATTCAATTTGCTCTTCACAGGATTGTGAGAACACCAGGCTTGATAAAAACAAGAATGTAATGGTGGTAAGAATAGTTTTCATAGCGTTTTATTTGAGTATAAAATCTTTGATGACTTTGTCCATATTAGCAGGAAGACCTGCTGTTTTAATCTCATACTTCTCAACTCCCATAGCATCAAACCATTCACTCCAATATTTCCTTATAACATCTTCTTCATACGGATTTTTACTATCTGGATTAATTCCTAAAACTAAAACTTCTAAATTATCGAGACCTTGCGTCGCAGGAATAAATCCATAATTATCATCATTAAACTTCTCTTCCCATTTACTAGTATTTAAACCATTTGCTCTAATCGTTTGAGGTGTTATATAGGTACTTTTATTGTCTTCTTTAAACTTAGTATCCTTATGATAGATGTAGCCGTCAGTCAACACAACTAATATGTTACGGTGATCTTTTTCTACACAATAATCTTTAACTTTAGTTTTAAAGAATTTCCAAGTATCAGAACCTATATATTTATCACTGCTATTGCTAGTTTATATATTTCAACTGGCATAGAATCATAAACCTTTCGAACTTCATCAATTTTATTTAGAGTAGTTGTTTTTCTAGTAAAAGAATATTTTAAATTACTGGACATTTTATTTATACTTTGATTTAAAGGCTCAGGATCAAAGAAGACTTGAATTTTATCATTCATTAATCGGACCTTTTTTCCTCTCAAATGAGAATAAAAAGCAGTAGATACAGATTTTATGTATGCTGCATCACGTTCATAAAACTCCATTGTGGGGTTAGGATATTTTTCTGGATTAATTCTATCTGATAAGTCAAGAAGAAAACTAATATTAAGATTTTCAGTCCCAGTACTAGTCTTTTCAATTAACAGTTCATCTAAAGCTAGAGAAGAATCAAGATCATCATTTTCAGTATCTTTCTTACAACTAGTGAGTAAAAAAGAAATTAAAATGAATGAGAAGAAAAAACAATCCCTATTAATGCATTTATAAATTTTCATATTTGGTTTAAATTATTATTAAGAATAAACTACATTTTGATGGTCAGACTCAGAAACATTTAGTTTCTTCAAATGATCACTTGCTACTATTTCACATTTTTCTCTCAAATCATCTAACTGTTTATTAGGAAACTTGAGTTCTGAATTGATGGCTTGATACCATCCTTTCATATATTGATAATGGTAATGGAGATATTCTTTAACAGGAAATATGAATCCGTCAATTTTGGACTGAAGCTCTGCAATTTTGCCTTCAATTTCTGAAATATCATGTTTTAATTTATCTATTTGCTCAATAAGCTCATGTTTCTTCTCCACATCGTTCCTAATAGCTTCTTTCTTGTTACGGATAAAATTTCTTATTTTGTCTACGTTCTCATATTCTTTCATCACAAAATCAAAAACCAATCCCCAGATAATATAAACTACAAATCCTGCGAATATAATTCCCCAAAAGTTAACGCTTTGAATAGCATCACCAGCAGTAAAAGATTCTCCTGGAAGTGCATTAAAATCAAATATTTTTTTCTCTATCAAATAAGCCAGAATAACATCAAAAAGGAAAGTCAGAAGAAATAGTACAATCAGTTTCATAACACTCTTCCATCCTTTTTCTTTCTGAAACATATGAACTAAGTACCCCAAGCCCATAAAGACAAATGGTATTGTCCCTACAAAAACTGCTTCCAGTACACCATCGTTTAACGCTTTGCTTAAAGCTTCAGCATCAAAGATAGCAGCCGTTAGACTTCCGTCTTCAAAGTTTTTAAAAAATGATGAATAAGACGCAGAAATATAAAATACAAAAAGATAAATTGTTATCGGGAGCAGAAGTGCTAGACCAATATAGAACTGCGCTTTAGGCCTTTTATCTACATCAATACCATATTTATCAGGATTCGTCTTCACATCCATAATCTCAAACTTATGCCTGTCTATATCATCAATTTTAGCTTTAAGTTGCCCCTCATAAATTGACAATGCTGTTTCTGATCTTCTAAGATTAGTCTTCTCTTGTTCTTGGCTCTGTTTATGAGGTTGTTTTAAAATCTCCTGTTCATTGAGCTGTTTTCTACATAAATCCTCAAAACTATTATAGAGATCACTTAGAGACATTCCTAGAGTGAGAGGTTCTCCCAATGCCTTGGTAGAATCTCCATAACCTGATTGATAGTAAGTAACTCTGATTTGTTCTCTCGCCTCTTGTGTGTCAACCTCTTTAAGAACTGGCTTCACAGTTTCATTTTTTAGCTTGAATAAATTTTTAATTGAACTCATAATTTTAAGAGTTTATACTATTGATGATTTCTGTTTTACTTACACCTTCTTTAGCAGACTTCAAGAGAAAATCGGCTAAAGCTTCAATGTTTTCATCTAAAAATTCAAACTTCTTACAGTATTTAGTCAATGTAATATATTCATCATCATCTACTCTGCCGTCTGCCCAGATCATAATAGCTAAATCATATAAATACTCGATTCGAGTTTCTAAAGATTCTGGAATAGAAGTATCTATCGATGGATTTAATAGAATACTATCTAGCTGTTCTTTTGTCAATCCTCTATCATTAGCAAATTTGTATAACATTTCTAATTCTAGTTTATCAAAACTATCATCTGCAAATGCAATTTGATAAAGACGTAAAAAATGACCTTTTAATTGGTTAGTTATCATTAAGTTGGTTATTAAATTATTCTGATAATCGATCTAAAAAACAAACCTAAACCTATCTTACATAAATTCTTTACGGTTTCCCGTAGCACAGGTCTAATTAGTTATAAATATCTTTGCAAATCTTGATTTGTCTTCTAGCTCAACTGGAGTAATAGACGCTTTTATAATTCCGCTTTCGCGAAAGCGAAACATTCAACCAACCAATTATCTTTTAACTAATGAGTAGAAAACACCTATTACTTTTACTGTTCTTTATGATGAGTTTACCACAACTTATCATAGCCCAAAAAGAAACCTCACTCGTTTCCTGGAACATCAGAGACTTTGGGAAAACAAAGTCTGCTGAAGAAATAGAAGATATTGCCGAAATCTTAAGAGATTACGACATCATCGCTATTCAAGAAGTGGTGGCAGGATATGGTGGTTCTCAAGCGGTAGCTAGACTGGCAGACGAGCTGAATAGAAAAGGTAGCAAATGGGATTATTCCATTAGCTACTCCACAAAGAGTCCTAAATACAAGACGGAGAAATATGCTTTTCTATGGAAAACAAGTAAGGTAAAAGTAGTTGAAAAAGGATCCCTAATTAAAGAGCTGGAAGCATGTGTTTATCGGGAACCCTTTCACATCAAGTTTAAAGCAAACGGGAATAAATTTACTGTTATCAATTATCATTTTAGAAAGCACAGCGAGCAACCAGAGACAGAAGTAAACTGTATAAGTGATTACATCCTCAACCATAAAGAGGAAAATATTATTCTTGCTGGAGATTTTAATTTATCAATAGGTCATAGCGCGTTCAACTCATTAAAAGAAAATGACTATAAAGCGTGCCTCGACGGCGATAGAACGACCTTAAAAAGAACCTGTAAAGACAACAATTACTTGAATCATGCAATAGATAACATTCTCCATGATTCACTTAAAAACGAATTAATAGAATGTGGCACGATTGACTTTGTGCAAGAATGTGATCGGTTAGAAGCCATGAGAATGCTTTCTGATCACTTGCCTGTTTTTATAAAGTTTAAGAGTAATAAAAAATAACTGTACCGGTCTCGACTCTTTGTAATAGTTTACCAGCACCATCAAGATTTTAAATAATTAAAACGAGCCGCGCCCTTAAGTAAGAGTCACAAAAAAAGCCCTTGATTTCTCAAGAGCTTTTTAACTTTAGTAGCGGGAACTGGACTCTTCTCGAACCAAATATACTATCAATTAAAGGAATTATACAAGCTGAAACCCATTCTTGAGGACGAGGGATTGTATCCGATCAATGATGATGTTGAATCTTTAAAAATCAACATCGGTGCATAAAGTACATAGTATACCGATAGATCTCTGCCAATATGCATTGAAAAACCGAAAGATTAATGAACTAAAACTATTCATTCATCTTAAAGATATCAGCAGTGGTCATATTAAATTCTCAAATACAATTTTTGACTATAAAATTGACTGGGCAGAGGATTTAGGTTTAAATCATAAGACTATTAAAAAATGTTTAAAGTGGCTCATAGAAGAAAAGTGGCTCACTATAAACAACAAAAGGAAATCTATACGAGTAGTTGGGTATCGACAGTTAAAGAGAAAAATGATGTTTGACAATAATTCTTCTGCCTTATGGGAATCAGAAGACTATAATATGTTTAAACCATTTTGTTGTTCAGCTGTAATTAGTTTTTATAGGAATAAGAAAAGATTTATTGATCATAGGCGATCGGCAACTAATATGGAGCGTGCCAGTATGAATCGCAAGAGAGATAAAGATTTTTATTCAATTCCAATACAGTATATCGCAACATGTATTGGAGTAAGTAAAACAACCGCCAACTCTTATATTAAGATTGCGATAGAATCAGGGATGATTGAAGTTAAAAAAGACATTAAAACGCTGAAAACAGAAACAGGAAAACCAATTACACTAGAACATTACTCCAGCTTGAAAATTTCCTATAAAGGATATGTATTTAATGGACGACTTAGAAGAGGTAAAAAGTACGTGAAATTAATTTGTGCAAATCGGATTAAGTCAAATCTACACTTAAAACACAAGCGTTATTCTTAAAGGAAAAAATCGGAACGTAAGTTATGGTTACCTAAGGCAAAGAATAATGGAGGAACGGAGCCTCAAAACTATCCAAAATCAATGCACGAGTAAAATAAATCTATAGTAATAAGTTATGCATAAACATAGAACAAGGAAAATATTTCAACGGAGAATGAATGAAGGTCTAAACATTTTTGACCTCATAGACTCATTTAGTTTAGATTATTCTGATATAGAAATATGGGTGTCAGATGATAGAAGTTTTTATCTAGATTACCTTAAGGCTATCGATATAACGGAGAAACAGGATAACTTCATCAAGGCTTACAAAAGACATTTATGTAACGTATCGAAAGCATGTAGAAAAGTGAATATTCACCGCAGTACCTACTACGATTGGAAGAACAAATCCGACAGTTTTTCCAATTTGGTCGATTCAGCTAGGGAAGAAATGTATGATGACATCGAAAGTATCCTCCTTAATAAAATCATTGTTGAAGGCAATACAAGACTTCTAATGTTTTATGCCAGTACAAGAATGAAAGACAGAGGTTATGGGTCGACAGTCATAGTTAAAGGAGACAATAGGTTAATCCAAGGATACTCAAATAAGTACTCTGGAATGACTATCGAACAACTGGACAGTAAAATATCTGAATTACAGGATTTTAAGCAATAAAACAAGCCTCTTAGATTGGTCAAAAGTCACTTTCTGCATAGTTTTAAAAAAAACTTATGCATCCAGAAATTTTCACTATCGGATATGGAAACCAGAGAATTGAAGACATAATATTTAAGCTGAAAAGATTTGGGGTCACGCTACTTGTTGATGTGCGCACTACTCCATTCTCCAGATTCAATCCAAACTTTAGAAAAGTAAAGCTTGAACTCCATTTAATGAACAATGATATCAAGTATCTATTCTTAGGTAATGAGTTAGGCGGAAGACCTAATGACGTTAGTTGTTACACTGATAATGTAGTTGACTATGACAAAGTAATCAGAACCGAAATATTTCAAGAAGGTATTAATGCTGTAAAAGAACTATCAACAGATTTTAATATCGTTCTCCTTTGTGCAGAGTTGAATCCAAACAGTTGTCATAGAAAGGCTATGATAGGTGATTATTTAGAATTAATGGGTTACAGAGTGAAACATATACTCAAAGACGGTACGATCTTAAATGAACTCTTCTAATGATTACGTTTCTTAAACATCCATCTAAAAAATGTAACTAATGAATAATTTTGTAGCCTATTATCGAGTTAGCACTCAAAAACAAGGGAGGTCTGGGTTAGGATTAGATTCTCAGAAAAAAGCGGTACTAAATTTCCTGTCAGTAGATGACGTCATATCTTGCGAGTTTACCGATATCGAAAGTGGTAAAAACAACAATAGACCCAATTTACTTAAAGCAATTGATATTTGTAGACAATCTGGAGCTATATTACTCATTGCAAAATTAGACAGGCTTAGTAGAAATGCTGCGTTTATTTTTAAACTCAGAGACTCACAGGTCAAATTCAAATGCGTAGATATGCCAGAAGCAAATTCTGTAACGATAGGAATTATGGCTGTTCTCGCCCAAGATGAAAGAGAAAGAATAAGTATAAGAACCAAAGCAGCGTTAGCGGAAAAGAAAAGTCAAGGTTTCAAATTAGGAAATCCAGAAAATCTGACCTCAAAAGCTCGGATTAAAGGAATGGAGCAGAGAATTAGGAATGCTAGATTAGACAGCAACAATAGAAAGGCTACAGCGATGATAGTTGCTTTAGAAAAACAAGGGAAAACATTTTATACAATAGCAAACGAATTAAATAATTTGGGCTTTTGTACAAGAAGAGGAAATAAATTTCAACAGAATCAAGTACAAAGATTATTTAATAGATTTGTAGAAGAACAAAAACAGAATATATGATTTAAGAAATTATTATAAATATAAAAGGAAGCGTTAGCTTTTTAGGTATCATAAAATCGCCAAATTTTAAAAATTCACCTATAAAAAGTATGACGCCCACGTGGATAATGGCGTGGGCTGTACTTATATGGTGGATGGGTGTTTGGCGATACCTTTGATACTTATGAGCCTCAGTTCCACGCTTCTTAATTTTCACAATGCTACAAGGACTGGTAGCTCATACTAATAAATATGTCTATAAACACCCTGCCGTTGAGGTATCATAAAATCGCCAAAATCACTCTACTTATTCTTATTGGTTTTGTATCTAGTTGCTCGAACAATTCAAAAAAAAGTCCGCTAGATGAACTTTGGAAATATCAAGACTATATTAAAGATTCTGAAAAAATCACCTCTCAATTAGATTCTTTAGCATTAAGTCAAAGAAATTTAGCTATAGAAAAACTTAAACAAAACAACACCTATATACAGATTGTAGATAGCTTACAAACAAACCCAGAATATTTAGTTATACTAAATGCCATCAATGATGGTGTAAGGAGTAGTTACGTTAATCAAGAAGGAAAGGAAATGTTTTCTATTGATGAATCATTATTAGCTAAAGTAGAAAGATTACCAAATGCTGATGACAAAATTGAATTTATTATAAACGTCACACTTTTAACGCTTCCAAATAAGGGAGGTCTAACGCAACCAATATTGAGTAGTTTGAATCGATATCAAAAACGATTCAATTACTATGGATTACCACAAACCTTTTATAATACAAAGGGAGAAAAGAAATGGAGCATTGACTACCCATACGATCTCAGTGCCATTTTCAACATACTTGATCCAAACAATAAAAAAGCTATAAATGCACTTTACGAAGCAAAATCAAAAGGCATTTCTAATTGGTTTACTGCCAATGACAAGAAATTTATTAATCCAAGATTAGCTACTGTCGAAGGCTATATTAAATTTCTTAAGTCAAATCATAAAAGAAGCGACCATTTACCTGATAATTATGATTCTGAATTTTGGGAAAATTATGATGAGGAGGTTAATATTAGAATTATAAAAATGATCCTATTTAAAGACTGTAAAGGTCTACAAAAGGAGTTTGATATTGCTGACAAAAATTCTGAAAGTCAAAGAATAAGAACAGGTTCTGGTAATGTTCAGCTTATGAACTTCATTAACTCTCAAATGATTAAAATGGATTGTTTCTAAATCAATCTTCTACCAATAAATTAACGTTTTACACGTATTATATTTATTGTAAATTGCAAAAAAAAACGACTTGTCTAGCCACAAAAAATTTCACTTCCCAGTAATAGAAAAAGTTACAATAAAAAACTTTTCTCTTTATAAGAGAAAAGAAGCTGTTGAAATAACATTTGACAAAGATGTATTTTGTCTTGCTGGTGCAAATGGATTAGGGAAATCAACCTTTTTAACAATAATAAATTATGGGCTTACCGGTGTGGTTCTTAATCCTAAAAAGAATTTCAAGTCTATAGTTTCGACATCTCAATTTTATAACCAAAACAAAAAATTCGCTGAGGAATACTTCAATGGTAGAATTTTAGAAGAGGATAGAGAAAGGGCTAGCGTTATTATAAAGTTGAAAATAGGAGATAAAAGAATTGAAATAGAAAGAAGCTTTTTTCAATCTGATCAACTAATTTCCTTTAAGAAGGGTTTGAATGAATATACCAAACTGTCAGAAGCGAAAAAGCATCAAGAATATGTAGATTTTGTTTTGAAGGAAACTGGGCTGAACAGCTTTGATCAATATTTTTTTATTCAGCATTTCATATTAACATTTGATGAATATCATCATTTACTATTTTGGGACGAAAGTCTAATGGAAACTGCACTATATCTATTTATAGGACTTAATCCAGAAGAAGCCCAAAATGCTAATGAGTTACGAAAAAAAATAAATCAATTTGGATCAAACATTAGAAACTGGAGTGACCAAAGAAACAGAACACTTAAAACGGTTAAGTCACTAGAAGACAAACTGCAGGAGGCAAGCTCTGGTATTTCAGATGAAATCTCTAAAGAATATGAAATATTAGATGACGAGGTTCTTGAACTTAAAGAGAAAGTCTATTCTAACACTAGAGAAACTAAACAAGCGGATCTTAACTTATCAGATTACTCCCTACGAAGAACTGAATTAGAAAATGTATATGAACAACAATTCGGGCGACTTTTTGAAAATAATCAAAAAGACTTATGTGATGATGAGCAGTTAAAAAAAATATTCCAAAGCCTTCAAAATGAAATTTGCAATGAGTTAGACTACAGTAAATCTATTGATGATATAGTGGCGAGGATACGACAGGAGCACTGCCAAAGCAAGAAGCAAGATGATTTAATAAATACAGATGATCTAAAAACAATCGATAAACAGATTCAAGAAATCAAAGATAACATCGATAGATCTAATAAGATTAAAATAAGATTACAAGGTGAATATACAGAGCTTCACAAAGCTATTCTAGATAAAGAAAAGCGTCTATTTAAAATCGAAGAAGAATATGGGGAAATTATAAAGTCTTTAAGAGCAGATTCAAAAAATGATGTCACCGGTGTACTTTCTTCTTACGAAAAGCAAATAGACAAACTAAATGAAGATATTGAAGCTAGAAAGACTGATCGTGAAAAAAAGAAAGATCAACTAAAAGAGCTTGAAAAAACTCTTTATAAAAGTTTTAAAAAAGCTCAGGATGATTTTATTCCAAAATTCAAAAGTTACGTAGAAAATTTTCTGGGCTTTGAAGTACAAATCCACTTGAGGAATAGGACAGGCGGAACTGTTCTAGTGTTAGAGATAAATGATACAGAGAGAGTAAAATCACATCAACTCTCAGAGAGTCAACGCTACTTTGTGGATATAGGTTTAAGAATGGCTCTTATTGATTATGCGTGTAATTCAGCAATGTTCTTAATTGATACTCCAGAAGGATCTCTCGACATAGCTTATGAAAGTAAAGCTGGAAAAATGTTTGCTAATTTTGCTTTTAATAATAGATTATTAATGACTGCGAATATCAATTCTTCTGAATTATTATTAGTACTTGCTGATCAGTGTAAGGATTCTAGAATGAAATTAGAAAGAATGACTGAATGGACGTTGTTGTCTGACGTACAACAACAGGAAGAAGATAAAATTGATAGAGCCTACGACGCAATTGAAAAAAAGCTGAACTCAAATGCAGATTAACCCATATACAACATATGATGTTATTTCATTAGTAGAGAAATTGCAAAAATTACTTGGGGACGTCGCTGAGCAAGAAATTCAATTGTTTTCTTATTTAGCTTGTTTACTCTCTCTTTATGACGGTAAAACACTGACTTATTGGAACTACCATTTTATAAAGAATGACATAGGTGCTCCATATTCAGTTCAGATAAATGAAGCGATTAAATTATTGAATAGAAATGATATGTTAATCAGCGACGATGGTTACCTACAAATAACTGATCGAGGTATGATTAATTTTAATCGCTTATCAGAATTAAATTTAAATGCAGACCGAGAGAAATATCTCAATGCCTCAGTCAACTGTTTACAATATTCACCCTTTTCAGTTGTTAAAGAATCTCTGTTCAAGGAACCTATTCTAAATGACGTTATTGAAATTTCTGATAGAAAAAATTTACTAGATGAAGAGGATCTATCTGTCGAGCTTTTGTATGAACAATTCACAAGTTTACATAAGGCTTTAGAGGGTAAATATTCTGATCACTTAGTTGTTCCAGCTTTAACTTGGCTTTCTTTACTTGGTAAAAATCAGATTGGATAATATGGATGTTACTGATCTGATAGAAAGCTATCTTAAAAATCTGTATGTAGCCAAAATAATTGATGCCTATGGAGCTATTGGAGAGCAAAACCTGAATAGATTGACGAAGGAACTCAGGGATATATATACCGTTTTAGATTTAAGAAAATTTGATTCAATATACGTACTAAAAAATATGGAGGACGAGTGTCTAATTAGAGACGCCTCCTTTTATAAACTCAACGAATTAGTCAGTTGGACAAAGAGTAATGTTTTAATTGAATTGAAAGATAATGGCTATTTAGTTCGTGAAATAGAAGACTTCGATCCGCAAAACTTCTGTGACAAGGCAATAATCTATGAATATACAAACTTATACGAAAGCTTTTATCTTTCAGATGGAAGTAAGGATAAATTGAATCATTTAGAAGGACACGATAGCTATTTTATTAAACCATCTTACAAAGAATTAGATGAAGCTTTGGCTCAATATAAAAGAAAGGAAGCTAGAACATCATCTTGTCTTATAATGAGAGCGAAGGCATGGACAAATGATAATCGAGTCGTTCTCGTCCCTTCGCCTGAATGGATTTTAAGAGATTCTTTATACCAATTTCTAAAGAGTAATTTAAGGAATTACAAAGAACTCTTAAGAGAACAAAATGTAAATGTTAGTAAACCAATAGATATTAAAATCTCTTGGAACTATAGTAACAAAGTAGCATTGATCGAAGTAAAATGGATTGGAATGTCTGGTTCTGGTAATGCTTATTTAAAAAACAAAGCAGAACGTCGTGTAAATGAAGGTGCTATACAATTAGTAGAATATCTAAATTTGTTTAGAACGGAATCACCAGATCAAAATACTAGAGGCTACCTCGTAACTTTCGATGCTAGGAGAGATAAAGTATCCAAAGATACGACCGCATTATCTAGGGAAGATGGTTTCAAATTTCAAAATGAAGAAATTGATTTAGATCCCAATTATCCTTCCCTAAGAAATGACTTTGAACCTCACGTAAGGATATTTTTAGAACCTAACTGTTTAAACTGATGATTAATAACGATTTCAGGCTAAAAGATAAAGGCTATTCTAATGCGCCAAGCACCCGAGAGCAATCAAGACATCGATGGTATTACTACAAAGAAGGTTTTTCAGAAAAGTTAGTTAGACAAGGTATTGACTTGTATGAGTTAAATTCAAAATCGACTATTCTTGACCCATTCAATGGAAGCGGAACCGTAACATTAACAGCTTCGCAAAACTTAATTCCTTCGATAGGGTTTGAGGTCAACCCATTTACAAGCTTTGTTTCCAAATCAAAAACTTTGAACGCAGATCCTAAAAGACTAATGGATCAATACAATAAAGTCAAGGAATCTATTGATAGGGGTTCTAAATCACCTTTAGAAAATTTTTCGACATTCACTGAAAGTAATAAAAACAATAGCAAATGGCTTTTCAACAAAGAAGTACTGCAAGCTTATGAAGGAGGTCTCAACATTGTTAAAAATGATAAATCCAATTCATCAAAACTACTAAAGCTAGCACTAATGTCGTCCGTGATGGATAACTGCAATGCTAGAAAGGATGGTAAGTGTGTCAGGTACAAGAATGACTGGCAAGAAAAAGGGTATTCTAAAGAAACTTTACTTACTTCTTTGGATATAAAAGTTAATCAAATTATTGCTGATTTAGAAAATCGTATTGTTCAAAGACCAAAAATTATTTCTGGTGATGTAAGAAAACAATTAGGCAAAATCTCTGAGAAATTTGACTTTTGCATAACATCACCACCGTACTTGAACACCTTTGATTACACGGACATTTATCGACCTGAATTATTCATGGGAAAATTTGTAAAAAGTCATGAAGAACTTTACAGATTGAGATTAAAAACTTTACGTTCTCATGTTCAAGCTAGATGGAAACATTCAAAAAAAGAAGATTTTGGATTACTATTCAACAAGATCATCAACGACTTGAAAAGGAATGAAAGTCAAATTAGACATAAGCAAATCATTCCAATGGTTTATGCTTATTTTGATGACATGGAAAAGATATTCCAGCAACTCAAGACAAAAGCAAATGAAAATGCTCACTTATGGATCGTAGTTTCAACTTCTGCATACGCCAATGTTCATATTCCAGTCGATTTGATTTTAGCGGACATTGCTTCAAATAACGGGTGGAAACTAAGAGAAGTTGGTGTACTAAGAGACATTTTGAAAAGAAAGTCTAAATACAGCCCCGATATAGATAAGCTTAGAGAAAGTCTAATAATCCTAGAAAGGAAATAGACTTCTTTAAATATTTAATTTTGTTACATTAATGTAATATCGTACCTTTACCAAAAATTTTGCTATGGGTATAGATGTAAATAAATTGCGTTCAAAAGAGGTATTAACAAAGTTTGATCAAAACGCAACAATTGAAAAACTGGAGCAAATTCCAGAGAAGTTGATCCAGTTTTCTGCCAGTTCAACAATAAAATATTGTCTAAACAAAAAATTTAGAGCTAAATCAGAGCCAAGTGCAAGAGTCCTGAACAACTGGATTGAAAAGGGACTCGTCCAAGTTTCACCTGATGATAAAGGTAAAATCAAACGTTTTGATAAGATTGAAAGTATTTGGATAAATATAATTATTGAGCTAAGAAGTTTTGGAGTTTCAATACCAAGTCTTTTAAGAACTAGGAAGATTTTATTTGATTATTTATTAGGAGAATTTTCGCTAATTAAATTTCAATTTTTAAATGCAATCCTCTTAGAGTCGCAAGTATTAATCGTTTATAAAGATGGAGGCGCAAGAATACTTTCTTCTAAAAACTATCAAGCAATAGCACTAAAAAGTCAACTTCTCCCTCATATAAGGCTTGATTTAGATCTTTTCATCAAGCCCGAATACCCCAACAATACTTTAGATAAAATATCGCTTCTAAGCCTTCCTTTTGATTCAATTGAAAAAATCAAACTTCTATTCTTTCTGCGCACTGGAGACTATCAATTTCTCAAAGTAAAAATTACGGAAAATGATATTCGATACATCGAACATTACGATATGTTACTCCAAAGTGATGACGTTATTCAATCTATTGAAAATTGGTCTTTTTCAGAAATACTAGTAAGTATCGATGAAGAAAATAGCACTATAATAAATGGTAAAAAGTAGTGGATGTATGTTATCAATTGAAAAATGTCAAATTATTCTGGAAGATAACAGCGACCGTTGTTATTCTAAAGAGGAGGTGATTCAAATACGAGAATTTCTTGAAAAAATGTCGAGATTGGTAAATGAAGAAGCTAGTAGACAGAAAAGAGAATGAAAAAATATAAAACCGCAGTAGGCTACCTACGCATAAGCTCAGAAAGTCAGAAGGATGGTTCTTCAATTGAGGAGCAAAAGCTAAGTATAAAAAGTTTTTGTACGAATCAAGGAATAGTATTATTAGAATTATATGTAGACACATTTTCAGGTAAAACATTTAATCGACCAGAATTTGAAAATTCATTTAAATATTTAAAGGATAATCGAAATGATGTGGATCTGTTTTTAACAAAAAAAGCTGACAGATTTACTAGAGGCTTGAAAACAGGATTAGAAGCATTTGATGAAATTTCAGAATTAGGGATTGAAGTTAATTTTGTAGATGAATGGATTGAAAACATTCAATCTCCTCAAGGGCAAATGCTTATGCATTTAAAATTTACGTTTGCTGAATATGAAAGAGCTTGTATTTATGAAAGGACGAGAGCAGGTGAAAGAAGAGCATTACAGAGCGGAAGATATACTAAAACTCCACCTTTAGGGTACAGCAGAGGAACTATTTCCAGAGGAGAGTTTATCGGGAAAAAAGGAATGGTTCCGAATGAGAAAGCTCCATTAGTTAAAGAACTTTTTGAAGACTACTCCACTGGATTATACAATCAGAGAGAGCTACTAACTAAATTTAGAGCTAAAGGTCTGAAAACTTCAAAAAGTGCAATAAGCGTTATACTTTCAAATCCTCTTTACGCAGGAATAATTGACTTAAAAAGATACGAGACTTCGCCTTTTACCCAGATCAAAGGATGTCATCAGCCAATTATAACGGAAGATCTATTCCTAAAAGTTCAGAGAATCAAGCAAGGCAAAAACAAGAATAAAAAGAAAATTAGAGGTAAAAATCCACTATTCCCCTTAAACACCTTTCTCTACTGTAGCTCATGCGGTAGTCCTATGAGAGGAAGCACAAGTAATAATGGTAAAAAAAGAAATAAGACAACTTGGTATAATTATTACAGATGTGCAAATAATTGTGGTGAGTCATATACTCCCGAAGAAATTCACTCTAAATTCCTATCTGCCTTGGCGTCTATTAAACCCTCAGCGGAAGTTATAGAACTTTTTCGTCATATCCTCATAGACAATTACAAAACCAATTCTCGGAATAGAATAAAAATGCTATCTAACATTAATAAACAAATTGAAGAGGTTGAAAAATTACAATTGTCCCTCACAGATAAATTTGCACGAGATTTGCTTTCTAACGAAATATATCAGAAAGCTATAACAGCAACTGAATATGATATCAACAAGTTAAAAACGGAAAGAGAACAGCTGGGAGACTATCAAGATGGCTTAGACAAATACGTAAGATTTGGCTTAAACATATTTGTCAGCCTAGACTATTATTACAAAAATGCTTCAATAGAGGTTAAAACGAAATTGCTAAGTTCGTACTTTAACGATAAGTTATATTTTGATAAAAATAAATTCCGAACCTTACCCTTTGTTAATATCATCAACCTCATTTGCAATAAAAACAAGGGTTTCCAACAATTAAACAAAAAAAAAGGAGCTAATAAAAATATTAACTCCTTGGTAGTAGCGAGGACTGGACTCGAACCAGCGACCTTCGGGTTATGAGCCCGACGAGCTACCTACTGCTCTACCTCGCGATTTAAAAACTATCAGTCACTTGTTTTACAACTTCAGATCATTACTCTGACGACTTATTGTTTTATTGGGGTGCAAATATACATCGGTTTGATACATTACACAAGATAATACGTAAATATTTTATTGGCCTAATTCCCTTGCCTCAAAACTCGTCAATTCGCCTTCTTCAAAAGCCACTTGTATTTCAATAGGGTTGCAACATACTTCACAGTCTTCTACATAAGTTTGTGAATAAGCAGGATCTAACAACATAGAAATCTCTTGCCAGCAATGCGGACACATAAAATAATGTTCTATCACAATGCTACATTTAGGATCTGTCCAGCTAATTGAAGCAACTGGTATTCTGCTAATTTTGCGTCGTATTTTGCAAGATTCTTTACCGTTTCAGCATTTAAGAGGTTTACTTGGGCCTGCCTAAATTCCACACTAGAAACCTGTCCTAGTTTGAATTGTTCTTGTGTACGTTCAAAATTACTTTTATTAGTCAACACGTTTTGCTCTTGCATTCTATAGATGGCAAGAGCGTTCATGTAATTTCCCTTTGCATTGGCTACATCTCTTGCTACTTCTTGCTCCATCTGACTTTTAAAAAGAGCTTCATTTTCGTAAGCAATTTTTGCATTGCGCAAATTGTTTATTGAACTACCACCATCAAAAATATCCCAAGTCAAATTTGCTCCTATAGCAACATTAGAAGCTGTACGAGTAGTCGCTGGAAAAAACGCACTAGGCGGATTCTCCGTCCTATTCCACCCATAACTTCCGGTTAAACCTATTCTAGGTAACAATAACGCCCTAGTAGTTTTGATATCGTAATCACTTATTTGCAATGAGGTTTCTGACTGTAATAGTCGTACGTTATTCTCAGGTACTTTTTCTAGAAAACTATCGATTACCAGCAAGCTTTGTAATGTTACGGTAGTATCTACTGCAAAGCTGGCATTTAACTCACGATTCAGTAATAAGTTTAAATCTCTTTTTGTATTGCGCAACTGCTGCAAAGAATTCATGATATTAATGCTATCGGTATTTATATCTACTTGCGCATTAAGAACTTCTAACTTATTAGCTTGTCCATATTCAAATTGGTATTGAGCACGTTCCTCACGTTTTTTAGAAATTTCCAAATTTTGTTCAAAAACCTTAACGTTCTCTGTGATGCGTGCAACTTCCAGATATACGCTCATTAATTGTACTGTAGTTGTCTCAATAGTAGATCGAGCTTCTAGCTGACTCAAAGCAAACTGCTCTTGAAGCCTCTTGTAATTGTACAAACGTCCTAAACCATCAAATAAAGTATAATTCAAATTAAGTCCCGCATTATACTGCGTGGTTTGGGCATCGTTAATTTCTATATCTGGTCGAGGATCACCGTTTTGATCTAGTGCGCCGTTAAAATCTGTTCTAGAATCGTTCTCATCTTTTGACGCTCCTGCCGTTCCTTGCAACGATGGCAAGTACCCAGAATTCAAGATTCCAGAGTTATTCTCTGCGATTTTGGTGGTGTTTTCTGCGATTTTGATGCCGTAGTTGTTTTCTAACATTAATTTTACAGCATCTTCTTTGCTTAAAACGCTTTCAATAGGTTGTTGTGAGTACGCTTTCGCGAAAGCGAGACACATCAAAACACCTAAACTATAAACCAGCTTACTCATTTTCATATTCTTCTAGTGCTTGTTGCTCTTTGGCAATGCTAGTTACCTCAGTTTTTTCTATTTTTTCTCCAGTTTTCAACCAATGAATCCATACTTTAATATTGTTTCCAAAACTTAAAAACAAGGGCAATAAAAGTAAAGTCAACAAGGTTGCGATTCCAATTCCGTAAGAAATGGAAATAGCCATAGGCTTTAGAAATTGTGCTTGACGACTTTTCTCAAGTAATAGTGGCGCAAGACCAGCGACAGTTGTCAACGAAGTTAAAAATATGGCTCTAAACCTGCTTTTACCAGCTTCAAAAAGTGCCTCGTCAAATTGTAAACCACTTTTTATCAAAGAATTAAATTTACCTATCAAAACCAATCCATCATTTACCATAATCCCTATCAATGCAATAATACCCAACATGGAAAGAATGTTTACTGGAAAACCGTGAATCCAGTGTCCCCATGCTACTGCTATAAAACTAAATGGTATTAATAATATGAGCATGATAGGTTGTGTACCACTACGGAAAGTAAAGGCAATCACAAAATAAATGAGTAATAGTACAATAGGAAAAATAAAACCAGCGCTGCTGCTTATCTTTTCGGCTTCTCGTGCTTGTCCACTTAGATAATTAGGAGATATGGTAGGATATTTTTTCTGTAAATCTGGAATGATGTTAGTTCTTATATCCTCCAGAATGTCAGTAGCGCTTTGATTAGGATCTTTCATATCTGCACTGATCAAAATCTCGCGTCTTCCTTCTAAGTGATTGATGACCACGTCACCTCTCTTGATCGTATAGCTCGCTACATCACGCAATGGTACTTTATCTCCTGTAGGTGTAGTAATTCTAAACTCATCCAGATCTTTAATACTGCTACGGTTTTCTCTATCGTATCGCACCCAAACTCTGATCTCGTCTTGTCCTCGTTGGAAACGCTGGGCTTCTCTACCGAAGAAAGCGGCTCTTACTTGAGACATGATTTCGCGCGAATTGAGACCTAAGGCAAATGCATTATCATTAAGTTCAAGATTGATTTCTTTTATACCAGCAGGATCGTTGTCTTCAATATCTTTAAGCAAAGGATTGCGACTCAATATTTCTTTAAAATCTTCTGTCGCAGCTTTTAATTCGCTGATGTCGTTGCTTAATAGAGAAACCGCTACTGGACTACCTCCAAAGTTACCACCAGAACCAAAGGTCAACGTTTCTGCGCCAGGAATAGTGCCTACAAGCTCTCTCAAACGATTTGCTACAATAGGTGATTTTAATTCTTCTGGCCTCGTCTCTCCTGGTAGTAAATTGATCGATAAACTCGCTGATGAAGAAGATGTTTGTGCTTTGATAATATTCTCAAAAAGCTGAACGGTATCGCCGTACTTCTCATCAGTTAAATATTCTTTAGTAAGTTCCTTATTAACGATTTTTGCTTTCTCTTCTATTGAAGAAATAATAGAATCAGTGATACTTTCTGCTGTTCCATTAGGCATGGAGAGATTAACCGATACCTGATCACTAGAAATACTAGGAAAAAGTGTCACACCTACAATTCCACCTTGTACAGAGCCTATCGTAAGTAACAACGCCGAAAGAAAAAATGAGAAAGCCAATAATTTATACTTTATAGTAAATCGCAGTGCTGGAGCATACACTGTATCTCTCATCCAGTTCATAGCTTTATCACCATAATCGTTGACAACGCGCATTTTCTGGAATAATCGAGCGATACCTTTTTTAGGCTGATCTGATCTAGGTTTTAAGGCTTTAGAATGAGCTAAGTGAGCAGGTAAAATAATAAGCGCCTCAACTAGAGAAACGGTTAAGGTTAAAATAACAATTACCGAAACCTCACTAAAGAACTCTCCTATTCTACCATCCAGAAATAGAAAGGTAGAAAAAGCAAGAATAGTCGTAATAATAGCGCTTAGGATAGGTGGTATAACTTCCATTGTACCATCAATAGCCGCTTGTACTGGACTTTTACCATCTTCATAATGTTGATAAATATTCTCTGCAATCACGATACCGTCATCCACGAGAATACCGATAACGATGATCATCCCAAACAAAGAAAGAACATTTATAGTCACATCAAATTGGCCAGCAAATATGAACATTCCCAAAAAAGCAATAGGTAAACCAAAAGCAACCCAAAAGGCTAGTCTTGTATTTAAAAATATAGAAAGAAACAATAATACTAATAGCATTCCTACTATTGCATTCTCAGTAAGTAATGCAGTACGTTGATTAAGCGTAATTGATAAATCTCGAACTACGTTTAACTCTACATTACTTGAACGCTGGTTGTACTCTTCAATATATTCTTTTACCTTATCTGCACTAACAATTAGATCTTCAGAGTTAGTACTTGTTACCGTAATATTTACAGATCGTTCTTCATTAAAATAGGAAGCATTAGGTGTTTCTGAAAAGCGATCCCTGATTTCAGCAACGTCTTTTAAATAAACGGTTGAGCCGTCTGCAAGAGTTCTTACTGGCACAAAACTTAGTTCATCACCATAATAACTTCTATTGTTAGCTCTTATTAAATACTCCTCCGTATTTGTTTTGATATTACCACCAGTGGTCAAGATGTTTGATGCAGCAACAGCATCTGCTACTTCTTGAAAGGTGAGATTATACCCTAAAAGTGTATTTTCATTTACTGCAATCTCAATTTCTTCATCTGGATAACCAGCGATAGAAATTTGTGAAATACCATCAATACCTCTTAAATCATTTTCTACATCTCGTGCTAGCTGCTTAAGCGTTTTAAGTGGCACATTTTTTCCACTTAAAGAAAAAACGATCGTAGGTCTTGCATTTTCTTGTTTGGCAACTACTAGAGGTTCCATACCAACAGGAAATGATGGTACTCGATCTACTGCATTTTTAATCTCTAGCAGCATGAAATCGATATCATAGCCTTTGATAATTTCTACGGTAATGGTTCCAGAATTCTCTCGTGATGCAGATGTCACACGATCAATACCTTCGATCCCTTTTAGGTTATCCTCAATCTTAAGCACCACACCTTCTTCAATTTCTTGTGGTGATGCTCCAGGATAAATCACATTTATAGTTATGATTTTAGAGTCAACTAATGGAAAAAAGGAAGACTTTAATGATAAAACTCCTAGAACTCCAAATATCACAAATGCAGCAATAACAACATTTACAGCAACATGATGTTTTATGAAATAAGCTATTACTTTTCTCATAATTTATTCTGATTGAGCGTCGTTAGATTCCTTTTCTTTTTCTTCTCTTGCTTGTTTTTCGGTCTTAACAATAAGGCCTTCATATGCGCCAGGAACTGATTTAATTATGATAACAGTTCCATCTTTAAGTCCTTTGAGAACTACCTTTTTATCAGAAAAATGAACTGGAGTAACATCAGTAAGCGCTAGCTTTCCTTCTTCAACAGTAAAAATTTGATTCCCTTCTTGAAGCAAACTGCGGTCTATAGAGATAGCTTTTTCAACCTCTTGAGCTTGTAAATTTGCCGTAAGGTACATTCCTTCTTTAAGATCAGGATGCGACACCTCAATAACGGTGGTAATGGTTTGAGTAGATTGATCTACTTTACCGTTAATACGCGTCACTTTTCCTGTATAATTTTTAGTGCCAGAAATATTGCTCAACTCCACTTGCTTTCCTATTTCAAGCAAATCAGAAAAATCAGCACTTATGGCAACTTGTATTTCAAAAGTACCGCTTTGGATAAACTCTCCTAATTGTTGCCCGTTACGCACTAGTGTTCCTTCGCTTACCATAGCTTCAGTTAAAATACCATTAAACGGAGCTGTAATTCTAAATTTAGTAAGTCGGTTTTCTAGGTTTTTGATATTGTAGTAAGTAGTATAAATATTTCTTCCAGTAATAAAGTACTTTTCTTTATCATTTTTAGGTTCAGGAAGTTTTGGAATAGTTCGATCAGTGTCTAGGGAATTTAAATAATCCAACCATTGTGGATAGGATTCTGGATAATCCAGTCTTAAATCTGGCATTAACGACGTGATTTGATTATTAAGGTTACTTCTTGAACTTCTTACTTGTGCATAAAACTCTGTATTATCGATAAGAATGATGGTCTCACCAGCGCGATAATTTTGTCCGGTTCTAAACAATTTACCTGTAGGCCTAAAAACACCAGTAACTTCTGCAAACAACTCTACTCGTTTCTTTGCTTCAAGATTACCATTTGCAGGAATTATAATAGGAATCTTAGTATTTTGAATCGTATCAGTAGATACTATTTTAATATCCTTCTTGACTTTTGGCTTCGGAGCAGTTTTGCTGTCAATAATCATTTTTGCACCAAATGCAGCACCCAAAATTAATATAACAGCGAGAATAGATAGTATTACTTTGCGCATTCTAGTGATAGTTATTTATTATAAATCAACCGTCAAAACTAGTCAAGTATAAAACTTTATGTCTTAAATAATACTTAAACCTAACTATCAAAATTTTCTAGCTCCTCAGAAATGTTTTCCCACTTAGTCATCCAGTCTTCTAATTCTTTCTTTTTAGACTGATAACCGTCAAAGAATCCTTCCTTTTGGGCTAGCTCGTCATAGTTTGCGGCAAGCTCTGCATCGAGTTTAGAAATCTTTTTCTCTAGTTCATTAATTTTAGATTCTGCTTTAGAGAGCCGGTTATTAAGTGATTTTTGCTTTTTTTGATCTTCGTAGGAAAGTTGCTGTTTCTGAGGATCTCGCTTTCGCGAAAGCGTATCATCCTTCTTCACTTCTACCTTCTCAATGGCTCTCATGTCCTCAGCCTTTCTTTGATCAAGATAATAATCGATATCACCTAAATATAAATTGAGCTTATGATCGCGGAATTCATAAACCAACTCTGTAAGACCTTGTAAAAATTCCCTATCGTGAGAAACCACTATTAAAGTACCATCAAATTTTACTAATGCAGCTTTGAGTACATTTTTAGACTGAATGTCTAAGTGGTTAGTAGGCTCATCCATAATCAAGACATTAAATGGCTGTAATAACAGTTTACATAAAGCGAGCCTGTTGCGTTCTCCACCACTTAATACTTTTACCTTTTTCTCTGCCTCATCACCTCTAAAGAGAAATGAACCTAGCATATCGCGCACCTTGACACGATTATTGTCGGTTGCGGCATCGAGCATGGTATCCAAAACCGTTTTCTCACCATCGAGATACTCGGCTTGATTTTGTGCAAAATACCCAAGCTGAACATTATGCCCTAAATTCACGTTTCCTTGCGCTTTTACATCTCCTACGATTATTTTGGCCAGCGTGGATTTTCCCATTCCATTTTGACCTACAAATGCAACACGTTTACCACGCTCTAAAGAAAGACCTACATCTTCAAGAACTTTTTTATCACCATAAGATTTACTGATATTTTCAATATCTAAAACTATTTTCCCAGGCTGGATAGATGTCGCAAAGTTGATGTTCATCGCTGCATTATCTGTTTGCTCTATCTCTACCACGTCCATGCGGTCCAGTTTTTTAACCAGCGATTGTGCCATGGTTGCTTTACTAGCTTTGGCTTTGAATTTTTGGATGAGCTTCTCCGTACGCTCAATTTCCTTTTGCTGGTTCTTAAAAGTGGCTTCTTGTTGTTCGCGCATTTCTGCTCTTAGGGCAAGGAACTTAGTGTAAGGCTTTGGGTAATCATAAATGCGGCCTAGACTTATTTCAATTGTACGGTTAGTCACGTTATCGAGAAACATTTTATCGTGACTTACAATCACCACAGCACCTGGATAGGTTTGCAAAAAAGATTCTAACCAGAGAATAGAATCGATATCTAAGTGGTTAGTAGGCTCATCCAGTAATAGAATATCGTGTTTTTCAAGTAGTAATTTAGCCAGCTCAATTCTCATGCGCCATCCACCAGAAAGCTCGTCAGTTAATTTATTAAACTGCTCTGGTTTGAACGCAAGTCCTTTAAGTATTTTCTCGGTTTCTCCTTTGTATTGGTAACCACCTATTATTTCATATTCATGGTTGAGATCTCCTATATCTTCTATGAGTTTTGAATAGGAATCTGACTCATAGTCTGTTCTAGTGGCTAACTCTTCATTTATTTGCTCGATTTGTGACTCTATGGTTCTCGCTTTCGCGAAAGCGGTATAAGCTTCCTCCAGCACCGTACGACCTTTTTCAAAATCAATATCTTGTCTCAGGAAACCTATGCTCATATCCTTTTCTATAGCAATATTACCTTGGTCGTGAGCAATATCACCAGAAATCACTTTAAGAAGCGTAGATTTTCCGGCACCATTTTTACCGATGAGACCTACGCGATTGCCCGCATTGAGCCTAAATGTAATCTCTTCAAATAACGGTTCTCCACCGAAACTAACATGTAAATCGTGAACGTTGAGCATAGTCGTTTTGTATCTTTGCAAAGATGTGTTTTTACAGACTATTACTAAAGTTTTATCATGCTAAAAGGAACTAAATTATACAGCATTTTTACAGGAACCTGCCCTGTATGTCAAAATGAATCCATGTATACGAGTAGTAATTTGTACAATCCTAAGAAAACTCAGGAAATGAGAGAAAGGTGCAGTCACTGTGATACTAAATACAAGATTGAACCTAGCTTTTTCTATGGTTCAATGTACGTGAGTTATGGAGTAGGTGTTGCTATTGCAATGGTTGCTTTTGCAGTTACTTATTTCTTACTCGACCTTTCTAGATGGAATATCTTTCTTGTGATTACCTTCATTTCTATATTTAGTCTTCCTATAGTTATACGCATCAGTCGTAATATCTGGATCAATATTTTTATGGATTACGATAAAGAAAAGGCGAAGAGGAGTTAGGAGTTAGGAGTTAGGAGTTAGGAGTTAGGAGTTAGGAGTTAGGAGTTAGGAGTTAGGAGTTAGGAGTTAGGAGTTAGGAGTTAGGAGTTAGGAAAATTTGAAATTCTGAATATAATTAGCAAGAAAAAGCTGGTCTCATTCCAAAAATAATAAGCCATTATTTTGTCATTCCTGAACAGCGGTGAGAAATAATTTCAAATTATAAAGGCATAAAATAACTAAGACTTTTTATAATTGAATAGTTTTAGTTATTGTTAAACCTATTGATATTGATTTCTTCGTTGAGCGGCTGATTATTATAAAGAGAATCAAATAGCTGCTTTGCTGCCCATGGTGCCATAAGGACTGCACGACTTCCCATACCATTAAACACCATATAATTAGGAAAATCTTTGTGCGCACCTACAAAAGGTCTTCGATCCTTTGTTGTAGGTCGTATGCCGTGCTTATGATCTACTATTTCATAAGGCAACTTTAAAAAACGCTCTAACCGTGAAATGAGAAAAGTTTTGGCTTCATCTGTTGGCATGTCTGACAACTCATCTCTGTTATAGGTGGCACCTACCCAGAAAAGGTCGTCAATATAAGGCATCAAGAAAACAGAAGACTTAATAATGTAATCTAATTGTAATCCTGGAATTTTAACCGTCAATACCTCACCTTTATTTCCTTGAAGTGGAAGGTCACTAAAGAAAGGATTTGCTGTCATTTTAAAACCTTCAGAAAATATAATTTTAGAAGCATGATAAATTTTATACTTTACAGAATCTTTTGAATGAACTAGCTCATTGTAATCGAACTCTTCTTCTAAGAAATTATTCTGATATAAAAAATACTTTCTTGAAAGCTTCATATATCCTATAGTATCCACCCAACCAGTTCCAGAAACTTTTCCATAATTAAAAGGAGCTTCTATCGCAGCATTGTCATAAGGAAAAATATCATGAGACATGAAAGGTTTCAATTCGGGACGTTGAGATTTTTTTTGCCATGTTTTAACCTCGCGTTCATCATGTAATCTTCTAAGAATTTCAATAGGATGTAAGAATTTGGAAGCGACCTTTTCTTCAATTAAAGGGTAAAAGCTATTCAAATAATCTAATTGCTCTCCAGCTTTCCAAACAGAGGTAAATCTTTTCAAAATAGTTGGGTTATACACTCCAGCCGCGACTGAAGAAGAACCTTTCTTTCCATCACCTACTAATAATACCGATTTCCCATTCAAATGCCATTGCCATGCAAGCGAACAACCGGCAATACCAGAACCTACTACTATAATGTCAAAATCTGTTTTCAAATCTTTTAATGCCAAAAATAATAATCTTAAAACGAGGTGAATAAAAAAAGCTTCACAATAAGTGAAGCTTTTCTTTATGTAATATAATAGGAATTAATAATTCCACATATCTAATTCAAAATTCCGAACGATCTCTTTCAATCTATCTGACTCTAATAATTGCATCATTGAATTATCAGCGATATAACTATCAATTGATCTATCACCTTGTACATTATCCATTTTATAGATAAGAGCATTGAATCTCCTGGAGTTTAGAATATGATCAAAAGAAATAGGTCTAGCAGAGTTCAGAGTGTTGAAAGCTTTGTTATTATGAAGTAACTCTCTGGCATCAGGATAATAAATCCAAAACAACTCTACGCCTGTAGGATCATCTGGAAAATTCACATCTGGTGTCACTGGACAAATACCCAACAATCTATATCTCAACTCACTTTGGCGTGTATCAAAATACCACAAACCACGAATCCTGTATTCCTTAACATCATCTGCACCTATAGTTCTCGTCTCAATGTATTCATCAAAACCAGGAATGTTATAAGTTGTATCGATATCTAAAGGCTTTACACCTTCTTCTGGAATTACACCATTGTCATTTAATATATCGATCCCGGCATTAGTAATCTTCTGACTTTTTAAGGTATTCTCTATATCTTTAAACTCACGTGCTTCATTAAAATAAGAATCACCATAAAGCGTGATCTCTTCAGACATAGCAGCTGCAGTCAATACATGATATAAAGATCTACGTTCTTTACCCACATAATTCGTATCTACTGGGTAGTATAGTGGAAAATTAACTCGCTCGTCTAGATCGATAGTTTCCCATACCGTACGTTGCCATAAAATGTCACGATCTCCAACAAAACCGTACGGCAGTGGTTTATCGTTATCATTTTCCTGCTGAGCCGAAGTTTTAGTACCAAACTCAGCTGGACTTTTTGCATTAAGGATATTGTTTTGAGCAAAAGCACTTCCTGAAAGAGCTATTGCTGCTAATACAACTATGATCTTATTCATAATTTGAATTTATAATATTAATTAGTCTGTAATTTCTACAGTGACGTCAGAGACACTTTTCACATTGACTCCTGGCAATACTGCTTTAATATTTGCAAACTGAACTAAGTCTCCTTTACGAGCCTTATTCAAAACATTAACCGCTGTACCACTTAGTTTAGTCCCAGTAACTGGAACAGAAGGTTGACCAGGAACTTTAAACAAGAAACCAGTAACTCTAGGAGTTAAATCAAAATCAAAATCTAAGAACTCAGCTGATACTGTTGAAATTGCAAGGTTACTACGCGTTTTACGCACATTTTCGTAAGCTTTACTTACCATACCTGTTGGACGTGGTAAGTTTTTAATACGGAATTCTTTAGAATCAGAAACAGACTCACCAGTAGAAAGCTTGGCCGTCACGTTAATTTTTACCGAAGTACCAGATCCAGGATTCATAACATAGCTATCACCAGACTTTCTAGTAAGACCAGGAGCACTAGCGTTTACGTTATTACCTGAAACACCAGCAAAAGAGATTGTCATAGGGTTAGGAACACCACGATAAACAACATTCATTTTATCTGCTGCAATTGTAGCAGAATTAGGCTTTGGAATGGTTGCAAAAGACTGTTCGACAGTTATAGACTCTTCCTTTCCGCCTTCTTCGAAAATTAAAGCACCTGTAATTTTGTGATCTCCAGGACTACCAGCACCTACTTTAAGATCGATACGGCCTTCTGAAATTTCAAAATCCTTACCTTGAGTTAAGTTACGACCATCTAATTTTAATTCTACTCGTTTAGGTTTGAAAGTAGGATCTTTTTTCCCTAATACAATACTTCCATCAAAGGTCTCACCATTATAATAAGCAGATTTAGGTTGTTCCAGCAAAGTAGTAAGCTTTGTAACACTTAACGCACTTGCCTGCTCTGAACTTATTAACCCAGCTAACACTTGAGTTTCTATGTTCTTAACTTCGCTTTGTAATAAAGTAACTTTTGCAATCGAAGCAATTAAAGGATACCCCTTGTAATTATAATCTAAATAAGGAACCATTACACCATCTCTATTTTCAACAGGTTCTGGGGTAAATTTCTCATCCAGTTCATTTGCTAATCCCGTATTATTAGGTATGGTTTCTTTTATAGCGTCTCTATATCCAGTCATACGGTCTAGAAACTCTTGACCTTCTGGTGTTATTTTACCGCCTTTAAGAAACTTTACATCTAAAAAGTCACCTTTATCCATAACCGCATAATCTTCAGAATCATCCACGGTACCTTCCATTTCATTTTTCAAACCTTCAAGATAATTAAAGTACTCTTTCGATATTTGATCAACTTTTTCACCTTTCAACTTTGCATCACCATATTGTTTTGGTTGTTCCGATGCTAATTGGGTCAACCCTGCCATTGCAGCATTATTTTTTGCGGTAGCCGCAGCATTACTTTCTTCTATATTAACATTAAGCAAACCGAATGCTGTAAGCACTTCCTTACTCATGTTTAACGCAAGCATTGCGATGAAAACCAAATACATTAGGTTAATCATCTTCTGCCTTGGGGACTGTTTTCCTCCTGCCATAATATTCTAATTAGTTTTGTTATAGTTTAAATTAAAATTTAACTAATTATCCTTTCATAGCTCCTAACATGTTTCCATAAACGCCGTTAAGAGAAGATAAGTTATTAGTAAGTCCTGCCATTTGCTCTTGAAGTTTTGTTGCATTATCAGCAATTGCTTCATTTGCTTGAGCCTGTCGAGAAGAACTCTCCACTTGAACTTTATATAAACTGTTTAATGATTCCATTTGAGCAGCAGCAAGAGCCATCTCCTCTGAATACTTTTTAGTAGAAGACATTGCTTCAGCCGTAGGAGCCATTCCTTTTGCAGCACCTTCAAAAGAACGGATACTATCACCTAAACTAGACATTAACTCACCATCTAATTTTGCTTCTTTCAACATCTCATCTAACTTTTTAGATAAAAGACCTTGAGCATCTTGAGGTGCTTCTTTTTTACCTTTAGCATTAGCTAACTCTCCACCTGCTAATTCTGGATATACTAATGACCAGTCCAGTTCATCTTCAACCGGCTCAAATGCAGATATAAAGAAGATCACTGCTTCTGTAATCAATCCTATCATAAGAAGATTATTACCAGAAAAACCGTAACCGAAATCCCAGTGTAGAATTTTGAAAAGTGCTCCAATGATTACTACAGAGGCTCCGATACCGTAAGCCATGTTAAATAATTTCTTTGTTGCTTTAGACTGTGCCATTTTTTTAAAAATTTAGTTAAGTTAATTTGTTTTAATTGGATATTTTAGTTAGTAGCTGCATTAAGAGTAACGTCAGTTCCCATGTAAGATTGTACCGTACGGAAGCCAATGTAGCTTCTTGCACTATCTTGATATTCATAATCACGAGTTCCTACTTGAAGAAAGTAAGAAACATCTTTCCATGATCCACCACGTACACCTTTACGTTTATTGTTAGCATCGTTTACAACAGGACTCATAGAAGACATCATTTCATAAGCTCCTGCTTCATAAGAAGAATTCACCCATTCAGAAACGTTACCAGCCATGTTGTATAAGTTATACTCATTAGGCTCATAAGATCTAGCTTCTACTGTATACAACGCTTGGTCTGCTGCATAATCACCTCTTAAAGGCTTAAAGTTTGCTAAGAAGCAACCTCTATCATTTTTTGCATAAGGACCACCCCAAGGATAAGTTGCTCCTTCTAACCCACCACGAGCGGCATATTCCCACTCTGCTTCTGTAGGCAAACGGTACTCATTTACTCTTTCAACATTACGTTGTTTACGGTAAGCATTGTGATATAAAGTTCTCCATTGGCAAAAAGCTTTCGCCTGATTCCAGTTTACACCTACAACAGGATAATCGCTATATGCTTCATGATAAAAATAATCATTATGCATTGGCTCATTATAACTATAATTAAAATCACGAATCCAAACAGTAGTATCTGGATAGATTTTTACGGGAACTTGAGAGATAAAATCTTTTCTAGTTTTGTTAGGATCACGATTTCTTGCCGCAGCATTTAAATCAAGACTTGTATATGTAAAGATGATCTTTTCTGTATCAATGGTACGCTCTCCGTTGTATGCCTCATCAAAAGGAATATACATTTGATCGTAAACCTCAGCATAGAATTCATCTGGAATATCTTCTGTATCCCAAATCAAATCAACATCGTGATTTAACTTGCGACCTTCATAACCTGTAGGACCTAATCCTACATAATTATCTTGAACATATTGTTCCCATGGTGTTAAAGGATCATTACCAGCTCCTTCTGCATCAAGAAAAGCATACTCTCCAATTCCATTATCTCCAGGAGTTGCACCGTTATCATCTGCCATGATAGCAAGGTTAGTTCTAAACAGAGAATCTCTTGTCCAGTGAACAAACTGACGGTACTCTGCATTTGTAATTTCAGTTTCATCCATATAATATGATGGAACCGTAACTGTTTTTGTGGGAGCATTACGAGTAGCGGCGATATCATCGTCACTTTTACCCATAATAAATGCACCACCTGGTACTAATGTCATACCATAAGGTTTCTCTGGGTGCCATTTTTTTCCTTTGGTACCTACTACCATTCCGCGGTCTCCTTTACCACAACTTGCTAAGAAGGTAACTACTGCAACAAGGACTAATAACTTTTTCATAAGGGTAATTTATGTTTTCTTTATGAATTAAGGGCGTAAACCTATCTAAAAGATTTCGATTCCACAACTTTTTTTTCTCAATAAATCAAATAAGACCTATTCTTTAACTTATCAAATTTCGTTTTTGCGACGAGCCTTAAGCCATCTATCGGGATAGACCTGATTACAAGCTGTCTCATAATCTTGCCTATCGCATGGTAATAACGTGTGTTGTTTTAATTTATTATTAACATGAGAAATAAATGGCAATTCTATCCACCATCTACCAGTATTTGTAGACTTATAGAATATAAGTACCTGATCATCAATAGGAACTTTATATACAATACAATCTTTGGTCACGTCCTTTGGGTACTCAAAACTTCTTAAATTATAACCTTCAATAAAATACCAAATCATTTCGGCTACCAACTGTGCCCCTGTATTTCTCTCATTATTGATCTCAAAAATTCCAAATACCTTTAATCGATCACTTATGCCAGAATATCTCGATAAACTGCAAATTTGTTTTCCATTCAGCCCGTTAGGATTCGCTTTCGCGAAAGCGAGATCACCAGCACGCACCACACTCATATCAACACCTACAACATCAGCATCTCTCAATACTGGTTCTGCGAGTGTACTATCTTCATCTAAGTGACCTAAACGAATGGCATCAAAATACATTCTCTCTAAAAGATCAATTTCTTCTTGAGAGTTAAAATAAGTCTGAAACCCTAGATTACTATAATTAAATAAGTTGTAAGGCTCCACAGTAATCATTTTACCAATGTAGCTGCGAGATGAAATAGGAAGATCAATATCGCCTAAATCAAATCTACAATCTACGTTCACCACATTTATCATATGCTGAAATTCATCAAATGCTCTATAAATGGGGTACATTAAATCCTGACTTCCTCCTAAAAATATAGGTATGATAGAAGATCGCAATAAATGCTCTGTCAACTGTCGCACCACGTAGTAAGTGTCTTCTACCGTTTCACCAGCGTGAACGTCTCCTAAATCTGCCATAGGGCTGGACCAGTTACCGGGATAAAGTTCATAGAATTTTTCTCTAGCAAAATCTAGAGATTCCACTTGAAACAAAGCATTTGCATCACGACGGTTTTCTAGAATACCGATGATAACAATTTGTACATCGTCTAGAACTGGCAAACCTTCATTTACCGTATGCAGTTTAATGGTAGACGCAATTGTATGCTTAGGTTGCATCTTTACATGAGCAACTAAGGCTTCACTGAGAGGTTTTAGAAAATCTAAAGCCATTTTATAAAATTACTTTTTTGTAGTTTTCTTTTTGGCTGTCGTTTTTTTCTTAGCTGGAGCTTTCTTTTTAGCCGCTGCTTTTTTCTTAGGCGCTTTCTTAGCTATAAGTTCTTGAGCTTTCTCTAAGGTTATTTTCAAAGGATCGATATCTTTAGACAACTCTACTTTTGTTTTACCTTTAATAATGTTATGCCTACCCCAACGAGCCTTTTCTATGCGGATTCCTTCCTCTTCCCAATCCACGATAAGTTTATCTTTCTCCTTTTGGATTTTTTCTTTTATCAGCGTTTCAATATCGTCATTTGATAAATTATCAAAATCATATTTCTTATTTACTGAAATAAACATTCCTGCCCACTTGATATAAGGACCAAAACGACCAACACCTTTAGTAACGGGCTGCTCATCATACATGTATATAGGAGCATCTGCTTTTTCTTTCATTTGAATAAGCTCTGCTGCTCGTTCAAAAGTAAGTGTCATAGGATCATCATCTTTCTCTAAGCTAACAAAGGTCTTACCATTGAATTTCACATAAGGCCCGAATCGACCTTGAGCAACCTCAACAGGATGTCCATTGTATTCTCCTACTGTTCTAGGTAATTTAAATAAATCCATTACCTCATCGAGAGTAATTGTATTTAAATTTTGAGAAGGCAGTAAACTAGCAAACTGTGGTTTTTCTTCATCTTCTACACTTCCTATTTGAGCCATGGCACCAAATCTTCCTAACCTCACACTTATAGGCTTGCCGCTCTCTGGATGTGTTCCTAAAACTCGTTCTCCTACTTCACGTTCTGCATTTTCGGCTACGTCTTTTACTGTAGGATGAAAACCTTTGTAGAAATGGTTCATCATGTCGGTCCACTCCTCTTTTCCTTCGGCAATATTGTCAAAGGACTCCTCTACCTTTGCAGTGAAGTTGTAGTCCAACACATTTCCAAAATGCTCTACTAAGAAATTATTAACCACTCGACCTACATCAGTAGGAATCATTTTGTTTTTATTAGATCCTGTTTTTTCTGTAAGCGCCTTTTCTGAGACTTTATCTTTACTTAGAGTGAGCTGCACGTAATTGCGTTCCTCACCTTCAGACTGTCCTTTTTCTATGTATTTTCTATTTTGGATTGTAGTAATAGTAGGTGCATAAGTAGATGGACGACCTATTCCTAGCTCTTCTAATTGCTTTACGAGAGAAGCTTCAGTATATCTATAAGGAGGTCTTGTAAAACGCTCTGTTGCTAGAATGCGTTTGTTTAATAAGTTCTGTCCTACTTTAAGATCTGGTAAAAGACCTTGTTGCTCTAAATCTTCGTCGTCGGTACTTTCTAGATAAACTTTAAGAAAGCCTTCAAACTTTACGATTTCTCCACTTGCTGTAAACTTCTTATCATGCTTGTCTGCAGCGATAGTAACGTTAGTTCTTTCCAGCTTTGCGTCACTCATTTGACTTGCAATCGCTCTCTTCCAGATCAACTCATATAATTTTACCTGATCACGATCTGCTCCAGAGCTGTGTAAAGCAAAATTAGTAGGTCGTATCGCCTCATGTGCTTCTTGAGCGCCTTTAGACTTTCCTTTATAGTTGCGTTCCTTATGAAACTCGTTACCGTATGCTTTTTTAATTTCTTCTTCAGCACCTTTTTTTGCTTCATTACTCAAGTTAACAGAATCTGTTCTCATATAAGTAATCAAACCTGCTTCATAAAGGCGTTGTGCGAGTTGCATCGTACGACTTACGTTAAAAAACAATTTGCGTGATGCTTCTTGTTGTAAAGTAGATGTGGTAAATGGCGGAGCTGGAGATTTTTTAGCTGGCTTTTTAACCAAGTCAGCTACCTCAAATTTTGCTCCTTTATTTTTATCTAAAAACTCTTTAGCAGCCTTCAAGGACTTTAGGTTGCTAGGTAATTTTGCTTTCAGTAACGCCCCATCACCTGTATTGAAATCGGCATCAATTCTAAAAAAGTTATCCGACTTGAAGTTTAATATTTCATCTTCTCGCTCCACGATCAAACGCACTGCAACAGATTGAACTCGACCAGCACTTGCACCGCCTTTTACCTTACGCCATAGAATAGGAGAAATTTCATATCCTACAATACGGTCTAAAACTCGTCTTGCTTGTTGCGCATTTACAAGATCGTAATCTATAGTTCTAGGATTATCGATAGCATGCTGTACAGCACTTTTTGTAATTGCATTAAAAACAATACGCTTGGTCTTTTCTTTCTTTAAATCCAGCTGCTCTGCAAGGTGCCATGCAATAGCTTCTCCTTCACGGTCCTCATCACTTGCTAGCCACACAATATCAGACGCCGCAGCAAGTTTTTTAAGCTTACGAACTAAATCTTTCTTATCGCTACTTACTACATATTTAGGAGCAAAATCTTTGTCAACATCAACTCCTAATTCTTTAGAAGGTAAGTCGGCAATATGACCAAAACTGGATTCTACTTTAAAATCCTTTCCTAGAAATTTTTCTATTGTTTTTGCCTTTGCAGGCGACTCTACTATTACAAGATTCTTTGCCATTAAGCTGCGATTTTTGGACTGCAAAGGTATGTGATATTTTTTTTAAGTTTACAAATAGCTGCAAAACAACTAGTTAAAAAGCTAAAAATAATTTTTAAACCGTTCAGGTCTTGACGGTTAAGAAATAAAAGCTTTTACGAGAAACATCATCTTACCCCATTCAACTTTATCAGTTCTTGTTTTTGATGTGTTCCGCTTTCGCGAAAGCGAGATAAAAATAAACCCATTACAGGTAGGATTTGAGAACCTATTTCGTACTCCTGGTTTTTCTTATCTACGCTTCTAAAAACATCATGCTGACATTGTGTCATAAATTATTCAAATAGTATATCTTTGCATCGATATTTAAGATCATGATTGATGGAAAAAGTAATTGAAGAAGAAAAGCAAGGAACTGCGGTAGTTTTAGAACATAATGCGCAAAATACTCGCAAATTATATATAGAAAGTTATGGATGTCAGATGAACTTTTCTGATAGTGAAATCGTTGCGTCCATTCTAGCTAAAGAAGGTTTCAACACCACAAATAACATGGAAGATGCTGACCTAGTTCTTGTGAACACCTGTTCTATAAGAGACAAGGCTGAGCAAACTGTGCGTAAAAGACTGGAGAAATACAATCGCGTTAAGAATAAAAAGAACCCTAATATGAAAGTAGGTGTTCTAGGCTGTATGGCTGAGCGATTGAAATCTAAATTTCTTGAAGAAGAGAAAATTGTAGATATGGTTGTAGGACCAGACGCCTATAAAGATTTACCAAATCTTGTTGCAGAGATTGATGAAGGTCGTGATGCCGTGAATGTTCTTCTTTCTAAAGAAGAGACTTATGGTGATATTGCTCCGGTAAGATTAAATTCTAATGGAGTAACCGCTTTTGTATCCATTACTCGTGGTTGTGATAACATGTGTACCTTTTGTGTAGTACCATTTACTCGTGGACGTGAGCGCAGCCGTGATCCACAATCTATTCTAGAGGAGGTAAATGATTTGTGGAATAAAGGTTTTAAGGAAGTAACTTTATTAGGTCAAAATGTAGACTCCTATTTATGGTATGGCGGTGGTCTTAAAAAAGACTTTAAAAAAGCGAGTAAAATGGCAAAAGCAACCGCTGTAGATTTTGCGCAATTGTTGCATAAAGTGGCAAATGCGCAACCTGATATGCGTGTAAGGTTTTCAACTAGCAATCCACAAGATATAAGTGACGATGTGTTGCATGCTATTGCTGCTCACAGAAACATTTGTAATTACATTCATTTACCTGTGCAATCTGGAAGTGATCGTATTTTGAAAGAAATGAATCGCTTGCATACTCGGGAAGAATACATGAGATTGATCGATAGAGTACATGCTATTATACCAGAATGTGCTGTTTCTCAAGATATGATTACAGGTTTCCCTACAGAAACTGAAGAAGACCATAAAAATACCTTGAGTCTTATGGAATATGTAAAATATGACTACGGCTTTATGTTTGCTTATTCTGAACGACCAGGAACAATGGCTGCTCGTAAACTAGAAGATGATGTACCTGAAGATGTGAAAAAACGACGTCTTAATGAAATCATCGCAGTGCAAAGAAGAACTGGTCATGAAAGAGCACAATACTTTGTAGGTAAAACAGTGGAATGTCTCATAGAAAAAGAGTCTAAAAAATCAGACCAACAATGGGCAGGACGTAATACACAAAATTATGTGGCTATTTTTGATAAGGAAGATTACAAAGTAGGTGACTATGTGATGGTGGAGATTACAGACTGTACCAGCGCAACCTTAATAGGTAAAGCAATAGGTTATAGCGATATGAAAGGACCTCTAACTTATGAAACCTTATAATATGGAAAGTGTACAAGCCATAAAACAACGTTTTGAACTTATAGGTAATGACCCTGGATTTAATAGAGCCATAGAAAAAGCTTTACAAGTTGCTCCCACAGATATTTCTGTTTTAGTGACTGGGGAAAGCGGTGTTGGAAAGGAAAGTATTCCTAAAATAATTCACTCGCAATCCTTTAGAAAACATGCTAAATACATTGCGGTAAACTGTGGTGCTATTCCAGAAGGGACAATAGATTCAGAATTATTTGGTCACGAGAAGGGTGCTTTTACAGGAGCTACTTCTACTCGATCAGGTTATTTTGAAGTAGCCGATGGCGGGACCATATTCCTTGATGAAGTAGGTGAATTGCCCTTACCAACTCAAGTGAGGCTTTTACGTGTTCTTGAAAATGGAGAATTTCTCAAAGTAGGATCTTCTAATACTCAAAAAACTGATGTGCGCATCGTGGCAGCAACAAATGTCAAGTTGTTTGACGCTATTGAAAAAGGAAAGTTTAGAGAAGATTTATATTACCGATTAAGTACTGTAGAAATAGATTTGCCTCCTCTAAGAGATCGCAAAGGAGACATTCATTTGCTATTCAGAAAGTTTGCAAGTGACTTTGCAATGAAATACAAAATGCCTACCATAAGACTAGATGAGAACGCAGTTTCTATGCTTTCTAATTACAGGTGGAGCGGTAACATCAGGCAACTAAGAAATATAGCTGAGCAAATAAGCGTTTTAGAAAAAGATAGAGAAATCAATGCTACTAAATTGCGCAACTACCTACCTGACGCTGGAAAAAATCTACCAGCAGTTATAGGGGGCAAAAAGAATAGCGATAGTGAATTTGCAAACGAGCGTGAGATCCTATATAAGGTATTGTTTGATATGAAAAACGATCTCAACGACTTAAAAAAACTCACTAATGAACTTATGGAGAACGGTAACGCAAGTCATGTTAGGGAAGAAAACCCCAACCTGATCAAGCGTATTTATGGCAACCATAATGACAGCGAGCAAGATTATGAAGAGGTTATAGATAACGCTTATGATTTCAATCAAGAAGAGCAAAAATCCACTACTATTTCATCAAATAATGAATCAAGTCCTTATGTTGAGCCTGTTCAAACCACTGGCGATCGATATGATTTTGCGCAGGAAATTGTAGAAGAAGAATCACTTTCTTTAGCTGATAAGGAAATAGAATTAATAAAAAAGTCGTTAGAAAGACATAAAGGAAAAAGAAAAGCCGCAGCAGATGATTTAGGTATCTCAGAGCGAACTCTTTACCGTAAAATAAAACAATATGATCTTTAAGGAAATTCGGTTTTTTATATTAGTAATTATCGCACTAAGTTTAAATTCTTGTGGGTTTTACAGTCTTAGCGGCGTTACTATTCCTGATAATATCAAGACATTTCAAGTAGATTATTTTGGTTATCAAGCGGTATTAGTTGAGCCAGGATTAGAAAGAGACTTCACTCTTGCTCTTCAAGATTTAATTAACGACCAGTCCAGATTAAGTCTTACACCTAGAAATGGTGATTACATTTATCAAGGTGAGATTACCAGATTCTACATCGCACCTATGACAGCTACTGCAGACAGTAGAGCTGCACAAAACCGAGTTACTCTAGAAGTAAATTTAAGGTTTACCAACACAAAAAACGACGAAGAAAGCTTTGAAAAAAAATACAGTTTCTTCTTTGACTATGATGCTAATGCCCAGTTGCAAGGCAGTACTCTAGAAGCAGCAAAAGAAGTGCTATTTGAGCAAATTACCCAAGATATTTTTAACGACACATTAGCCAAATGGTAAACACTGCCCGTATTAACGAAGTGATTGCACATCCAGAGTCCATACATGTGGACCATATTAGTATTCTAGAAAAAACACTAGAAGAATACCCTTATTTCCAGTCGGCTAGAAGTTTGTATTTGAAAGGATTGAAAAACCAAAACAGTCCTCTGTATAATCGCGAGCTTCAAAAAACAGCTGCACATACTACCGATAGATCTGTGCTATTTGATTTTATTACCTCAGCATCCTTTTCACAAAATGAAATAAGCGATCACATTAAAAATCTACAACTGCAAGATTTAGAAAATAGCAATGATGACTCTTCTCCAGTAGAAAAAGTGATTACGGTTATTCGAGAAGAAGATTTTAATGCCAACAAAGATTTTACAAAGATTACCGACAAAGATTTATTTGAAAAGAAAGAAGAAACATCGATTATTGATGAACCACTTGATTTTGATAAAAACGAGACGCACAGTTTCTCTACGTGGTTACAACTTACCACATTGAAACCCATTGACAGAGAAAATGAGACAGCTCTAGAGAAACAGTCTGAAGCAGGTAAATACAAAGTAGAAAATGAAGCTCCTCAAATAAAACCAGTGATTCAAGAAGTTGATGATCGTGCTAGAAAAATGGCAAAAATTGATCAATTTCTCGCTGAAAAACCGAAAATAAAACCTCGCAAGGGCGCAAATAGCGCCATACAAATCTCTATTTCTAATGAAGATCCGAGTCAATTCATGACAGAAACTTTAGCAAAGGTTTATCTAGCGCAGAAAAACTATTCTAAAGCTTTAAAGGCTTATGAGATTTTACTATTGCAGCATCCAGAAAAAAGTGGTTTATTTGCAGACCGAATTCAGGAAATCAAGAATTTACAAAGTAATAACATATAATGACAACATTTTATATCTTTTTAGGACTCATCGTTTTAGTATCCTTTCTACTCGTAGTAGTGATTATGGTACAAAATCCTAAAGGTGGTGGATTATCATCTAGCTTCGGTGGTGGAGGAACTCAACAATTAGGTGGAGTAAAGAAAACAGGTGACTTTTTAGACAAAAGTACTTGGGTACTTTCTACAGCGCTTTTAGTACTTATTCTTTTAGCGAGTACAACTCTTATCCAAGATAAGGCTACAAATACTATTGATGTAACCGATCCAAATGCTGTTGAAGTTCCAGCAGAGGTTCCTGCTCCAGCAACGACTACAACAGAAGAAACTACTTCAGACTCAGAATAGTTCTTACAACATATAACTGACAAAATATCCAGCTCTTAAGGCTGGATATTTTTATTTACAGCAGTTTTGTCAGTGAAAAAGAATTGGCATATTTATGGAAATAGAGCCAGTATATTAATCAAAAACACATTTTTTAAAATGGCATTAAATATTCAACCTTTATCAGACAGAGTAGTAATAGAACCTGCACCTGCTGAAACGAGAACCGCTTCAGGTCTTTATGTACCAGACACTGCAAAGGAAAAACCTCAACAAGGAAAAGTAGTAGCAGTAGGAAAAGGGAAAAAAGATCATGATATGACCGTAAAAGTGGGTGATACTGTGCTTTATGGAAAGTATAGTGGTACAGAATTAAAATTAGACGGTAGCGATTACCTCATCATGCGAGAAGACGATATTCTAGCGATAGTATAATCGATAATTAGGAAATAAATTCTAGAAATTAGTTTCATAAATCCGCTTTCGCGAAAGCGGAACAAAAACAAACAAAATGGCAAAAGACATAAAATTTGATATAGAAGCAAGAGATGGTATTAAACGTGGAGTTGATGCACTTGCAAATGCAGTTAAAGTAACATTAGGCCCTAAAGGTCGTAACGTTATTATAGGAAAATCATTTGGTGCTCCCGTAGTAACTAAAGATGGTGTAAGTGTTGCTAAAGAAATCGAGCTAGAGAACGAGCTGGAGAACATGGGCGCGCAAATGGTAAAAGAAGTAGCCTCAAGAACTAATGATCTTGCAGGTGATGGAACGACTACAGCAACTGTACTTGCTCAAGCAATTGTAAAAGAAGGACTAAAAAACGTTGCTGCCGGCGCAAACCCTATGGATTTAAAACGTGGTATCGACAAAGCTGTTGAGGCTATCGTAAAAGATCTTGAAAAGCAAGCAAAAAAGGTAGGCGACTCTAGCGAGATGATCAAGCAAGTTGCTTCTATCTCTGCAAATAACGACGAAGTAGTAGGTGATTTAATCGCTAAGGCTTTTGGAAAAGTAGGTAAAGAAGGTGTAATCACTGTTGAGGAAGCAAAAGGAACTGAAACTTATGTAGATGTTGTAGAAGGAATGCAGTTTGATCGAGGATATCTATCTCCTTATTTTGTTACTAATTCTGAGAAGATGACTACAGAGTTAGAAAACCCATACATCTTGTTATTTGACAAGAAGATTTCTACAATGAAAGAATTGATGCCAGTTCTTGAGCCAGTTGCTCAAACAGGTAAACCACTTCTTATTATTGCTGAAGATGTGGACGGTGAAGCTCTTGCAACACTTGTAGTAAATAAATTAAGAGGATCACTTAAGATCGCTGCTGTTAAAGCACCAGGTTTTGGAGATCGTAGAAAGGCAATGCTAGAAGACATCGCAATTCTTACTGGTGGTACTGTAATCTCTGAAGAAAGAGGATTTACTCTTGAGAACACTACTCTAGAAATGCTAGGAACTTGTGAAAAAGTTGATATTAATAAAGACAACACAACTCTTGTTAATGGAAGTGGTTCAAATGATGATATTAAATCAAGAGTAGGACAGATTAAATCTCAAATCGAGAACACTACCTCTGATTATGACAAAGAAAAACTTCAAGAGCGTCTTGCAAAACTTGCAGGTGGTGTTGCTGTCCTTTACGTAGGTGCAGCTAGTGAAGTTGAAATGAAAGAAAAGAAAGATCGTGTAGATGATGCACTTCACGCAACTCGCGCAGCAGTTGAAGAAGGTATCGTTGCTGGTGGTGGAGTTGCTCTTGTAAGAGCAAAATCAGTTCTTTCTAAAGTAAAATCTAACAATGCTGACGAAGAAACGGGAATTTCTATCGTTGCTCGTGCTATAGAATCTCCATTGAGAACTATTGTTGAAAATGCAGGTGGAGAAGGAAGTGTCGTAGTTTCTAAAGTTCTTGAATCAAAAGGAAACCATGGTTATGATGCCAAAAACGATAAGTATGTAGACATGCTTAAAGAAGGAATTATCGATCCTAAAAAAGTAACTCGTGTTGCTTTAGAAAATGCAGCTTCTGTTTCTGGAATGATTCTTACTACTGAGTGTGCTCTTGTAGAAATTAAAGAAGATGCTCCAGGTGGTGGAGGAATGCCAGGAGGAATGCCAGGAGGCATGGGCGGAATGATGTAATATCATTTTCCAGTAATTAACATTAAGCCATCTCATAAGAGGTGGCTTTTTTTATTTCTCGCTTTCGCGAAAGCTTCATCAGTAAAACTCTCTGCTAATTGTATAGTTATTCGTAAGAAATAGCTTCTAGTTAACGCCTTGTTAAGAAATAATGAATTTTATGATAATATATTTAGGCATCAAATAAAACTCTAACTACATGCGTACAATCAAAATGTTAATGATGTTGCTTCTTGCAGCCTCAGTCACAACAAGTTGTTCTATTTTCCAAGGAAAAAAGAAAGCTCCGGCAAAAAAAACTGCTTCGGCCAAAAAACCTAAAAAAGGCGATATTCAGCCATATTCTAAGGTGATTACAAAAGAAGCTAAAAGTGATGAAGGTTTATTTACCGTTCATCAGGTAGATGACAAGTATTTCTATGAAATTCCTGACTCTCTTTTTGAAAGAGAAATGCTCATGGTAACTCGTATTGCAAAAACTGCTTCTGGATTAGGTTTCGGAGGTGGTAAACAAAATACACAAACACTAAGATGGCAAAAGAAAAACAAAGATGTTCTTCTTAGAGTGGTGTCTCATCAAGTAGTTGCAGCAGACTCACTTCCTGTAAGCATCGCAGTGGAAAACTCTAATTTTGAACCTATTCTATATTCATTTCCTATAAAAGCAATAAAAAAGGATAGTGTTACTAATAATACTGTAATAGATGTTACCGACTTTTTTACAAAAGATGTAAAAGCTATCGGCTTCCCTCAGAGAGCGAGAAGAAATTACAAAGTTAGTAGGCTAGACGATTCACGATCCTACATAGATACCTTAAGATCATATCCTCAAAATATTGAATCTAGACATGTGAAAACTTATCTTTCTAGTGATCCTCCTTCTAATAGTAGTGTTCAATCTATTTCCTTAGAAATGAGTAACTCTATGATTCTTTTACCAAAGGAGCCTATGAAGAGACGCTATTTTGATCAACGCGTGGGATGGTTTGCTAGAGGGCAACAAGACTATGGACTAGAAGATCAAAAAACTAAAACAGTTACTTATCTAGACCGATGGAGACTAGAAGTTAAAGATGAAGACATTGCTAAATTTAAGGCCGGCGAGTTAGTAGTGCCTAAAAAGCAAATCGTTTATTACATCGATCCAGCGACACCGGTAAAGTGGAGGAAATACATCAAACAAGGAATTGAAGACTGGCAAGTTGCTTTTGAGGCTGCAGGTTTTAAGGAGGCTATTATCGCAAAAGATGCTCCTACTAAAGAAGAAAATCCTGAATGGAGTCCAGAAGATGTTCGTTATTCTACTGTAAGATACTTGGCCTCTCCTATTCCTAATGCAAATGGACCTCACGTAAGTGATCCTCGTTCTGGTGAGATTCTAGAAAGTGATATCAACTGGTATCACAATGTAATGACTTTATTACATAACTGGTTCTTTATTCAAACTGCAGCAATCAATCCAGATGCTCGAATGAATAACTTTGATGATGCAGTTATGGGTCGTTTGATACGTTTTGTAAGTGCTCACGAAGTAGGTCACACTTTAGGATTGCCTCACAACATGGGTAGTTCTATCGCATATCCTGTGGAGAAACTAAGAGATCCTGCTTTTACTAAGGAGTTTGGTACAGCACCTTCAATAATGGACTATGCTCGTTTTAATTATGTGGCTCAACCAGAAGATGGTGACGTGGCATTAATGCCAAATATAGGTCCTTATGACAAGTATGCTATCATGTGGGGTTACAAGCCTATATTAGACAAAACTGCAAAAGAAGAAAAAAGTGTTCTTGACTCTTGGATTCTAGAGAAAGCTGGAGATCCAGTTTACAGATTTGGACGTCAACAGCGTGGAGTAATCGATCACACTTCTCAAACTGAAGATTTAGGTGACGACTCCATGCGAGCAAGTGCTTATGGTATTAAAAACTTAAAGCGTATTGTTCCTAATTTAGGAAAATGGACTGGTGAAGAAGGAGAGAACTATGATGAGTTAGAAAACATGTACGGACAGCTGGTAGGACAGTTTAATCGTTATATGGGTCATGTAACCGGAAACATAGGTGGAGTTAAGGAAACTTACAAAGCCTATGGTCAAGAAGGAGCTGTTTATGAACATGCTTCTAGAGACAAGCAAACTCGTGCGATGGCATTCTTAAACGAGCAACTTTTTGACACACCAGAATGGCTTATTGATCAAGATATCTTCAATAAAATAGAATCTGATGGTGGAATAGATAGAATACGTAGTATTCAAGTTAGAACATTGAACAATGTACTAGATTTCGGTCGTATGGCTCGATTAATGGAGAATGAAGAAGTAAACGGAGACGATGCTTACGGTTTATTAGAAATGATGACTGACTTAAGACAAGGTCTTTTCAAAGAGCTTCCTAGAGGTAGAACTATTGATCGTTACCGTCGTAATCTACAGCGTGCTTATGTGGAGAGACTAGAGTTTATTATGAACAACGAACAACCTAGAATACCTGCGGCTTTTAGAAGATTTGTTTCTCAAAGTTCTGTTGATGTAGTTCAAAGTGATATTAGACCTATTGTACGTGCAGAATTAACTACACTAAGAAGAGATGCAGCTAGAGCAGCAAATCGAACTAGTGATAGACTTTCAAAAATTCATTTGCTAGACTTAGTAGAACGTATCGATATGATTTTAGATCCTAAGTAGTAAGATCTTAATTAAAATTCAAAAGCCGGTTCTTTTCAGAATCGGCTTTTTTATGTTCAATAGCTTAATAAAAAAATTACTGATTGATCTTAGTTTTAGAAATAAAGTAAAATCCTGGAACTAGAATGAAGAGTAAAATAGGATGTATTAAAAATCTTCTTGTATAAAAGAGTCCCATTTTAATCCATTCATAATCTAAATTACTAAGTATTAAAAACGCAACACTTAGAATAATAAAAGCAAATAGATAAACCCATAAGGCAGCTTTTATAAACTCTCTCTTTTTATAAAGAAACCAAATTATTACCAGTGATAAAGCTAGATTAAGGCTATATCTAAATATGGTCGACACGATATAACTTAAAGACTTAAAATCTGGCAGTTCATAAATTTGAAAATTAGATTTGAAATATGCTATAAACGGATCGTTGAACAGAACATTTTCAAATATCCTAACACAAACTAATCCTACAACAGCTAAGGCGATAAAAAATATAGAGCTAGCTTTTTTCATTACGAGCCGTTTTTGAATCCTTGATCCAGTAAATCCATAGCAACACTACTGCTCCATAAATTACTGAAGGAAAAATAATATCATGTGCAACATCTGAATAGTCACTGTAACTATAGAAAACGATTCCTAGAATAACTAATCGTATGAGATTCACGATATAAATAAACAGAATCCCAAATAAAATAAACAATAGTGTTTTCTTGAAACCTCTTGCAAAAGCGACTACAAACGCCGTAAAAAGTATCATGACACTGATAGCATTACAACCTTCTATTATCCTATAAAGTACAGATTCATCAATAAAAACTAATACCGAAGGATGACCTACAGAATTTAAAGTTTGTGCGTTATATCCCAACAAGATTAATAGCTCTTGAGTTTGATAAGCTATTTGAGCTGTAACAGGATCTGGATATAATTGTGAGCTCCATTCTAAGTCTAGAAAAAAGTAGTATAAAATAGAGAAGCCTATGTATAATACTGCAAACGTAGCTACAAACTTAAATATGGGATAATAAGGCTTAAGCGATTTCAATTCGTTTAATTTTAAAACAAAGTTAGCCAATAAAACAAAACCATAACCTAGCTTTGTAGTCTTAAAATTAATGCCATGAAAATAGCTGATTTAAAACCAAAAGTTTTAGAAATTTTACAACAGCCTGAACTACCTATTAATCATAAAATGCAAGCTGTTTGTGATTTGCTGCAATCTAATGTAGACACTTATGACTGGGTAGGTTTTTATATGGCACATGAGACAGAGCCTACTCTACACTTATGGAATCAAGCGGGAGAACCTACAGATCATACTGTAATTCCTTTTGGTAAAGGAATTTGTGGTCAGGTAGCGGTCTCAAACAAAAACTTTGTGGTAGATGATGTGCACGCTCAAGATAATTATATCGCCTGTAGCATTCATGTGAAAAGTGAGGTAGTCATACCTATGTTCAAAGATGGAAAAAACATAGGTCAGATTGATATCGATAGCAACACGCCTAATGCATTTAATGAAGAGGACGAGCGTTTTCTAGAATGGGTCAATGAATTAGTTGCTGCCCAACTATAGTATAAGCCTTTAAGACTCCTTTCGTAAAATTACTATTTTATTCTATTATAGTGTTATATTTAATTAAATTGCTGCCATGAATTACCTATTATACTTTGATGCTGGTTTAGGAGCCATGATTGCTCAAGCTGCCATCGCTGCATTAGCTGGCTTTGTTTTATTCTACAAAACAGTTATTGCTGTTATTAAAGGATGGTTAGGTATGAGAAAAGAAAAGAAAAACGGCAGCTTTGACAGCAGCTATGAAAAAGATCCTGAAAATAATTAATGCTCAGACATCCTTCATCATATCGAGATCCTTCTGGCTTTATGTACAAAGAAAACGGTCTTTATTACAGATGGATCAATCCAGTTTTCTTCATAGAGTACAATCAGGCAAAATCAGAAGGGATCTATCAAAAACTATTTGATAAAGGCTGGCTTATCCCGCATAAAGAAATTAGCTCTAGCGATGATAAAATAATCATCCAACCTGAGCAATTGGGTTTTATTACTTATCCCTATGAGTGGAGTTTTACACAGTACAAACATGCTGCACAACTCACCTTAAGGATTCAAATATTTCTCTTAGAAAATGACTTTTCTCTTAAAGATGCTAGCGCATTTAATATTGCTTTTCACAAAGGAAAAGCAATATTTATCGACACTTTAAGTATTGAAAAGTATAAAGAAAATACTCCTTGGAGAGCTTTGAAACAATTCAACGAGCATTTTTTCGGGCCATTATTACTTGCGCAAAAACATGGTGGTCGCTATTTGAAGACATTACAGCATTCTATCAATGGATTAGATCTCAATGACGTGAAAAGACAATTAAGTTTTATGTCTCGATTTAACCCTACAATTTATAGCCACATTCATTTGCTTTCTAAATTTCAGAATAACAATGAAAAAGAGAACAACACAAATAAAGAGGTTCACCTTTCTAAGCCTTCACAGATTAAAATGCTCAAAGCACTAGAACAGCATATCGATGCCATGACTTCTGCAGAGAATACCGAGTGGTCCAGTTATTATAATGAAATAAACTATCAAGAGACTTCCTTTCAAATTAAAAAAGAACTTATAAAAGAATGGTGTCGCGACGTTAATGCAGCAAAAGTTATCGATCTAGGCGGTAACGATGGCACTTTTGCAAAAGAATTGTTACCACAAACCGATCAAATAATTGTAAGCGATATCGACCAGCCAGCGATAGATCAATGTTACTTAAACTTGTTACAATCTAAGGAACAGAAAATTATACCTATAGTTTGCGATTTAATGCAACCATCACCATCTATAGGTTTCCACAATTCAGAGAGAGATTCATTTACCTCTAGAGTAATTGATTTTGAGCCAGATGTAAGCATGGCGCTTGCGTTAATTCATCATATAACTCTTACTGGAAATGTACCTTTCGAAATGAGTGCTGCATATTTTGCACAATTATCAAAGTATTTGATCATAGAGTTTCCAGACCGTACCGATAGCTGGGTGACCTATATCTTGGATAGCAAACGAGAAGCTCGACATTTATTTGATGGTTATAATAGTTCCGCTTTCGCGAAAGCGTACCAAAAAGAATTTAAATTGATCAAGTCAGAGAAAATTCAAGGCACAGAGCGCACGTTATTTCTTTTTGAAAGACATGAAAGATAAAATTTTACATTTCCTTTCTGAAGATAAACACCGCTGGTGGACGGTTACTGTTATACCAGGACTATATGCGATCGCGTATTTGTATCTTAAAAATTTTACTGTAGTTAATTCATGGCAACAATTATTAAGCTTTATCGCTTGTTTTATAGTGGTCCCATCGGTACTATTTTTAGGTGTCGATTTTTTCTTTAAGAAGAAGTTTCCAACTAAAAGACCACAATTATATTGGTCGTATTTCTTGATTAACTTTTCCATTATATTTTCTCTATCTATTTACTTGGGATGGCGATGGAAAGCTCTTTTACTATTTGCTTTTATCGCAATAGGCTCTTCTTATTTTACCGCAAAACATTACAAAAAACTAGTTTTGCTTTTATCCTTTATGTTGTTGATCGCATCTAGCCAGCTGCTTTATTATCTAGTTACAAAGGTCTATAATAGTAACGATTGGATTGAAGAAATGCCTTTTGAGACGGCTGTATTTAATCAGCGCCCTAACGTTTATGTGATACAGCCAGACGGTTTTGTAGGCAAGCGAGCAGGAGATAATCCTCTTTATAATTTAAAGTTAGGTGAGTTTTATAACACTTTATCTGATCTCGGCTTTCAATTCAATGATGAATTTAGAAGTAATTATCCTACTACCCTTGCATCTAACAGTACTTTGTTTACAGCTCAGCACCATTATTTGAATTATGGAGATATAGGCAACGAGTTGATAAATGCACGAGACATTATTCTAGGAGATAATCCAGTAATTAAAACTTTTAAAAAGAATGGATACCAGACTAACCTTATTTTAGAACATTCTTATTTGATGCTCAATTATCCAGAAGTGGCTTACGATAGAAATAATGTTTCTTATGCTGATCTTTCTCCTCTTTTACCCAACTATTTTCTAGGTAAAGATTATCAAATTGATTTTGAGAATATGGTTTCTAACTCTGGCAATAAGCCTCAGTTTTTCTTTGTAGAGATTTTAGAACCCAGACATATTTCTTTCAGTAAAGATCGAGAAGATGCTATTGCATTTGAAACACGACGCTATCAGCAAGAGGTTGATTCCATTTCAAAAAAGCTAATAGAAATGGTACGTTTCATTGAAAAGAGAGATCCAGAAGCAATAATTATGCTCGTAGCAGACCATGGAGGTTTTGTAGGCTACACGCACACTGGTGCTGCTTATAGCGAGCCAGAAAATGATGAAGATTTAAAGCAAAGCATATTTAACGCTTTATATGCGATTAAAGCGCCACCAGAATTTGAATCTCATCGTAAAGATGTAAAATCTAGTATTAGTGTATTTCCAGCTCTGTTTAATTACCTATCTGGTCAGAATGAAACCAATCTACTAAAATTAGATAATAGTAGTTATTTACTGATCGACAACAACTCTGATAAAGAATTGTATCAATATTTTGATAATAATGGTTACTCAGTTTCTCAAAAGCTGAGTAAAGATTCTATAACTAATTAGCTTCCTGCAGCCTCATACGTCTAGAATTCTATCCTAGCAAGCTTACCTTATTTTATTAGTCATTATTCTATTGTTGCATTGCTGAACTATCGTCTTATTAAACCGGAGCATAGTTAGATTAATAATCCCGCTTTCGCGAAAGCGGAATAGCAACAGAAGTAGTTGTAATAAAAAAATGATTTACCTCAGTTGTGTAACTGAGATAAATCATTTCTAAAGTTTTGTTTATTAGTGCTCTTCTCTACTCGATCACTAGTTTTCTTACTAGCTTATCTCCTTCTTCGGTAGAAACCTCTAGAATGTATAAACCTGTTTTCAAGTCGCTATCTTTCCATTCATATAATCCTTGTGCGCTGAACTCAATCGCTCGATCGCTGATTAGTTTTCCGGAAAGGTCGGTTACTCGTAATTTTGCCTGCTTGCTTGCTAGTTGTGAAGATTGCATGCTTATAACCGCATTAGTCGCTGCTGGATTAGGATACATCGTGAACGCTGCTCCTGCTATAGTATCTTCTACTCCTAACGTGACATTCTCAAATCTTAATTGGAAACGATCTGCCGCTATACTTCCTATTATAGAAGCATCTACTGTAAAGTTGAAAGTATTGAATCCATCTACTAGAGGTGTTGATGTACTTGTGTACTGATCATAAATATAAGCATCAACAGATGTAAGCCCTGTAAGGTCTATCGTATAGGTATAATCGGTATCACCATAGTTGTAATGATTTAATTGTATCACCTCATTATGAACTGGTAGCGATCTTCCTGCAACTGCATAATTGTTTGCTAACTGCTCTACGGCTACACTCTCATCAAAGTTCATGATCTTAACATAATCTCCAGCTCCTATAGCATTTGAATAATTAGAACCAAAACGTATCAATAACCCATCACTTAATGAGTTCCCGCTAGTAAAACTTGCAGTATCATATAAGGACATTGAGATAGATGCTGGTCCTGTAGATGGAATGCTTGTTACTGAATTTGAAGCTCCTGTTACTAAACCACTGATATCCGTCTGATCTGGTCTGTAGCTGATCACGGCATCATTGGTAGGCCCGTTTGCTCCTGCATTTGCTCTTACAAACACTGCTTGTCCTGGTTGTATGAATCCATTGTTAGCACTAGCTGGTGTTGCTATTCCTGCGCCGCCTCCATCAAATCCTGTGTACGTCACATAAGCTCCACCACTACCTGTTAAACCACCTAGGGTTGGATCCCAATAGTACACAACGTCATCTTCTATGTTTGTACTTGCATCAATAAGGTCTTCTACCTTAACCGCGTTTTGGTATGGATTTCCTGTAAAAATAAAGTCGCTTTGCTCTACATCATAGCTTTTTGAGATAGGCTTGTGCTCTAGAATTCCTGTTGATCTTAATACCGTAGCACTACTACTAGTGTTTGTTGTTAAATCAACATTACGGTCTCCACGTATATAAAGTAAGTAAGCTTGAGCCACTTTTAAAGAATCGGCTGCTTGATTTGTACTGGTAACTACATTAAAACTTTGACTGGTATCATTACTATAAGTGCGCATGCTATTTGCTCCAGAAGAAGTCTGATCAAATCCAGTTGCAGCATCTACCATTCCTACTGTTCCAGAAGTTCCTGTAATATGAGTTCCAAATCCTGATGGTGAAGCACCGTTTTCTTGCCATTGAGAGAAAATCGTACTCATAGAAGAAACTGGCGAGCTTACAAATCGATAAGCACGACCTCGTACACTGTTGTTTTCTGGTATGAACTGCTCTACTTGTACTAATCCTGTGATACTTGCATTCTCAGAAGATCCACTAGTAAAATCAATAGGATTATAAACAGCTGTACGATCATCTGTTGACTTAAATGTAATCGTTTTTGAGAAGTTTATTGAGCGATCACTCATCTGAAATTCTTCATAAACATCCATTTCTAAATCAACATCAACTGTATTTGCATTCCCATTCTCATTCACATAAACAAAAGCGCCTATGTATGCATTCCCTGTTCCACTAATCGAACTCAACGACTGATTAGTGATAATTACGATTGCAGTAGCGGTTGAAGGGATTCCTCCTGAAAGTGGATTCAAAGCTCCGTCAATTTCCATCTTATAATTAAGTAACAGGTAATCATAGGAAATACTTGCGTTCTGTGCTACATATAGACTTCCTACACTCGGCGGAATAGGTTGTGTACTGTTTTCTGATGGCTGCTGAAAAGCGTCGCCAGCAAGTACTTCTACCCTTTTGTGTGGATTATTTACTAATTCAGGATTACCGTTTGGTGCTTGCCATCCATTATTATAGGTGTAAATCACAGGCTCAGACACATCTATACAATAATCTATACTAGAATTATCATTGCTATATACTTGAACATAATACGTATTTCCAGCCGTAAGTCCTTTGGCATCTATAAAAGTACCGTCTAATAATTCTACCCCTGGTAGTACAGATGAAGAAGAACATGCTATCGCTGAGCCTAAAGTAGAAAAATCACCAGGTGTGGACGGTGCTTCATACAAAGCTAATGTCAATGCGATACTTGGAGATTGAGGTCCAAAAGTATCTATTCCATCATCAGTAATCTTAATCAATGCATCTCCACTACTAGAAGCTACAAATGTAAACCACTGAGATGAAGCTTGGGCAGGAGCAAATGGTGCACCTGTATCAAAAGCACAATCAGGAATATCTTCTCCCAACTCCAATGTAGAATCTTGAATATCATAAATACTTCCTGTACAACCAGCTCCATAAACTAAGGCAGTAGGTGTTGCTAAATTATCATTAGATGAAATAGTCACAGATTGTGAAGCACTATTAGGACATGTTCCAGTTGTTGTATAGGTCACTAAATAAGTTCCAGCCGTAGAAGCTGATAAGTCTATCGTTCCAGTCATACTATTTACTACCAATCCTAGACCACTTGAAAAACTTCCTCCTCCTAGTCCAGTAATCGTCGGTGTAGGGTCGGCATCTGAAGCGGAGTAAGAGCTAGCAGAGTAACTAAAGCTTGCATCATCCAATCCATTTATGGTTATTGTCGCCGTTGAAGTATTTGGGCAAGTACCACCTGTTGTATAAGTTACAGAATATGTCCCTGGTGTAGATGCTGAAACATCTATTGCTCCTGATGAGGCGTTTAACGACAAACCTGCGCCACTTGTAAATGTTCCTCCTCCTAAGCCTGTAACTGTTGGTGCTGGATCTGAGCCGTCTGCACAATATGCAACTGCGCTATAATTAAATGAAGCATCGTCTAAAGGCGTTACATTTACCACTTGTACACTAGTATTTTGACAACCACTAGAAGGAGTCGTATATTGTATAGTAATTTGATCGCCTGCTAAAAAATTAGATAAGATTCCAGATACGCTATCTATTGTTGCGCCACCTGATCCAGTCTGACTAGAGATTGAAAACACTCCGCCAGCTGTCGCAACTCCCGAAATCGTGTTTGTTGAAGACTCACAGAAATCTGTACTTGTAAAATCAGCATCGTCTAAAGGCGTTACATTTACCACTTGTACACTAGTATTTTGACAACCGCTAGAAGGAGTCGTGTATTGTATAGTAATTTGATCGCCTGCTAAAAAATTAGATAAGATTCCAGATACGCTATCTATTGTTGCTAAACCTGATCCAGTCTGACTAGAGATTGAAAACACTCCACCAGTTGTCGCAACTCCCGAAATCATGTTTGTTGAAGACTCACAGAAATCAGAAGAATTGAAACTTGCATCATCCAAAGGTGTAGGTGTTATTGTTATAGTACTGCAACTTCCAGGTGTCACGCATCCACCTTCACCTCTCACAAAATAAGTTGTTGCAGTATTAACTGCTGAAATTGAAAAACTACCTGTTGTAGTTGTACCTAATAAAGTACCACCACAGGAACCTGTATAAATATACCATGCGTTAGCGTCATTTAAGCTACCTGAAATATTAATCGTTGCACTGGAACCTACACAAACTGTACTAGGTGAGCTAGTAAGAGTTGGAATATCTGGATCGCTACAAGGTGTAGGCACTACAGGACTTGTAAAGTCGATTGAGCGTATTTCAAAATTTGCAGGTGGTCCTCCACCAGTTACGGTAAAAACAATTTTTGCAACACCTAGAATAGGTAAGTCGTCTCCAGAAAACAAAGGGTTAACTGAGGTTTCTGTTGTTGTAAGGGTTCCAGAGATAGTCATCGAGCCAACTGGATTATCATCTTTATCGAAATATTGAATTGTAGTACCTGTATAGGTAGATGAACCTGTAAAATTTGCAATTCGAATATCGTTTAAATCGAAGGACTCTGCATCTACATTATCAGCTTGGATAGTTAAAACTTCTGTACCACCTGAAAAAGATTCATCTGAGCCATATAAAAGGTTCAAATCATGATTCAGATTGTTACTTGCAACTAACTCTGCAATATTGTTAATTGTTTTAAATCCTGTACCTCCAGAATCAGCAGCACCCAAACCAGAAAAAGTCTGAGGAGCATAAAAATTGGACATATTTATTCCTGGAATTTCTGAGTGAAATGATTTTATAATCGAAGACTCAGAAATTGAACTAAAATTAGTTCTTGTGTTAGTTAAATCATCAACATTTTCTGTAGTTGGGATTTCAAATGAGTTGGTATAATTTACCACAGGCTCAGCAAACTTACCAGAAGTTTCGTTGAAAATCAATGTGACAAAAAGTAATGAGAAGAGATAATGAGTATAGTTTTTCATAGTAATCTTGGGTAGTAAATAAAAACATATCGTCGATATAATTACTGACGACAAGCTATTGTTAATTAAAAAAATGATTAAGAAAAATTAATTTCTTGAAGGGTACGTACCGACTAACGCAATGATGTAGTTCAGAGCTAAAAAAGGGCTTCTATTTTCATGCGACAATTGTTGCCCAGTATTACTAAGCGTAACCTCTACATTATTTGTACCCATAGGAACCGAAGTTACAGGACCAGCATCATACATATTGGTGGTTACCGAAGTTCGTCTCGTAACACGAGTAAGCGGTATACCAAGATTTGCCGAACTAGCTTCATGATCATCCCCATTAGAAGATGATGCTCGTACCGTTCCAGAGGCTGAATGATTATGTTGTGGCAGTTGTAGCTGATTTAGGGTGACACTTTCTATTCCACTTCGGCTACCCAATTGTCGATTGGATAAACCTGGACCTTGACCGGAACTAACTGCAACTCTTCCTCTCAAATCAGGAATACCAAACGTAGTTCTTCCATCACCACCATATGTTGTACCTACCAGAGAAAACAACGCTGAATTACCAGAAATGGCAAGCAGTTGACCGTGACAAAGTGCCCAACCGCGAGGGGCAAAATTACCTGCAAACAGTTTAATTTGTGCTATAAAAGGGTTCATAAAGATGGTTTTAAATTAATTTCTAGAAGGAAAGACTCCTTGAAGTGCTATAATATAATTAATTGCTAGAAAAGGTTGCATATTCGTATGTGATTGAGAACTTCCGGAGTTCCCAACTGTGACATCAACATTATTAGCTGCCATTGTTCCATCGTTTGCTCCAGACGTATACACTTGAGTATCTACAGTTGTTGTAGGGTTTAAAGGAGTACTTGCTGAGGCAAAGTTTGCACCAGCAGGATCATTACTAGTACCAGTACCACTTGATGCTTTTGCAGTACCTGATGCGGTATGCGTATGAGAAGGTATTTGAGTTTCATTTAGAGTAACACTTTCTAATCCACCTCTTTGACCAAGGTTGTAACTACTAAGCCCTGGACCGTTTCCTTGACTAACAGCAGCTCTACCTCTTAAATCAGGTAGAGCAAATGTGGTTCTTCCATCACCTCCGTAAGTAGTTCCTAAAATAGAAAAAAGTGCTGAGTTTTGACTTATTGCTAGAAGTTGTCCATGACAAAAGGCCCAGCCTCGAGGGGCAAAATTGCCTGCAAACGTTGTGATTTCTCCAAGAAAAGGATCCATAATTAAAATGTTTTTTGGTTAATTGACTCTAAATATAACACTTAAAACAAATAACACCCAAATCCATGTGAACAATAAAACTTACCCAATAGAATAATATTTGATTCGAGCTACTTTCTGATAATCAATGTCATAAATAATTATAGACTCTATTTCTCCCGCTTTCGCGAAAGCGGAATAGCAACAGAAGTAGCTGTAATAAAAAAATGATTTACCTCAGTTGTGTAACTGAGATAAATCATTTCTAAGGTTTTGTTTATTAGTGCTTTTCTCTACTCGATCACTAGTTTTCTTACTAGCTTATCTCCTTCTTCGGTAGAAACCTCTAGAATGTATAAACCTGTTTTCAAGTCGCTATCTTTCCATTCATATAATCCTTGTGCGCTGAATTCGATCGCTCGATCGCTGATTAGTTTTCCTGAAAGGTCGGTCACTCTTAATTTTGCCTGCTTGCTTGCTAGTTGTGAAGATTGCATGCTTATAACCGCATTAGTCGCTGCTGGATTAGGATACATCGTGAACGCTGCTCCTGCTATAGTATCTTCTACTCCTAACGTGACATTCTCAAATCTTAATTGGAAACGATCTGCCGCTATACTTCCTATTATAGAAGCATCTACTGTAAAGTTGAAAGTATTGAATCCATCTACTAGAGGTGTTGATGTACTTGTGTACTGATCATAAATATAAGCATCAACAGATGTAAGCCCTGTAAGGTCTATCGTATAGGTATAATCGGTATCACCATAGTTGTAATGATTTAATTGTATCACCTCATTATGAACTGGTAGCGATCTTCCTGCAACTGCATAATTGTTTGCTAACTGCTCTACGGCTACACTCTCATCAAAGTTCATGATCTTAACATAATCTCCAGCTCCTATAGCATTTGAATAATTAGAACCAAAACGTATCAATAACCCATCACTTAATGAGTTCCCGCTAGTAAAACTTGCAGTATCATATAAGGACATTGAGATAGATGCTGGTCCTGTAGATGGAATGCTTGTTACTGAATTTGAAGCTCCTGTTACTAAACCACTGATATCCGTCTGATCTGGTCTGTAGCTGATCACGGCATCATTGGTAGGCCCGTTTGCTCCTGCATTTGCTCTTACAAACACTGCTTGTCCTGGTTGTATGAATCCATTGTTAGCACTAGCTGGTGTTGCTATTCCTGCGCCGCCTCCATCAAATCCTGTGTACGTCACATAAGCTCCACCACTACCTGTTAAACCACCTAGGGTTGGATCCCAATAGTACACAACGTCATCTTCTATGTTTGTACTTGCATCAATAAGGTCTTCTACCTTAACCGCGTTTTGGTATGGATTTCCTGTAAAAATAAAGTCGCTTTGCTCTACATCATAGCTTTTTGAGATAGGCTTGTGCTCTAGAATTCCTGTTGATCTTAATACCGTAGCACTACTACTAGTGTTTGTTGTTAAATCAACATTACGGTCTCCACGTATATAAAGTAAGTAAGCTTGAGCCACTTTTAAAGAATCGGCTGCTTGATTTGTACTGGTAACTACATTAAAACTTTGACTGGTATCATTACTATAAGTGCGCATGCTATTTGCTCCAGAAGAAGTCTGGTCAAATCCTGTAGCTGCGTCTACCATTCCTACAGTTCCAGAAGTTCCTGTAATATGAGTTCCAAATCCTGATGGTGAAGCACCGTTTTCTTGCCATTGAGAGAAAATCGTACTCATAGAAGAAACTGGCGAGCTTACAAATCGATAAGCACGACCTCTTACACTATTGTTCTCTGGTATGAACTGCTCTACCTGTACTTGCCCTGTGATACTGGCTGTACTAGATACTGTAGAGGTTGGAAAAGCAAAGTTTTGCGAATTAAACACCGCGGTACGATTATCAGTTGATTTAAATGTAATCGTTTTTAGAAAGTTCATAGGACGGTCACTCATTTCAAATCTTTCATAAACATCCATCTCTAAATCTACGTTGACAGAGTTGGTATTTCCATTCTCATTTACATAGGCAAATGAACCGATATTTGCTTTACCTATTCCAGTTATAGCAGTTAAAGATTGATTTGTTGTAGATACTGCTGCGGTGGCTGTCGTAGGTATTCCTCCTGAAAGTGGATTCAAAGTTCCGTCTATCTGCATCTTATAGTTGAAAACTAAATTATCATAGGAAACACTTGCATTTTGCGCTACGTATAAACTTCCTACACTTGGAGGAACAGGTTGACCACTATTTGTCAGAGGCTGCTGCACGGCATCTCCATTTAAAATCTCCACTCTTTTATATGGGTTATTAACTAGCTCTGGATCTCCATTTGGTGCTTGCCATCCATTATCATAGGTGTAAATCACAGGCTCTGACACGTCAATACAGTAATCAATACTTGAGTTGTCATTACTGTATACTTGAACATAATACGTGTTTCCTTGGGTAAGCCCCTTAGCATCTATAAAAGTACCATCTAAGAACTCCAAAGGTGGTGTAATAGATGTTGATGAACATGCTATAGCTGCTCCTAAAGTTGAAAAATCACCAAGCGTAGACGGTGCTTCATAAAGACTCAAAGTTAAGCCAATACTAGCTGACTGAGCTCCAAATCCAGAGATACCATTATCAGTGATCTTAATTAACGCATCTCCACTACTAGAAGCTACAAATGTAAACCACTGAGATGAAGCTTGAGCAGGAGCAAATGGTGCACCTGTGTCAAATGCACAATCTGGAATATCTTCTCCCAATTCCAATGTAGAATCTTGAATATTATAAATACTTCCTGTACAACCAGCTCCATAAACTAAGGCAGTAGGTGTTGCTAAATTATCATTAGACGCTATAGTCACAGATTGTGAAGCACTACTAGAACATGTTCCAGTTGTTGTATAGGTCACTAAATAAGTTCCAGCCGTAGAAGCTGACAAGTCTATCGTTCCAGTCATACTATTTACTACTAACCCTAGACCACTTGAAAAACTTCCTCCTCCTAGGCCAGTAATAGTTGGCGTTGGGTCGGCGTCTGAAGCGGAGTAAGAGGTAGCAGAGTAACTAAAGCTAGCGTCGTCCAACGCATTAATGGTTACTATAGCTGTTGAAGTATTTGGACAAGTACCAACAGTCGTATAAGTTACCGTATACGCGCCTGGTGTAGATGCTGACACGTCTATTGCTCCTGAAGATCCATTGATAGATAATCCTGTGCCACTTGTAAATGTTCCACCTCCTAAACCTGTGATTGTAGGAGTTGGGTCTGCATCATCTTGACAGTAAGCGCTAGCAGAGTAGCTAAAGCTTGCATTATCCAGTGCATTAATGGTTACTGCAACTGTTGAGCTGTTCGGACAAGAACCTGAAGTTGTATAAGTAATCGTATATGCTCCTGGTGTAGAAGCTGACACGTCTATTGCACCTGAAGATCCATTGATAGATAATCCTGCGCCACTGGTGAATGAACCACCGCCTATACCAGTAATCGTCGGTGTTGGATCTGATTCATTTTGACAATAAGCGCTAGCAGAGTAACTAAAGCTTGCATTATCCAGTCCATTAATGGTTACTGCAACTGTTGAGCTGTTCGGACAAGAACCTGAAGTTGTATAAGTAACCGTATATGCTCCTGGTGTAGAAGCCGACACGTCTATTGCACCTGAAGATCCATTGATAGATAATCCTGCGCCACTTGTGAATGAACCACCGCCTAAACCTGTAACCGTAGGTGCTGGATCTGTATCATCCTGACAATAAGAGCTTGCAGAGTAACTAAAGCTTGCATTATCCAGTCCATTAATGGTTACTGCAACTGTTGAGCTGTTCGGGCAAGAACCTGAAGTTGTATAAGTAATCGTATATGCTCCTGGTGTAGAAGCTGACACGTCTATTGTACCTGATGATGTGTTGATAGACAAACCTGCGCCACTTGTAAATGTTCCTCCTCCTGAACCAGTAATAGTTGGAGTTGGATCTGATTCATTTTGACAATAAGCGCTAGCAGAATAACTGAAGCTTGCATCATCTGCTCCAGAAATACTTATAAATTGATTGGAACTTGCTGAACAAACTCCGCCCGTTGTATATGTTATTTGATAAAAAGCAGGAGACGAGGCAGATAAATCAATTAGACCTGAGCTACTATTTATAGAAAGTCCTGCAGGAGAACTAGTAAATGTACCTCCTGTTGTTCCTGATATCGTTGGAGAAACATCTGCACCATTAGAGCAATAACTAAAAGTAGAATAATTAAAGTTGGCGCTATCTGCTCCATTAATGGTCACATTTACACTAGAGCTACTAGGACAAGAACCTGATGTAGTGTATGCTATAGAGTAGTTTCCTGGAGTAGACGCTGATAAATCGATAAAACCATTTGATGGATTCAATGACAAACCGAATGTACTTGAAAATGTACCACCAGTTGTTCCAGTGATAGTAGGTAACGGATCTGAATCACTTGTGCAATAAGAAGAGGCAGAATAACTAAAACTAGCATCATCAACCGCAGTAGGATTGATGGTAATAGTACCACAACTTCCCGGAGTCACACAACCACCTTCTCCTCTTACAAAATATGTCGTTGAAAAATTTACTGCAGGAATCGCAAATGATCCAGTGGTAGTTGTACCTACTAATGAACCACTACAAGAACCAGTATAAATATGCCATGCAGTAGCATCATTCAAATTTCCAGAAATATTGATTGTTGCAGGTGAGCCTACACAAACAGTACTAGGTGAGCTAGAAAGAGTAGGGATGCTTGGTTCGTTACAAACTGCAACAACTGATGTTGCAGTAACTAAAAGGTCATCAAATAGCATTTCTTCTTGAGGACCTTGTGAATCAAAACGAACACGTACAACAAGAGATGTACCTGTCCCTGGAATAGCTTTAGTTATTTGTTGCGAATTTTGATTAATATTTATATCATCACCGCCTCCACTGATTCCGTTTCCAGCTACATCGTAGTAAAAGTTAGTATTTGGTGCACCTCCTGTATTAATAAGTGTTTGAAATGCACCACCATCAATAGAATATTGTACTTGTAGAAAATCACCTGGTTCATATCGGTTACCATCACTTCCACGTGGAGCGGCAAGACGAAATGTAAAACTCAATCCTGTTGCACCAGTAATATCAATTTGATCTGTATTAATAGAATGTGGTCCAAAAAAACCTGCACCATCATGATCCTCCAAAGCAATTACGTTACCAGAGAAACCAGAAGCTGGATTTCCTAAAGGTAAACCGCCTGAAGCTGCTCTTTGTATGTAATCGCTACCATTAATTGCAAAACTCGCAGGACCACCACTAGAGTTACGCAGTTGATAACCACTCATATCTGGACCTTCAAAACCATTAGAATAAAGAGTAACCTGTGCATGTAAGCTGACGGCACAGAATATGAACAATGCTGAGAGTAGTAATTTTTTCATAATAAATTTATTTAAACACGATTTTATAGTAAACAATCAAGGTGCTAGCATCAAATATGCTAGCACCTAAAAAAATTAAATCTATCAATTTCTAGATGGAAATGTTCCTTGCATTGCTATAATGTAATTAATACCAATGTAAGGATTTCTAGATGGAAATGGTTGTTGACCACCAGTATTCCCTAATTCAACACTTCCAAAACTTAAAGCTGTAGTTGACGCACCTTCTACAAATATTTCAGAAGACCCAATAGAGGCAGAACTTCCTGGTGAATCGTCATCAGCAGCAGCGTTAGACACTTTTATTTCACCTGTATGAGAGTGATTAGGTAAATTTAATAATGATAAACTGATTTGCTCATTACCGCTGCGCTCACCCAATCTAATGTCGGTTAAACCAGGACCTTTTCCCTGATGGATCGGAGACCTACTTCTAAAATCCGGTAACGCAAACGTTGTTCGACCATCGCCGCCATAAGTCGTACCTAAAATTGAAAAAAGTGCTGAGTATTGGGTTATTGCTAGTAATTGACCGTTACATAAAGACCAGCCACGTGGTGCAAAATTTCCGGCGAACATCACTATTTCTCCTAAGAATGGATTCATAATTTGAGTTTTAAATGGTTAGTTAAATTCTTGGGTAATTAATTTCTAGATGGAAAAATCCCCTGCATAGCTATTATAAAATTCACTCCTTCAAAAGGGTTTCTTAAATGAAATGGTTGTTGCCCTCCAGTAGCCAATGTTTGGACACTTCCAGAAGCTAAAGCCGTATTTGCAGAACCCTCTACAAAAATTTCAGATGCACCTATGGAAGAGCCTGAGCCTGGACTATCATCGTCTGCAGCGGCGCTAGAAACTTTCATAGAACCCATGTGCGTATGTGAAGGCATTTCAGAAATGGTTAATGTATGAGTCTCCGCTCCACCTCTTTCACCCAATTTGATATTAGTTAATCCAGGTCCTGTTCCTGGATGTATAGCTGTTCTACCTCTTAGGTCTGGCAATGCAAATGATGATCTACCATCACCACCATAAGTAGTTCCTAGAATTGAAAATAACGCTGTGTTTTGAGAGATTGCCAAAAGCTGGCCATCACAAAATGCCCAGCCTCTTGGTGCAAAATTTCCTGCAAAGGACACAATTTGTCCTATAAATGGATCCATAATAATTGAGTTTTTTGGTTATTAGTTGGATGAAAATACAACAAATAATATCCTAACCAATCATATAAACCGCTGTTTTTATCTAATTTAGGTGTAATTACCTATAAGAACATGGGTATAAATACCCATAGAAAGTTTGAAAATCAACAACTCACATTTCAAAAAAGCTATATCAAAGTAAACGTTAAGACTTGAATTAATGAACGAACTATACTAAAACCTAAATTGATCCATTAAAAAACTCCCTAGAATAAAATCCTAGGGAGTCATTTTTTAAAAGTTCGAGCCTTTAGTAGGATATAATAAATGAGCCATTGGTGACATCAAAGTTGTCAGGTGGACCAGTCATAAAGTTAAACGTCCCAGAAACGGTATTATTTGCAGCATCTGCTGCTGTTATAATTAAGTCACCGCTCACTGCTTGAGCCACATTACTACCTTCTACATAAGAAGCAGAATAAGTAGAACCAGCTCCCGATAACATATAAGTTCCTGGAACCACACTGTCTGGCATGGTAAGCACTATTGATCCATTACCATTACTACCTGTAACAGCAAGTATTCCTCCATTTGCCACACCATTAATAAGTGTAGGGTTCAAATTACTACCGTCTATAGTTGCGTTAAAAGAATTGGAAACTGCTCCTCCTGCACCACTTCCTAGAGCTGTGCCAAATGGCACTTGAAATATTACTCCTCTACGCATGTAAAGTGAATCTGCATTATTTGCCAAATAACTTACAAAGCTAAATTCACCTGTAACACCAGATATCGCATTTACTGAGGTAAGACGTACCTCACCAGTTCCGTTACCAAAATTTGTGGAAAAAGTATCGGCGCCATTAAAGGTGTACAACGCCTCACTTTGCGAGCCTGAACCTAATCTATAAATTCCTACACTATCATCTTCTAATCTCAACTCCAAAGTTTCTAATGGGGTCTGACCGAATAGCGATAAGCTACCATCGTCATTCAATGTTGCACTCATGCGGTCTGACTTAAAAAACTCGCCATTACGCACTGCTTGTAAAGCTGGAACGTTATCATCGTCAAGATTCTCTTCACAAGAAATAAAAGAAAAAACAGCTAGTGCTATTAATAAGTAAGTGCCTATCGTTTTCATAGTAATAAAATGTGTTTAAGCAAATGTAAATAAAATATAAAGATATGATGTATATAATTAAATAAATGATATTTTTGCAAACTCAAATTAATAATCAGGGTCGGGCACCCATAAACTTTAATAGTTATGCCAGTAAAAATTAGATTACAAAGACACGGTAAAAAAGGAAAACCTTTTTATTGGATCGTTGCAGCAGATGCAAGATCAAAAAGAGATGGTAAATATCTTGAAAAGTTAGGAACTTATAACCCTAACACAAACCCAGCAACAATTAATCTTGATGTAGATGGTGCTATAACTTGGTTAGAAAACGGAGCACAACCTACTGACACGGCACGTAACTTATTAAGCTACAAAGGTGTTATGATGAAAAAACACCTTAAAGGTGGTGTTTCTAAAGGAGCTTTTACTGAAGAGCAAGCAGAAGAGAAATTCAACGCATGGTTATCTGAAAAAGAAGCTAAGATTGCTGGTAAAGCATCTGGCCTTCAAGCTGATGCCGATGCAGCAGCTGAAAAAGCTCTAGAAGCTGAAAAAGCCGTTAATGAAGCTCGTATTGCCGCAAATGCTCCAGAAGTAGTTGAAGAACCAGCTGCAGATGGTGATGACGCAACAGGAGAAGAAGAATAAACCAAAGTCATGCGTAAAGAAGAATGTTTTTACGTAGGTACAGTAGTAAATAAATTTAGCTTTAAAGGTGAGCTGCTAGTTAAACTAGATACAGACGAGCCTGAGCTTTTTACAGAAATGGAATCAGTTTTTATCGAGATCGGTAAAAACTTGGTTCCATTTTTTATTGAAAAAAGTCAGTTGCATAAATCTTTGTTGCTTCGCCTTAAAATAGAAGACATCGATGATGAAGCTACTGCAGACAGTATGATGAAAAGAGATTTGTACCTACCTCTATCATTTCTACCAGAATTAGAAGGAAATAAATTCTACTTTCATGAAGTCATCAATTTTAAAATGGTAGACTCAAATCATGGTGACATCGGTATAATTACTGACATTAATGACACTACCACACAGGCTTTATTTGAGGTAGATTTCAACGGTAATGAAATTCTTATACCACTCAACGATCATTTTATCAATCAAGTAGATCGCAAGAACAAGACGATACACGTTACTACACCAGAAGGTCTAGTAGATTTGTACTTAGAATAATTAACTATCTCTATAATGGGTTTGTTTAAATTCAAAGAGTTTCACATTGCTCAAGACCGCTGTGCACAAAAAGTAGGTACTGATGGTGTTCTTTTAGGAGCCTGGACCACACCTCACAAGATTCCGCAAAATATTTTGGACATAGGAACTGGTACTGGAGTCATTTCTCTTATGCTTGCACAACGTTTCACTGCATCAAACATTGAGGCTATAGAGATAGATACAGATGCGTTTGAACAAGCTACAGAAAATTTTGAAAACAGTCCTTGGGGCGATAGGCTGTTTTGCTTTCATTCCTCGTTTCAAGAATTTTATGAAGAAGTAGAAGAACGTTTTGACCTCATTGTGAGTAATCCACCTTTTTTTGATTCCAACAGTTTAAAAAAAGAGTCTCAAATTGAAGAAAAAAGGCAGCAAGCACGATTTGATGATGCGTTACCTTTTGAAGAATTGGTTTACGGTGTGTATCAGCTGTTAGCTTTAGACGGCACATTTTCCTGCATCATTCCTAAAGAAAGAGAAGAACGTTTTCTTGAGATTACTTCTCATTTTCAATTAACTCCAGTACGTACAGTTTATATAAAAGGCACTGCTAATAGTCCTGTTAAAAGATGTTTGATGGAATTCCGCTTTCGCGAAAGCGTAAAAGAAACAAACACCACACCTACAATTGAACATCTCACGATAGAAATAGCAAGGCATGACTATACCGATGATTACATCAACCTCACCAAAGATTTTTATCTCAAGATGTAAGGCGATATTTATAAAAATATATCGAAATTTCTAACCACAAACCGTTTGTAGATTGCTATTTTTACGACCAATAGAAAACAGCTTAATAACTACTCTATCGATATAGTAGTTCTATAAAAAAATATCCAATGAAACCAGACTTATTTGAAGCACCAGATTATTATAACATTGACGATCTTTTAACTGAAGAGCATAAAATGATAAGGGACGCAGCTCGTTCATGGGTAAAGCGAGATGTTTCACCTATAATTGAAGAGGCTGCTCAAGAAGCAAAGTTTCCTAAAAGTATCATTCCAGGACTTGCATCCATAGGTGCTTTTGGACCTTATATTCCTGAAGAATATGGCGGTTCTGGACTAGATCAAATTTCTTATGGTCTTATCATGCAAGAAATTGAGCGCGGTGATAGTGGGGTGCGTTCTACAGCCTCAGTACAATCTTCACTAGTTATGTATCCTATATGGAAATACGGTAGTGAAGAGCAAAAGCAAAAATTCCTTCCTAAACTAGCCAGTGGAGAGTTTATGGGATCTTTTGGACTTACAGAGCCAGATCATGGATCTAATCCTGGAGGGATGATTACTAACTATAAAGATGCTGGTGATGGTGAGAATGTGATTCTTAATGGCGCTAAGCTATGGATTTCTAACAGTCCGTTTTGCGATGTTGCAGTAGTATGGGCAAAAAACGAAGAAGGCCGTATTCATGGTGTTATTGTGGAACGTGGTATGGAAGGTTTCTCTACTCCAGAAACGCACAACAAATGGTCATTAAGAGCTAGCGCTACAGGAGAACTCATCTTTCAAGATGTAAAAGTTCCTAAGTCCAATATCTTACCTAACAAATCTGGATTAGGAGCACCACTAGGTTGTTTAGACTCAGCTCGTTTTGGGATTGCCTGGGGCGCCATAGGGGCGGCAATGGATTGTTATGATACCGCATTGCGTTATGCAAAACAGCGCATACAATTTGGAAAGCCTATCGCAGCTTTCCAGTTGCAACAAAAGAAACTGGCCGAAATGATTACTGAAATTACAAAGGCACAATTACTAGCTTTAAGGTTAGGACAACTTAAAAACGAAGACCGAGCTACTAGCGCACAAATTTCTATGGCAAAACGTAACAACGTAGAAATGGCAATAAAAATAGCTCGTGAAGCGCGACAAATCTTAGGCGGAATGGGAATCACAGGAGAATACAGCATCATGCGACACATGATGAATTTAGAAAGTGTGATTACTTATGAAGGTACCCACGACATTCACTTATTAATCACAGGTTTAGATATTACCGGTGAGAATGCTTTTAAATAAGATATTTATTAATATTTGAAAGGCTTAGAAATAAATTTCTAAGCCTTTTTGTTTCAAAAATTTCATTATGAAATACGTTCAAATCTTTTTTTACTTTTTATTCACAGTTCCTGTTTTTGGGCAAATAAATATCAACGGCACATATAATATCATAAAATATGAAAGAAGCACGAAAATGATATTTATAGATGGAGAAGAAAAAAGTGTATTAACTTCAGAAACAAAATTTGAAGGAAAGAGTAATGCTAATATTACTTTCTTTGAAAACGGAACTGTTGTTACTGAAGGCTCCATTCTTTGTTCTGTAATTACCAATGATGAAGGCGAAATTTATGAAGAAACTGAAGAAATTAATTTAGATGATGAAGGCTCTTACAGCATTGAAGGAGAAGAATTAATTATAAGTTCTGGAGAGTTAATGACTTTCAAAATATTACAATCTAGTAAAAATAGATTCACAATAATGTATAAAGATTCTACAGAAGACGAATATGGACAGAAAGAAACAATGGCACTAATTGAATTTATGAAAGATTGAAAACGTTTTAGCAGAATATTATTCTCCTCAAAACAGAAACAAAGCCTGATTTTAAATTTAATGCGCAAGGCACTTACACATTAGTAACACAGTAATTAGATATTATTTTATTTAAAACGGTATTAAAATTGAGGGTTAGAAATCAAAATTACTAATCCTTTTTCATTTCTCTATTATGAAACTACTTATCAACTTCATATTCGTGCTATGCTGTATGTTACTAACAGCTCAAAACAACTCAAAATCTAGCTTTTCTAATGAAACTATAAAAAGGATTCATTTGCTTTCTCCTGGTTTTGAAATTGAACAGGATCTGAATAAAAACTTATCTTTCGTAGGGAACTTTGGTTTTTTCCCAGCTTTCTATAGTCAAGGTGGTAGTTTAAATAAAAGACGTGAAGGTATAGTATGGGCACCGTTTATAGATTTACAAGGCAGGTACTATACCAACTTTAATCGCCGACTTGACAAAGGAAAATCAATAGAAAATAATAGCGGTAATTTTATAGCATTAAAGCTTACTAACTACTTTCCAAGTGAAAATGATGAAGCTACTACAGATGCTTTGACTATAGCAGGTTTTGTCTATGGAATACAACGTACTTACTGGGATCATTTTCATATAAACCTTGAAAGCGGACTAATGGCAGACCTCAATGCCGCTCAAAATGACAGCTTTGTTTTGCCTTGGGTTTCTTTTCAATTAGGATATACATTTTAAACAATCCTTAAAGATTTGGGTTCAATTTAAGCCATTTGTAAGTCCTAATAATTAAAAACTTTTTCTCGACATTGTAAGTCACTTAATTTGTTTCATCTGCGATCAAAAGAAAGGTTTTATGTCCAGATAAAATCCAATACTTAGCATAAAAAAAGTCAGCTCAAAAGTAAGAGCTGACTTTTTTATATAGGTTTGATTTTAATTTACAAATCAATAGAATCTCTATGATCTTCTTTAAGCGTTTCACCACTTACATCTTGAACAGTTAAAATCTGCGGTGCGTGCTTTTTTATGGTAAGTTCTACTCCAGACTTAAGAGTCATTTGATTGACACTACATCCCACACAAGTACCTAAAAGTCGTACTTTTACATACTTATCTTCCTCGATAGAAACTAGCTCTATATCTCCATGATCACGTTGTAAAAAGGGTCTTATTTCTTCTAAGCCAGCCTCCACAGCAGTTTTTAATTCTTGTCCTGTCATCATTATTTCTTATTTACAGCACTACATCCAGCCATAGTGGTTATTTCTATCGCCTTTGTAGGTGGCAACGCGTCATTTCTACGCACGGTTTCTTGCACAACCTTTTTGGTAATTTCTATAAAGGCATTTTCTATATCTGTACCTTCTTGCATGGCTGCAGGCCTACCTATATCTCCAGCTTCTCTTATAGATTGTATTAGTGGTAATTCTCCTAAAAATGGAATATTCAAATCTTCAGAAAGGTTTCTTGCTCCATCTTTTCCAAAAATATGGTACCTATTTTCTGGTAATTCTGGTGGTGAGAAATACGCCATGTTTTCAACAATCCCTAATACTGGGACATTTATACTTTCTTGCTGAAACATAGCAACTCCTTTGCGAGCATCAGCTAGTGCAACAGTTTGAGGTGTGGATACTACTACTGCACCTGTAAGCGGTAGCGATTGCATGATACTTAAATGAATATCTCCTGTTCCTGGTGGAAGATCTACAATAAGAAAATCAAGATTACCCCATGCAGCATCAAAAATCATTTGATTCAATGCTTTTGCAGCCATTGGACCTCTCCATACCACTGCTTGATCTGGTTGTGTAAAGAATCCTATAGATAGAATTTTGACTCCGTAGCTTTCTACTGGCTTCATTTTAGACTTACCATCTACATTTACAGAAAGAGGTTTTTCATTGATGATATCAAACATTATCGTCGCACTAGGCCCATAAATATCAGCATCGAGAAGTCCTACTTTAAAGCCCATTTTAGATAGTGTTACAGCAAGATTTGCCGTAACTGTAGATTTACCTACACCACCTTTTCCAGATGCTACAGCAATGATATTATCAATACCAGGTATAGGTTTTCCTTTAATCTCTGGTTTTTTATCTGGGGTTGCGGCAGCTTCTACTTTTAAATTTACCTTGATTTGTGCCTTTTCATACACTTCTTTGTGGATCGCTTGTAATATAGAAACCTCTGTCTTTTTCTTTGCTTGAAGACTGTGGTTGTTAATGGTTACATCTACCACAACTTCATCACCAAAAACAAGAACGTTTTTAATCGCTCCACTCTCTACCATATTTTGTCCTTCTCCTGGAACCGAAATGGTTTCCAACGCTTTAAGGACATCTTTCTTTTCTATTTTCATCTTAAATTTTAGAGTCTTACAAAGATAACTCTCAGAACTCGTAGTTAAAAATCATTCTAAATAAAAGACATAGATTGTTCTTATACCGCTTTCGCGAAAGCGTATTTAAAAACAGTTAAATGATATTATAGACTTTCTTGATAATGAATACCTTCTATCATTAAAGGTCGCACCTCGTTTCCTAGCTTAAAACGAATAGTTTCTCCCACTTTTGCGCCCATCAACACTTTTGCTATAGGAGTGGTAAATGAAATTTTACCTTGAGCAACATTGGCTTCATCAACGCCGGTAATAGTTATTTTTTGACTAGAGTTGGAGTTTAAGTTTTTGAAGATTACCGTAGCCCCAAAGCGCACCTCATCCTGCGGTTGCATTTTTAAGTCAATAGGTCTTGCTTTGGCGATGCGTTCTTTGAGTAAATTTATTTTTCCCTGAATAAGAGTTTGCTCTCTTCTCCTTTCATTCTCGTCTTCTATTGTTATTGAAGAGAAATTATTTTCTAAACTTTTTAGCTCATCGTGTAAAGCAGTAAAACCAGAAGGCGTGACATAATTGATAACACCATCAGGCAACACAGCTCTTTGCGGTATCACTACTGGTTCTTCTTGATCGCCTTCTCTTACAAAACCTCTACTCATCTACGACATATTTTTGTAATAACTCTATGGTAGTGTATTCTAAAGCTTTATCATCAGTAGATTTGAGTGAAACCTTAGGAGCTTTTCCTACCTTTTCGGCCTCCAGCCATCTTAGAATGCACAAGCACCACTTGTCTCCAGGTTTCAAGCCTGGGAATTGATATGCAGGTATAGGTCTAGTAAGGTCATTTCCTTTAGACTTTGTAAAGTCTAGAAATTCTTGGGTCATTATGGCGCATACCACGTGCGTGCCTTGATCTTCATTTGCAGTACGGCAATAACCATCTCTCCAGTAACCAGTCATAGGATCAATACAACAAGATTCTAATGTGGTTCCTAGAACATTTAGTGCTTTGGGTTTTTCTGTGGTTTGTGACATACTAGTAGAGTAAATAAAAAGGGTTAATACTAATGTTAGAAACTTTGAATACATTATAGGTAGTAGAATTAATTAGTAATTTGAAAGTTACTGATAAAAACTAAACCGCTGCTGCTGCTTTATCAATTTGAGCTTTCAACTCATGTAAAGGTTGTACTCCAGCTCCTTTCCAAATTTGTTTCCCATTTTTAAAAATCATAAAAGCTGGAACTCCTCTTATTTGAAATTTAGTTGCCAGTGCTTGATTTTTATCTACATCAATTTTTAAAATACGCACCTTATCACCTAGTTCTTCTTTTAATTTATCTAAAACAGGCATCATGGTTTGACAAGGTCCACACCATGTGGCAAAAAAGTCAATTAAAACCGGCGTATCACTATTTGTTATTTCTTTAAAACTAGACATAAAATTTTATTTAAGTATGAAGGATATACAAAGATAAAAAGCAGTCGAAGCATTATTCAAAATCAAAACCTAAAGTTTACCCTAGTGAAATCGCTACATGTAGATTTCTAGTAGCTCCATATGTGTTGCTTCTAATTGTACTTCTGCTAATCCTGCAGGAAGTAATAAACACTCACCAAAACCCAATTTATAACTTGTTCCGTCATTTATCAAAGTACCGTTTCCTTTGACACACATATAAATTACAAATGAATCTAATTGTGAATAATCTCTATTCAACTCACCTTGAACTTGTAGAAAATTAGAATTGAAAAAAGGCGTATTAATCAGCTCATTAGTCTGGTTTATTTTCCTGTCATAATCGGTATGATAAGAATCTTGCAGTTCAAAATCTATAGCGTCTAGTGCATGATCTGTATGTAACTCACGTTTCTTGCCCGTGACAGCATCTTTACGGTCATAATCATAGATACGATAAGTCACGTCAGACGATTGCTGGATCTCTGCAAGCACAACTCCTTTTCCTATGGCGTGTATTCTACCTGTAGGAATATAAAAGGCATCACCTTCACTTACTTTAATTTCATTTAAAACCTCTGTAAGCGTATTATTTTTAAGGTGTTCTTGATAAGATTCCTTATCTATTTCTTGATTAAAACCTACAGTTATAGTGGCATCTTCAAAAGAAGGCATGATATACCACATTTCATTTTTACCAAAAGAATTGTGACGCTCTTTAGCCAGTTGATCATTAGGATGCACTTGTATAGAAAGAGGCTTTTTTGCATCTATGAATTTGATAAGCAATGGAAACTCGCCTTTATATTTTTGGTAAACTGATTTCCCTATAAAATCTTCCTTATATTCAGTGACCAACTCATAAATGGTTTTACCTGTATAGACTCCATTTTCCACTAGGGTCTCACTTCCTGGAACTGCACTAATTTCCCAAGTTTCACCTATAGATTCTTCCTCATAATCTTTACGAAAATGTGTTTTGAGACGTTCACCACCCCAAATACGGTAGTGAAATACTGGTTTAAATTTTAGGGGATAAAACTTCATTAATGACTAACTAACAGCATCAAGCCCGCAATTTAAGATATAGGCAGCACAAATACTATTATTTTATACTCTAGATCGCTTTGAGTTACGCTTTCGCGAAAGCGAGACAAGCATAAACTTCTATTAAAAACAACTTTGCAAAGTGATCAATATTCCTATCTTTACTGTGCTATGGAATTACCACCTCTTGAGGTACAAATTAAAACCTTACCACTATCGCCTGGAGTCTACTTGTATTTTGACAAAAAGGACAGACTTCTCTATGTAGGAAAAGCTAAAAAGCTTAAAAAACGCGTCTCCTCGTATTTCAATAAGAATCACGATAGTTACCGTATCAAAACGATGGTAAAAAACATCCATCGTATTGAACATATAGTGGTAGAAACAGAGACTGATGCTTTACTACTAGAAAATAGTTTAATAAAAAGTCGCAATCCTCGATATAACATCATGCTACGTGATGACAAAACCTATCCGTGGTTAGTTATTAAAAAAGAACGTTTTCCTAGAGTGTTTCTCACGCGTAAAATGATTAAAGATGGAAGTGAATACTACGGTCCTTATACTAGTGTAAGAACGGTGCGAACTTTACTTGAACTTGTGAAAACCTTATATCCTATACGAACTTGTAATTATGACTTACAACAAGACAAGATTAATGAAGGTAAATTCAAATTATGCCTAGAATACCACATAGGAAATTGTAAAGGACCATGTACAGGTTTACAAAATGAGGTGCAATACAATAGAAGTATCGAGGCCATAAGAGGAATTGTAAAGGGAGACTTTAAAGAGGCTGTTTCTTATTTTACAGAGTTGATGCAAGAGCATGCGGCAAATATGGAATTTGAAGAAGCACAACTGCTCAAGGAAAAATTAGAAATTCTCACTAGATATCAGGCAAAATCTACTGTGGTTAATCCTAATATTTCAAATGTTGATGTATTTACTATAGTAAGCGATGAAGCTGCAGGATATGTGAATTACTTGCAAATCAATCATGGAGCAATCACTCGTTCTCATACCATGGAGCTTAAAAAACAGCTGGATGAGACCGACAAAGAGCTTCTAGAATTAGCCATCATAGAAATAAGAAATAGATTTGATTCTCAATCTAGAGAAATTTATACTCAATTTGAAGTAGAACTAGGTGAATCCCTTAAAGTTACTATTCCAAAACTAGGCGATAAAAAGCGAGTTGTAGACCTGTCAGAACGTAATGCAAAGTTCTTTAGGCAAGAGCAATTTAAAACCATAAAAATCGTTGATCCAGACCGACATACAAATCGTCTTATGGTTCAAATGAAAGCAGATTTGAGGCTAGATGAAGAGCCACGTCATATGGAATGTTTTGACAACTCAAATATTCAAGGTACTAATCCTGTTGCTGCCTGTGTGGTATTTAAAAACGGTAAGCCCAGTAAAAAAGACTATAGAAACTTTAATATTAAAACCGTTGAAGGTCCAGACGACTTTGCCAGTATGGAAGAAGTCGTTTATCGACGTTATAGAAGATTACTAGAAGAAGATCAACCACTACCTCAACTTGTTATCGTAGATGGAGGAAAAGGACAGCTTTCTAGCGGTGTGACTGCATTAGAGCGATTAGGCTTGCGAGGCAAAGTACCGATTATAGGAATTGCAAAACGTCTGGAAGAGTTGTTTTATCCTAACGATCCTGTACCTTTATATCTAGATAAGAGATCAGAAACCTTAAAAGTTATACAGCAAATGCGTAATGAAGCGCACCGCTTCGGTATCACACACCATAGAAATAAAAGAAGTAAACAAGCCATAGAAACAGAGCTTGACGAGATACCTGGAATAGGAGAAAAAACAGTTGTAGAACTTTTGAAACACTTTAGAAGCGTAAAACGCGTTAAAAATGCAAGCAAAAAAGAATTAACTGAAATCGTGGGTACTTCAAGAGCTCAAAAAATAATAGACTTTTATATAGATGAGGAAGAGTAAGATCATATTACTTTTTATTGTTCTCGCTCTTGCGAAAGCGGACTATCTTCTAGCGCAACAGAATGAAACTTCTTCACGACCTAAAATAGGATTAGTGCTATCTGGTGGCGGCGCAAAAGGTCTTGCACACATAGGCACGTTAAAAATCATTGACTCCTTAGGTATCAAAATAGATTACATTGCTGGAACAAGTATGGGAGCGATAATAGGCTCTTCATATGCGTCTGGTTATACCGGCAAACAACTGGACTCAATATTCAAAACTTTGGACTTTGATAAAATCATCTCTGACGATATACCTCGTAGCGCCAAAACTTTCTTTGAACGTAGAAGCAATGAAAAGTATGCGATCACATTACCTTTCAAAGATTTTCAAGTGCAAATCCCTTCTTCACTAAGCAAGGGACAGAACATTTATGATCTTTTATCTGGATTGTTGTATCATGTAAAGGACATCGATGACTTTAGTGAGTTACCTATTCCATTTTTATGTATTGCGACAGATATTACCACGGGAGAAGAGGTTGTTTTAGACAGTGGTTATTTACCTAAAGCAGTAAATGCTAGCGGTGCACTACCTTCGCTTTTTGCGCCTGTTGACATCAACGGTAAACTTTTAATTGATGGCGGCGTTACAGATAATTACCCTATTCAAAAATTAAGAGATCGTGGAATGGACATTATTATAGGAGTAGATGTTCAGGACGATTTAAAATCTCTTGAAGAGCTGGATAGCGCACTCGATATCCTTTCTCAAATCAATAATTTCAGGACGATCAATGACATGAAAGAAAAAGCACCTGAAACAGATGTTTATATCATGCCAGATATCTCGTCGTTCTCTGTGGTGTCCTTTGAAAAAGGGAGAGAAATTATCAAAAAGGGAGAGCTCGCCGCAAGAAGACAAATGGAACAACTGAAGGCTCTCAGTGCAACAGATTATCAAAAACCTGAGTTGCAAATAAAAGCTCGGGATAGTGTTTATATAAATGATATAAACGTTGATGGCAATAACAATTATACCAGAGCTTATATAGTAGGTAGATTTAAAGTTAAAACACCAGGAAAGATCGCTTATGATGATATTAATATAGCTATTAATAATTTACAAGCCTCAGATAATTTTGCCAAAATCAACTATGAAATCATAGGGTCTGGAGAAGATGCCACTTTAAACATTGAAGTTGTAGAAAGCGATGTACGTAACTATCTACGTCTAGGATTGCACTATGATGAATTGCTAAGAAGTGCTGCACTAATTAACCTATCTAGAAAAAATGTGCTTTTTAATAGTGATATTATCTCTGCAGACGTTATTGTAGGAGATAACCTCCGATACAACTTCGACTATTATATCGATAAAGGAAGATACTGGTCCATAGGGATTCATAGTGAGTTTTTAAAATTTCAAAAAGATGTAAAAGCCTCCTTAGTTCAGGAAATAGGGAACATACCATCTTTAGGAGTAAATAATATCGACTTAGAATATAGGGACTGGACGCAACAATTGTATGTACAAACTAGAATTAACAAATCCATTAATTTTATCTCAGGTGCCGAAATTAAAACTCTTGATGTTTTTACAGAAACCTTGACCACTCCAGATCCAGATGATAATGATATAACGGACTTCTCAAATGGTACTCTAGGTAGTATTTATGGTAAGGTTCTACTTGATTCTTATGATAATGCATTCTTGCCTTCTTCGGGCTGGAGAATAGATGGAGATTTTCATCTGTACCTTTTTAATACCGAATTTGGCGAGCGTTTTAATGAATTTTCTATGGCTCAGTTGCAGGTAGGTCGTGCACAGAGTTTTGGTAATTTAACGTTACGCGGTAATGCGCACATTGGGATTACCATAGGTGACACAGATAACTCTGCGATGGATTTTTTCTTAGGAGGCTATGGCTCAAGACGCATTAATAATCTCGTCCCGTTTTTTGGATATGACTTCATAAGTGCTGGTGGAGACACTATAATTAAAGCGTTATTTGAAATCGATTATGAAATTTTTAAAAAAAACCACATCATCTTTAGTTCTAATTTTGCAAGTGTAGAAGATAATTTATTTGAAACTAAGGACTGGTTTACAAATGCCCGCTATACAGGTTATGCCATAGGCTATGGAATGGAAACTTTTTTAGGACCTATTGAAGTTAAATACACGTTCTCACCACAACAAGATGATGGGCAAGTTTTTGTCAATCTGGGATTCAGGTTCTAATGAGAAAAGTACTCCTGCAACAACGTTTGTGATGATCTCGCTTTCGCGAAAGCGGAATTAACAACATGCTTCTTCTAATTTTTCGTATTCAACAAGAATAACTTGTAAATAATTCCTATTCCTCATGGAAGGATCTAAATTATTTACGAAATTTGAGAGATTTAACTTGTTACTATGCCTTTTTACCACAAATTAGGAAAGATACCTCCTAAAAGACACACACAATTTAGAAAACCAGATGGTTCGTTGTATTCAGAACAACTCTTTGGCACGATAGGATTTGACGGAATGTCAACTAACTCCTATCATGTTCACCGACCTACGATGGTAAAGGAAATAAGGAATCAGTATAGTGTAAAACCAGAGATAGCCTTAAAAAATCATATCAAATCTTACAGATTGCGAGGTTTTCAAATTGCTCCTGAAAAGGATTATATAGAAAGCCGTAAAACTGTCCTAATCAACAGTGATTGCGCCATTATTCTTGCTGCACCACAAGAGTCAACTAAAGATTACTTCTATAAAAATAGTGATGCAGACGAGCTTTTATTTATACATAAAGGAACTGGAACATTAAGAACACATCTTGGAAACTTAGAATTTAAATATGGTGATTACTTATTAATTCCCAGAGGAGTCATTTATAAAATAGATTTTGATACAGAAGATAATAGAATGTTTATTGTAGAAAGTAGACGACCTATTTATACTCCTAAGCGATACAGAAACTGGTTCGGACAGCTGTTAGAGCATTCTCCATTTTGTGAACGTGATTTGCGACGGCCAGAAACACTAGAAACTCACGATGAAAAAGGTGAGTTTATAATCAAAATTAAAAAGCAGGACGATATTTTTGAAATGGTGTATGCTTCACATCCATTTGATGTAGTAGGTTATGATGGATACAATTTCCCTTATGCTTTTTCTATTCATGATTTTGAACCTATAACAGGACGCATCCATCAACCGCCGCCAGTGCACCAAACATTTGAGACCGATGCCTTTGTAGTTTGCAGTTTTGTACCTAGGCTGTATGATTACCATCCTGATAGTATCCCAGCACCTTATAATCATAGCAACATTGATAGTGATGAGGTGTTGTACTATGTAGATGGAGATTTTATGAGCCGCAATGATATAGATGCAGGACACATAAGCTTACATCCGGCCGGCATACCACATGGACCACATCCTGGAACCGTAGAAAAAAGTATCGGTAAGGAAAAAACAGAAGAACTAGCTGTTATGGTAGATACTTTTAAACCGCTTATGGTAACTAAAGAAGGATTAGAAATTGCCGATGATAGTTATCACAAAAGCTGGTTATAATAAATTATTTTTGCGCAAAACATTATAGCATTGGAAAACGACACACCAAATTATTCAAACAAGCCTCCTTACGGGAACTCGGGACAGCAACCTTATCAAAACCAAGGACAACAGCGGTCTGGACAGAATCAGTATCAAAATCAGGGGAATTATCAATTTCCCTATCAAGGAGAAAAATTACCTGGAGACCCTAGCGCATTGACTTTAGGAATAGTTTCTTTAGTGCTGTTTTTTATGGGGTGTATTTGCTATGGTATTCCATCAATTATTACCTTAATACTAGGAATCATAGGACTAGTAATTGCTAATAGAAGTTTAGCTACTTATCAGGAAGACCCATCAAAATATAGTCAAAGTACGGTAAAGAGTGTCAACGCAGGTAAAGTAATCAATATTATAAGCGTAGCCCTTTCTGGATTGACTTGTCTCATATTTTTAATCATCGCGTTGTTCTTTGGTGGTATTTTCCTTTCTATCATGAATGGTGAATTTGAAGGTTTTGAAGACTTTAAAAATCAACAAGAGCAAGAATCAATTTATGAAGACGACAATTCATACTCTGACGATGACTGGCAATACAACGATGATACTGAAGCAGAAAGCATAGAATTAGAAAATGATTCTGTACCTGTTTTTGAAGAGATGGAAGAGGAAGAATTATAATGGTAGTAAAAAGAATAGATTTAACGGCACACGGCAGAGCCATGTGGTAGCTTTAATAAGCTCAAAAAAAATCGTATTATTTAATTACCTATTTAAAAACAAATTATGGCAGCTGAAATAAAAAACCTCAAAGATTTACAGAACACAGAATATTCACTTAAAAAACTTTTTAAAGAAGCCGAAGACTTTCTTCCTCTTCTTGGAACTGACTATGTAGAGCTTTACGTAGGTAACGCAAAGCAAAGCGCACATTTCTACAAAACTGCTTTTGGTTTTCAATCAGAAGCCTATGCTGGTTTAGAAACAGGACTTAAAGACCGAGTTTCATACGTCTTGAAACAAGGCAAAATAAGATTAGTGCTTACCACACCACTTCAAAAAGGTGGCGAACTTAACGAACATATTAATATACATGGCGATGGTGTAAAAGTGGTGGCATTATGGGTAGAAGATGCAAGAAAAGCCTTTGAGGAAACAACCAAAAGAGGAGCAAAACCGTATATGGAACCTACCGTAACATCAGATGAACATGGTGAAGTTGTACAATCTGGTATTTACACCTATGGAGAAACAGTTCACATGTTTGTGGAACGCAAGAATTACGATGGCATCTTCTTGCCTGGATTTAAAAAATGGGAATCTCATTACAATCCAGAACCTGTTGGACTTAAATTCATAGACCATATGGTAGGTAATGTAGGCTGGGATGAAATGAATACCTGGTGTAAATTTTATGGCGAGGTCATGGGATTTGCACAAATCATCTCCTTTGCAGATGATGATATTTCCACTGAATACACAGCTCTTATGAGTAAAGTAATGAGCAATGGAAATGGAAGAGTTAAGTTTCCTATAAATGAACCTGCAGAAGGAAAGAAAAAATCTCAAATCGAAGAGTATTTAGATTTTTACAACGGTCCAGGAGTACAACATATAGCAGTTGCCACAGATGATATCGTTGCAACCGTAAGTGCCATGCGAGACCGAGGTGTTGAGTTTCTTTATGTTCCAGAAGAATACTATGACGACTTACTGGAACGAGTAGGTGAAATAGATGAAGACGTAGAAGTACTTAAGAAACACGGTATTTTAATCGATAGAGATGAAGAAGGTTACTTGCTGCAACTGTTTACAAAAACAGTAGTAGATCGACCTACGATGTTTATAGAAGTGATACAACGTAAAGGAGCACAATCCTTTGGAGTTGGTAATTTTAAAGCTCTATTTGAAGCTATAGAAAGAGAACAAGCCTTAAGAGGTACTTTATAATAAAATGGTAGTGAGTCAGTTATCATTTTGGAATAAACTTTGTAAAGGTAATGATGAAGGGCATTTTGTCTTTATTCAATTATAATACGATATGAAAAAGATTATTTTTATAATGATAACTGTATTTACTGTATCAACAGCATTTACACCTGTTCAACCACCTGAAGAAACTGTTGAAGACCAACTTGCTTTTAAAAATGGAGAGTGGTTTAAATTCAGGATTCACTACGGTATTTTTAATGCCAGTTATGCAGAGCTTAAAGTAAACAAGTCCAGACTTAAAGGAAAACCAGTTTATCACATAAAAGGAACTGGAAAATCCACTGGTTTACTCCACCTATTTTTTAAGGTAGATGACAATTATGAAACTTACATAGACCGTGAAACGGTAAAACCTTACCGCTTTGTTAGAAAAATAGATGAAGGTGGCCACACTAAAGATATTCAAATAGATTTTGATCACGAATCTGGAACGGCTTTAGTACACGATAAAAAACACAAGACAAAATCTACCGTTAAAATAGCACCATCTACTCAAGATATGATGAGTGCCTTCTACCACTTAAGAAATATGGTAGACATCGATAGCCTTCAATTGGGTGATGAGTTTACATTGCCTATGTTTTTTGATAAAGAAAACTTTGATTTTAAACTGAAATACCTCGGTGAAGAAGTTGTTAAAACTAAGTTTGGTAACGTGGCTTCTTTAAAATTTAGGCCCTATGTACAGTCAGGACGTGTATTTGAAGAAGAGGAAAGTCTTACCGTATGGATTTCTAAAGATGAGAACAAGATACCTCTCAAGATTAAGGCAAAGCTAGCTGTAGGATCTCTAACAGCTGATCTTGATGCTTTTAAAGGACTCAAACATTCCTTCAAAATCATAGCTGATCGATAGTTCTAGAATGACTCTTTTCTATTCAAAAAGATAGATCCTTTTTTTAAAGTTATTTATCGTTAAGACTATGCCCTAAAGAATTGATAAAAACCTTAGGGTTCGTTACTTTTGTAGGTCATTTTTAATGAACCAGATGTCAGCAGAAATCAGCCCAGAGATTGCAAACCGGATTAAGTTACTTGAAGACAAGTTTAAACATTCTGGACAAGACATGCTTTCTTATCTCGATGGCTTGCTCTACGACACTTATACCACATACTGGGATTATATAAGACTAGACACTTTACTTAGCCTTCAAGTTCCTTCTACTGAGTTTCCTGATGAGATGATCTTCATAGGTTATCATCAAATTACGGAATTGTACTTTAAACTCATCATCCATGAGCAAAAGCAAGTTATAGAAAATGAGCACCTCACTGGAGCTTTCTTTCATGAAAAAGCCGTGCGCATTAACAGGTATTTTCAGGTATTGATTAATTCTTTTGAAGTTATGATCAAAGGAATGGAAAGAGAACAGTTTCTCAAGTTTAGAATGTCTCTTCTGCCTGCTAGTGGTTTTCAAAGTGCACAATTTAGAATGATTGAATTCTATAGTACTTCGCTTTTGAATTTAGTGCATCCGTCGGTTAGGTCTCGCTTTCGCGAAAGCGATAATCAAAACAGCAACGAAGATCTTTATGAAAATATCTACTGGAAAAAAGGCGGTATAGATATGTACACTGGAGAAAAGACACTGACACTAAAACAATTTGAAAAACGTTATACTCCTAGATTTTTGAGAATCGCAAAAGAAGTAGAGAATACTAATTTGAATCAGCGTTTTATCGCCTTACCAGAAGAAGAAAAAACTCCAGAACTAATAGATGCACTACGTTCTCTTGATCAAAATTTAAATATCAACTGGAAATTAATGCACACAGGCGCTGCTCATCGCTATTTGCGTAAAGAAGGACAAGCCGTTCAAGCCACAGGAGGAACTAACTGGAAAGAGTTTTTACCACCTAGCTTTCAAAAAATATCATTTTTCCCATCACTTTGGAGCGATCAAGAACATGGAGATTGGGGAAAAGAATGGGTTAATCATGTATTAAATACAAAATAAATGATCAAAAAAATTATTGTTGCTTCACTAGCAATAAGCCTTAGTATTTCTTCCTGTAAAAAGGAGGATAAGACCGTGGAGCCTGTTGTTCCAGAAAAGCCTGTAGTTGTAGAACCGATGATCAAATATGGCTTTGATCTTAATGAATATGAAATCGTTGCAGATACGGTGAAAAGCGGTGCCACGTTTAACGATCTTATCATACAGCATATTGTAGAAGGTCAAAGTGCCTACAAAACTGCACAAAGACTGAATGAAATCTATGATTTACGCAGAATACAAGCCGGTAAACCATTTAAAATTTTAAAAAGAAAAGATAGTATAGGCACGCCAGAGGTTTTTATCTATGAGTCAAGTAAACTTGATTATGTTGTTGTAAATTTTAATGACACACTAGCCGCATATAAAGATAAACACCCAATTACTTTTAAAAGAAAAACGGCAAGCGGTATTATCAACTCCACACTTTCTGAAGCAATGGAAGATGAAGGTTTAGGATTAAGCGCGATATACGAATTATCTGATATTTATAGATGGTCTATTGATTTCTTTAAACTTCAAAAAGGAGATCGTTTTAAAATGATTTACAAAGAACGCTATATAAATGATTCTATATATGCAGGAATTGAGTCTATAGAAGCTGCAGTATTTGAAACTGATGAGACGCCATTTTATGCTTTTGACTATGTAACAGATTCCATCACAGAAATAAGTGATTACTACGATGAGAACGGTAAAACTTTGAGAAGTTTTTTCTTAAAAGCTCCTGTGAATTACTCTAGAATCTCGTCTAGATTTACTAAAAGAAGATTTCATCCCGTACAAAAACGATGGAAAGCACACAAAGGAACAGATTATGCAGCAGCATACGGTACGCCTATTGTAGCTACAGCAAATGGTGTGGTTACAAAATCTGGTTACACTGGTGGAAATGGTAATTATGTCAAGATCAAACATAACGGCACCTACTCTACTCAATACCTACACATGACTAAGCGTAAGGTTAAAGTAGGACAACGAGTAAAGCAAGGTCAGATCATAGGAACTGTAGGAAGTACAGGTTTAGCAACAGGTCCACATGTATGCTATAGATTTTGGGTAAATGGCCGTCAGGTAGATCCCTATAAACAAAACTTACCAAGTGCAGATCCACTGCCTAAAGATAAAATGGATGATTACATGCAATTTATCGCTCCACTTAAAGATGAAATAGATCAATTGCCATTCAAAGAAACAGATGAAGTTCTGTAAATCAACCTCCTTTTTTACCTTTTAAGATAATAGAAACTCTATGAAAAATATAAATCCTACCTCAACCGATGCATGGAATGTTTTGACAGAACACTTTAAAGATGTCAAAAACCTAAACTTGAGAGAAGCATTTTCTCAAAATTCCAATCGCGCTGAAGAACTTACGCTTACCGAAGGTGATTTTTTAGTAGACCTTTCTAAGAACCTTATCACAAAAGAAACACAGCAAAAACTTATAGATCTTGCAAAAGAATGTGAGCTGGATGCTGCTATTCATTCGTATTTCAATGGTGAAAAAATTAACGCAACAGAAAACAGAGCTGTTTTACATACTGCATTAAGAACTCAGGATACTAGCTCTAAAGTAGGAGAAAAGGTAACTGCTGCTCTTGCAAGTAAAGAAAAGATGTTTGCTTTTGTAGACGCAGTAAATGATGGTAAAATTACCGCAGCAAACGGGCAAAAATTTGATACCATTGTTAATATAGGAATAGGTGGTAGTGATCTAGGACCAGTGATGATCTATGAAGCTCTACAAGCCTATAAAAATGAAATGACTCTTCACTTTGTTTCTAATGTAGAAGGAGATCACGTCGAAGAAGTCATCAAAAAAATAAATCCAGAAACAACTTTATTTGTGATTGTTTCTAAGTCATTTGGGACCCAAGAGACACTTACTAATTCTACAACTATAAGAAATTGGTTCTCTAAAAAAGTAAATGATCATGCAATAGCGCAACACTTTATTGCAGTAAGTAGTAATGTTCAAAGAGCAGTTGATTTTGGAATCGATCAAGAAAATATCTTCCCTATGTTTGATTGGGTAGGTGGTCGTTTCTCTTTGTGGAGTACCGTAGGTATGTCTGTCGCATTAGGAATAGGAACTCAAAATTTCCAAGATCTACTTGAAGGAGCACATGAAATGGATGAACATTTTAAAAACACCACTTTTGAAAAAAATATTCCAGTTCAACTCGGTTTATTGACTATATGGTACAATAACTTTTATAAAGCACAGAGTGAAGCCGTTATTCCGTACACGCAATACCTACATAGACTTCCAGCTTATTTACAGCAGGCAATTATGGAAAGTAATGGCAAGAGCGTAGATCGTAATGGCAATCCTGTGAACTATGAAACTGGAAATATCGTTTGGGGTGAACCTGGAACTAACTCTCAACATGCCTTCTTCCAATTGATACACCAAGGAACCAAGTTAATTCCTGCTCATTTTATCGCTTTCGCGAAAGCGAAATACCACCATCCTGATCACCATAACAAGCTCATGGCAAATTTCTTTGCACAGACCGAAGCATTGATGAACGGGAAGAATCAAGATGAAGTGATTAAAGACTTACAGAGCTCTGGCAAGTCAGAAGAAGAGATAAATAAGTTAGCTCCTTTCAAAGTATTTACAGGCAACAAGCCCACTACTACTATTTTAATTGATGAACTTACTCCTAGAAGTTTAGGAAAACTAGTGGCTATGTATGAGCATAAAATATTTGTAGAAGGAGTTATCTGGAACATATATAGTTATGATCAATGGGGCGTAGAACTGGGTAAAATTCTTGCAGATCGCATCCTTAACGATATAGAAAACTCAGAATCTGACGCTCATGATGCAAGTACAACACAACTTTTACAAAAATTTTACTCCATAAATAATTAGATAACTGTATTTCAGATTATTAAGCTAAGTAAGTGTTTCACTTCTTAATGTTAGCTTAATATTAGAATGGTTGATTAGGGCGTACTTTTGCAAAATCAAACTAAACATATTCTGAAATGAACAGATCATTAAAATTTTTATTTACGATTGGACTTTTTATAAGTTCCATGGCAGTAAGTGCTCAGGTAACCACCTCGAGCATTAACGGTCGTATCATGGAAATGATGGACAATGCCGAAGAACCACTTTTAGGAGCAACCGTACAAGCGCTGCATGGTCCTACTGGTACTAATTATGCCACTTCTACTGACATAGAAGGTTATTACCGTATTTCAAATATGCGTGTAGGTGGTCCTTATACCATTACTATTACCTACGTAGGTAAAAAAGAGGAAGTATTAAACGACATCTTTCTTCAGTTAGGTGAGTCTGAAAGAATCAGCATCACGATGACTGATGAGTCTAACGCACTTGATGAAATTGTAATCAATGCAGTGAGAGATGGAATTTTTGATTCTGGGACGACTGGAACAAACACTAACATTTCGCAGCGTGAAATCAACACAATGCCTTCTGTAACAAGAGGTATAGGTGATTTCTTAAGAAAGACACCTCAGGCACAAGTGTCTGAAGGTGGCGCGATCTCTATCGGTGGTCAGAACAACCGTTACAACTCTATCTTTATTGACGGTGCCGTAAACAATGACGTTTTTGGTCTTGCAGGTTCTGGTACAAATGGTGGTCAAATAGGAGTAAACCCTATCTCTATCGATGCTATCGAGTCTTTTCAAGTAAACGTTGCCCCATTTGACGTACGTCAATCTGGTTTTACAGGTGGAGCAATTAACGCAATTACTCGTTCTGGTACTAACGAGGTAAAGGGAAGTGCTTATTTCTATACTCGTAATCAAGATCTTGCTGGTAAAACTCCAGTAGGAATTCGCGAGGATGATCGTGAGAAACTAGACGACTTTACAGCAAACCTTTATGGTGCTCGTGTAGGTGGGCCGATTATCAAAAACAAACTTTTCTTCTTCGTAAATGCTGAAATTCAAAGAGAGGAAGAGCCAAGACCTTTTGATGCAGCATTATATAGTGGTGATAGCAGCATTGCAGATATCAATACTTTAAGAGATAATTTAATCAGCCAGTTTGGGTACAATCCAGGTGGTTATGAGAATACTATTACTGAATTAAACAGTGAGAAATTTACTATCAAGTTGGATTACAACATTGATGATAAGAACACCATAACAGCAAAGCACAATTATGTAAATGGTGAGTCTCTTTCTCCAAGTCAAAGTAATAATGGTAACATTAACTTTGCAAACGCCGGAATCTTTTTCCCATCTACTACTAACTTCTCTACCTTAGAGTGGAATACAACAAATGGTAGCAACTTATCTAACAATTTAATTGTAAGTTATACAGATGTTTTAGATGATAGAAGTCCATTAGGAAATCCTTTCCCAAGAGTTAGTATTGATGATGGTAATGGATCAATCACTTTTGGATCTGAGGCGTTTTCTACTGCAAACATTCTTGAGCAGAAGATCTTTACAGTTACTAACAACTTTGAAGTTTCTAAAGGAGCACATAACATGACCTTTGGTGGTAACTTTGAAAATTATAACATAAGAAACGTATTTGTAAGACAAAACTTCGGTCAGTACTCATTCAACTCTCTAGCAGACTTCAATACGTACTTTGATAACGACCCAACTAACGACGCGCTTGCAGATTCTTATTTTCACTCTTACTCTTTAGTTGATCCAGCGGGAACTTCTGGAGATGCTATTCAAAATGCAGCTGCAGAATTTCAGTATTCTCAATTAGGTCTTTACGCACAAGATCAATGGAATCTTACTGATAATTTTAAGTTAACTTATGGTGTTCGTTTTGATGTTCCTTTCTTTGAAGATGGAGCAGCAAATGATGACTTCAACAATAGAACCGTAGCTTTATTAGAAGCAGAAGGGAAAGACCTTGAAGGTGCTCGTGTAGGTAAGAAAATTAAAAGCCAAATACACGTTTCTCCTCGTGCAGGATTTAACTGGGACGTAAATGGTGATAGAAGAACTCAAATACGAGGTGGATTAGGAATCTTTACTTCAAGAATACCTTTAGTATGGCCTGGTGGAATTTACAACAACAATGGTTTAAGTGTAGGTGGTACTGCCGCTTTTGATAGCCAAACTTTCGTTGCAGACCCTAACAACCAGCCATTAAACGGTGCTCCAGCTCCAGGAAGTGGTGCAAACGGTGGACAGATTGATATCTTTGCTCCAGACTTCAAGTTACCACAAGTAATGAAGTATAACATCGGTATTGATCAAAAAACTAATATATGGGGATTGATAGTTAGTGCAGACTTCTTGTACAACTCTACAATCAATAACGTTTTCTATCAAAACTTAAATTTACGAGATGCAAACGAATCATTAAACAATGCAGATGGTCGTCCATTCTATGATCGTGGTGATGAAATTGATGATACATATACTAGAGTTATCTTAGGAACTAACACAAATGAAGGATGGTCTTACAATGGTACGTTTAGTATCTCTAAGCCGTTTGAAAATGGTTTCGGAGGTCAAGTTTCTTACTCTTACGGACAAGGTAAATCTATTTTTGAAGGAACTTCTTCTCAAAACAGTTCACAGTGGAGAAATGTTGCTACTGTAAATGGTAAAAACACTGCTGGTATCGGTAATTCAGAATTTGCTTTTGGTCACAGAATTTCTGCAAACGCATCTTATGAAATCAACTGGAATGAAAACTTAAGAACTACGTTTGGTTTGTTCTATAACGGTCAACAAGGTGGAACCATCAATTATATCTACAGAGGTAGAGATTTATTAAACGATGATTCATCTGATAACGCTCTTTTCTATATTCCAAGAGACCAAAGTGAAATCAACTTAGTAGATAATAATGGTGTTACTGCTGCTGAGCAATGGGCTGCACTTGATGCTTATATAGATAGTAATGATTACTTAAGCGAGCGTCGTGGTAAGTATGCTGAGCGTAACGGAGATCGTGGACCATGGAATCATATTGTAGACTTAAAAGTATTACAAGATTTCAATTTAAACATCAACGATAAAGAGCATACATTTCAAGTCTCTCTTGATATCTTCAATTTCTTTAATTTCTTAAATAAAGATTGGGGTGAGCAAAGTTTCATACCTGGTAACGTAGGAATAGTTGAAGTTGAAAGAAACGGAGTAGACCCAGAATTCTCTTTTAATCCTAATTTTGCTCAAGACCTTGAAATTATTGATGACGCAGGTACTCGTTCTTCAAGATGGCAAATGCAACTAGGTCTTAGGTATATCTTTAACTAAAAGCCTATCCTAAATCCTTTCCATAGGAAAGGACTTCAAATCAATATTTTTTTCAAGAACCCTACTCAAAACGAGTAGGGTTCTTTGTTTTTGGATTATTTTTGAATCAAATATTTTTTATATGTATTCCATCCTTAAATCTGCTCACTCTGGTTGGGCCTACCTACTATTATTAGTCTTACTTGTTGCCACTGTAAATGCACTCATCGGCTTTTTCGGTAAAAAAGAATTTGGTAACAAAGATTTTAGTCTTGCCTTAGTAGGTTTGATCGTAACTCATATTCAATTGTTATTAGGTTTAGCACTATGGTTTGTAGGACCCTATTTTTCTATGCTTTTAGAAGATTTTGGAGGATTAATGACACCAGAATCTAGAGGCATCCGTTTACTTGCATTAGAACATCCACTAACCATGATTATCGCTGTGGCATTATTAACAGTAGGTTATTCTAAACACAAAAAGAAAATAGTAAGCAATGGCAAATTCAAGATGCTAGCCATTTTTTATACACTTGCATTTATACTAGTGTTATCAAGAGTGCCTTGGAAACAATGGTTATAGGATTTTAACGATCTCGCTTTCGCGAAAGCGTAAATAAACAAATAAAATAAACCGCTATTGCATCCTGAAGGTTGTAACAGTGGTTTTTTATTTCTACGGACTAACTAACTATATTTGAACAAAATAAACGCTATGAAAAGGGAACCTCTATTATTAGTTATTGCTTTCCTGATTGCTACCTCTGCTGTCCAAGCTCAAGATTGGATTTATAGAACTCCTATAAAAAATATCTCTGATATTACCGAAATAGACATCTCGCCAGATGGCAGCATTTTTCTATTTGATAAAAGTAATCTCCTCAACAGAATGTACGTTAGTGAAAACAACGGTGCAAGTTATAGACTAGAAGGAAACGGTCAAGGATTTGATATGCAAGTCTTAAATGACAATCTCGCTTATATAGTAGCAAGTAATCGAGTTATTAAATCGACCGATAAATTTCTTACATCACAACAGTTTCCAGTTCTTTCGTTTAGACTAACCAGTATATTTTTTCTTAATGAATTAGAAGGTTTTGTATCTGGTGGTAATGGAGAGATTTGGAAAACTACAGATGGTGGCGCCAATTGGACACAACAAGTAAGCGGCACTACAGAAAATATAAACGACGTCTACTTCTTAGACAGTAACACCGGTTTTGCATGTGGTGATGACCGTACCTTTTTAAGTACTACAGATGGAGGAATCACTTGGAATCCAATTATTCTACCCATTCAAGATTTCTGGCCGTTAAACAAAATCACTTTTTCTAGTGCTACTGATGGTTTATTAATAGCCTCTGGAGGATTTATTTTTTATACTAATGATGCCGGTCTTACATGGAATTCTGCCACCAGTGGAACAGCAGAACGTCTTAATGATGTAGATTATATCAATAACCAATATTACATAGTAGGAAATGACGGAATAGTTTTAAATAGTACCGATCTAGGACTAACATGGAGTCTACAAGATCTAGGAAGAGATGATTTGTATAGTATCGCAGGAACTCCTTCTATTTTATATATAGGAAGTGAAGAAATCGTTCTTCAATCTACTGATAATGGTACCACATGGAACAGTCACTTAGAAGACTTTACTATGAGCGATCTAGAACAAGCTTCTTTTGCAAACAGCAATACTGGGCTTATCGTGGGAATAGGAAACAATGGTAGTGCTGTATTTAGAGATGTTATGTACCGTACTACAAATGCTGGAGTATCTTGGGAACGCAAAACCGTAAGTGGTGGTTATTATGCAGTGCAGCTCAAAGAAAATGGTGAAGCACTCACCACTAACTTTAATATCAATCGTGTGAGCTATTCTGATGATTTTGGGGATACTTGGATAAATATAACTGGACCTAATATTACACAGCAATTTATTGCCAAAGACGTCTGGCTGAAGTCAAGAGATGACTTTTTTGTGGTAGGAGGTAACTTTTTTGCAAGCGATGGGATTTATCGTTTTCAAACTGGAACCGGCTGGACTCATGATACCACAACTGGAAACACAGAGTTTATTAAATTTCTAGATGACAATGTAGGCGTCGCTACTAACACAAGTAACCAAGCTTTTAAAACCCTAGATGGAGGAACCACCTGGACACCCATAAATTATACTGGCGGAAATTTTGAAGGCATCGAGTTCATAGATGCTAATACATTCTACATAGGACAGCAAGTGACAACCGATGGCGGCCTTACGTTTCAATTTCACAACTTTCCAGGAGTTATACTCAGCTACCGCTTCTTCACTTCCACATTAAGTATTGGGATGAACAGTAATGGAGATGTTTATCAAACCTTAGACGGTGGTAATAACTGGCAATTGATCCTAGATCCTGTCACAAATGTTGGTACCAAGTTTTTTATTACCGAAGATATGATCTATAATTTTCAAGACCGCACAGACATTTATACGCTAGATATAAGTACTGTGCTAAGTAATCCTGAAAATTCAAATCAAAAAGAACTCGTATCGATCTATCCCAATCCTACTTCTAATTTTGTAATCATTGAATCAAGCGATACTGTTGCTCAAAAGGCAGAAATATTTGATCTGAATGGGCAGCTATTAAAATCAATTGAATTATCAATTCGTTCCACTAGATTAAATCTCGAAGATCTTTCAGATGGTTTGTATTTTATTCATTTAAAGGATGCTGCTAGCAGAGTGATCTCAGCTCATAAAGTAATAAAGAGATGATGTTGTTCTCGCTTTCGCGAAAGCGAGAATTGTACCGTAAATCATAATATAAATAAACTGTATTACTTACTAACTTACCTCTTGTGCAGCTGGCATAATGGCGTTTAAAATTTGATACACACGATCTACATTACGCACGTTTTCTACCGTGAGAAGCAAACGTAGACCTGAACGAGTTTGCTTTTCTTTCATGCGCAAAATCTTCGGATTATTTTGAACCGCTTTTAAAACCTTTCCAAAAGACTCGCTCTGGTAAAAACCACTTTGTTGATCTGAAACAAAATACCCTATAAACTTACCTTGCTTCATGACAATTTTCTCCAAACCTAATCGAGTCGCAATCCATTTAATTTTTACACTGGTAAGTAATTGCTCTGCCTCTTCTGGCAACTCGCCAAAGCGATCTATTAACTCATTTCTATAGACTTCAAGTCCTTTCTCATCTTCTACTTCATTGAGTTTGGCATAAAGAGCCAGTCGCTCTGTAATGGAATTGATATAATCGTCTGGAAATAACAATTCAAAATCAGAATCTATGGTTACCTCTGTAACATGTTTCTTTTCTTTTTCATTAGTTTCATACAGGTCTGCAAATTCGTTTTCTTTAAGCTCCGTAATTGCTTCACTTAAGATCTTTTGATAGGTATCAAAACCTATTTCGTTTATAAAACCACTTTGTTCTCCTCCTAAAATATCTCCAGAACCGCGTATCTCCAGATCCTTCATAGCAATATTAAAACCACTACCTAATTCTGAGAACATTTCTAAAGCTTGAATACGCTTGCGAGCATCTTCAGTCATCACTTCATAAGGTGGCGTGATGAAATAGCAAAATGCTTTTTTGTTACTACGTCCTACTCTACCACGCATCTGGTGTAAATCTGATAAGCCGAAGTTGTTTGCATTATTGATAAAAATAGTATTTGCATTAGGTACATCGAGACCACTTTCAATTATAGTCGTTGATACTAAAACATCAAACTCTCCATTGATAAAAGCAAGCATTAAATCCTCCAACTTTTTACCGTCTAACTGCCCATGACCGATACCTATTTTTGCATCTGGAACAGATCGTTGTATCATCCCAGCAACTTCTTTAATATTTTCAATACGATTGTGGACAAAGAATACTTGACCACCGCGAGAGATTTCATAACTGACTGCATCACGTATGGTTTCTTCACTAAAACGCACTACCTTAGTCTCTACCGGATGCCTATTAGGTGGCGGCGTTTTTATCACACTTAAATCTCGTGCTGCCATGAGAGAAAACTGCAAGGTTCGAGGTATAGGAGTTGCCGTAAGTGTAAGTGTATCTATATTTTCCTTAAGTGTTTTGAGTTTGTCCTTTACTGCTACGCCAAATTTTTGTTCTTCATCAATAATAAGTAATCCGAGATCTTTAAATACGATGGATTTACTAACGAGTTGATGTGTCCCTATCACAATATCAATAGAACCATCTTCTAGTCCTGCAAGAACCCCTTTTCGTTCTTTTGCAGTTCTAAATCGGTTTAAGTAATCCACTTTCACGGGAAGGTCTGCAAGGCGTTCTCTAAAAGTCTTAGCGTGTTGAAAGGCTAGAATGGTCGTAGGAACTAGAACCGCGACTTGCTTACCATTCACAGCTGCTTTAAAAGCGGCACGTATGGCTACCTCAGTTTTTCCAAATCCTACGTCACCACAAACCAATCGATCCATAGGACGATCGCTTTCCATATCCTTTTTTACATCTTCAGTCGCAGTGCTTTGATCTGGAGTGTCTTCATAGATAAAACTGGCCTCTAACTCATTTTGTAAATACCCATCTGGAGCGTACTGAAAACCTTTTTGTGCACGACGTTTTGCATATAATTTTATTAAGTCAAAGGCGATTTGCTTGACTTTAGTCTTTGTTTTTGCCTTGAGCTTTTTCCATGCTGGACTACCTAATTTATAAACCTTAGGCGCTTTACCATCTTTACTGCTGTAACGAGTAATCTTATGCAACGAGTGAATAGAAACATAAAGAATATCACGCTCACCGTAAATCAATTTAATTGCTTCTTGCTTTTTACCGTTGACATCAATTTTTTGAAGCCCACCGAATTTCCCTATTCCATGATCGATATGTGTAACATAATCGCCTATTTCTAGGGTATTCAGTTCCTTTAAGGTAATGGCCTGCTTTTTGGCATAACCATTCTTTAATTTGAACTTATGGTAACGGTCAAAAATTTGATGATCGGTATAACAAACTACTTTTAAATCATGACTTATGAAGCCTCGATATAAAGGCATGACAACCGTATCGTATTGCACGTTTGCCTTCATATCATCAAAGATATCGTGAAAACGTTTTGCTTGCTGGTCACTACTACAAAAGAGCAAGTTTTTATAACCCCTTTCTTCGTTTTCCTTTAAATTCTCAATCAGTAAATCAAACTGTTTGTTAAAAGATGGCTGCGGTGCTGTTTTATAAACAATCATTCCGCTGGCCGTTGTGAATTCTAAGTGGTTGTATTCTTTGAGTTGTGATTTGATCAAGGCACTATCACTAAATATCTCCTGTGGCGTTAACTGGCGTATTTCTCCTTGCAGCTGGTTGTATGCTTGTTCCGCTTTCGCGAAAAGCGAATCCACACGACCATATAATAAATCTACATTCATCGAGAAGATCACTGTCTTGCTTGATAGGTATTTTAAAAAGCTCTCTCGTACCTCATCAGACTGTTTGTTTTCTACATTTGGAATGATGGAAATTTTCTTCGTCTGTTCTTTTGAAAGTTGAGTTTCTACATCAAAAACACGTATGGAATCAATCTCATTTCCAAAAAATTCAATGCGATATGGTTCATCATTTGAAAAGGAAAATACGTCTAAAATTCCACCTCGCAACGAAAATTCCCCTGGCTCAGTTACAAAATCAACACGTTTAAATTTGTACTCAAACAGCACCTCATTTGCAAACTCGATTGATATTTGATCGCCTACCCTTATTTTAAGAGTGTTTTTTTCTAATTCTTTACGCGTTACTACTTTTTCAAAAAGAGCGTCTGGATAGGTAACAATAACCGCAGGTTTCTTGCGTGAGTTGATGCGGTTCAAAACCTCAGCACGCAGCAATACGTTTGCATTATCAGTCTCTTCAATTTGATAAGGACGTCGGTAACTGCCTGGATAGAAGAGGACTTTCTCCTCGCCTATCATTTTTTCTAAGTCGTTGAGATAAAAAGCGGCCTCTTCCTTATCATTACAAATAAGCATGAAAGGCTTATCAGCATCTTTAAAAACAGCTGTTAAAACTATGGAAATAGAACTTCCGTTAAGTCCTTGAACTGTAGTCGATCCTTGAGATGGGGACACAGCTTCTCGCAAGCTTTGCGTTTGTGTAGCTTGTGAAAATTTATTCAGAATAGTAGTAAAACTCATAATATCTTCACAAAGATACGTCCTGAAGAAGGCATACCAAGAATATTGAGAATTCTTTAATAGTAGTGAAAAATTATAGCGAGTACCTTTAGGTCATGAAGAAATTTGATGTTTTTATTTTTGGTACTGGAACGGCTGGCAAATTAGTGGCAAATACTTGTAAAGACGCTGGTAAGAGCGTTGCGATAATCGATAACAGAGAATATGGCGGTACTTGCTCACAACGTGGTTGCGATCCTAAAAAGCTAATTTTATCTTCTGTTGAAGCATTTGATCATGCTCAAAACATGAAAAATGATGGTATTTCTGGAAGTGTAGAACTGGATTGGAGAGCTGCTCTTAATTATGCTGGAAGATACACAAGTGATATACCAGATAACACTGAAAATAACCTAAAAAGTAACGGCATTACTTGCCTTCATGGCGAGGCAACCTTTCTTGATTCCAACACGGTACTCTTAGAAGGTGAAAAATATCAAGCGAGTCATTTTGTGATTGCAACTGGAATGCAAACATTATCACTGGGAATTCCTGGAGAAGAATTCATGCTTACTTCAGACGATTTCTTTACTCTTAAAGATGTACCAGAGAAAGTAGTTTTTGTAGGTGCTGGTTATATAGGGATGGAATTCGGTCAAATGCTTGCAAGAGCTGGTTCAAAAGTAACATTGATAGAAAAAGGAGATCAAGTTTTAGGACCATTTGAAGAATTTACTGCAAACTTTATAGAAAAAGCATCAAAAGAATTAGGGATTCAAATCATTAAAAACGCTCAAGCATCTAGTGTAGAAGAAAAAGAAGGCAGATTTATAGTTAATTATTCTAAAGAAGATGGAATGCACCAAATTACTACAGATTGCGTTTTTAATACCGCAGGACGAGTGCCATCTATTGAAGCATTAAACTTAGAGAAAGCAAGTGTTCTTACCGACAAAAGAGGTGTAGTCGTAAATGAATATTTACAGAGCACGACACAACCTCATATTTATGCTTGCGGTGATGTATCCAGCAAGAATTTACCGCTTACACCTTTAAGCGGTATAGAAGCTAGCATCGTTGCAAAAAATATATTGGGCGAGAAAACCAAGCTAGACATACCAGCAATACCAAGTACAGCTTTTACCATACCTCAATGTTCAGGTATAGGATTAACAGAGGCTCAAGCAAAAGAACTTCATAAAGAGTTTGAAATAATTGAAAAAGACGCCAGTGAATGGTTTAATAATCAAAGAATTAACGCCTCTTTTTATGCTTATAAAATCATTACTGATAAGAAAACTGGTTTAATTCTAGGAGCTCATATTGCTGGTCCAGAAGCAAGCGAACAAATTAATATGTTTGCCATCGCCATGAAAGCAGGAATGACTTTTAAAGAGTTGAGAAAAACTATATTTAATTATCCTAGTTGGGGTAATGATTTAAGGAGTATGTAATGAAAGCAAGCTACTTAATCATTTTGATTCACGCCATTCCATGAACTTTTTACCAGGATTAGTTTTTACGTTTCTATATCCATGAATACCAGTTTGAATAAATAGTGCGATTGCTAGACCTAACGCCGTATAGCTTATTAATGAACTTGAGGAAACATCTATCATATCTACAGAAGATTGAAATCGAACATAAATAGCAACCAGAGCCCATACTCCAACTAACGCAAATTCTCGCATATTACGCATCCATATCATTAAAGAATTGATAATAAAGGCTACTGTAATCATAACTATAGTAATAGTAACTTGTGTCTCTACAGCTATCTCATAAGTCCCATTAAGCCATGCGGCTACATTTGCGATAGTAGCAACACTTATCCATCCAGAGTACAAACATAATGGCCACCATACAAAAGCAATTATAGGAAACGGTGCATCCCAAATTTCCATATCCAACTGTCTAACACATATCAACAGGCAAAATAAAATCCCGAACATCATGACTACCGATGCCGCAATATTCTCATCCAGCCATAAAGCAACCCATAAACCACAAAAAATATTTGCAGCGAGAAACCATGGACTAGTAGTAAGTAAAAAATCAGATCTATAATCCTTTTTTGCCTCTTGATGCTTTTTAGAAAACGCTACATAAACGCCGTAAATTCCAAAAACAGTTAACATTAAAAAGATAATTCCCCAGATTGAAAATGCATAAGAGGCTGGCGTGAATAAATTATCATATTCTGCACTTAGTTCACCTACACTTTTACCATTATAATTTCCAGTGTTGGCATACCCATTCCAAGCGATAAGAATAATAACACTTACTAAATTTAATATGGAGGTAGTTTTTTTAGACATAGATCAAATATAAATGTATCACTTTTAAATCTACATAATTAGATTTCATTTAACGACAATTTTTGTATCATTAAGAATGAAGTATCTGAGCTTATTTCAGCTCCACGACCTCATCATCTGCAATGACAAAGATCCTATTTCCCTTTTTAGGTTGTAGGGAATAAGTACCAGTAAAATCACCAAATGCTGGCAGAATCATTCCATATTCTGTACAAAAGAAACAAGAAAGCTTAACTTTTTGTCTACCTGCACCTTTCAACTTTACTGATGGATGAACGTGCCCAGCAATATTAAATTTTCCATCTACCTCTTCTGGGTGATGCGTTAAAAATAAATTCCCCATTTGCAGTGCGTCATAGGTTTTCATTCCTAATCGTTCAAAGGAATCTCTAGAAATCACATCATGATTTCCCATAACAAGTGCGATTTCTATTTCTTGAGACCGCAACCATTGTTCAAAAAAGTGCCACTCTGCATTTTTATAAGAATGAAATAAGTCGCCCAAAAACCATAATCGGGAAGGTTGAAACTCTTCAATTACCTGATTAAGCTTGTCAAATTCTTGATCATCAGCCTGTGATGGTACTGCCATTCCATGCCTCCTAAAATGAGCGCTTTTGCCCAGATGCACATCGGCCAGAAGCACCACATCTTGCTCCAACCAATAACACGCGCCACTGCTGTGCAATTGAAAGGTTTGATCTTGGAGTTTTATTTCTAAAGCCAACTTGCAGGATGTTTGTTTAATTAAATTAGGCTGTTTTGAGTGGAGAGGTTTGTTTTAATACCGCTTTCGCGAAAGCGAGAACGTTAAAAAGCATATTGCAATGACAGTATTAAATTACGTCCAGCTGCTGCTATTCCAGAAGAATACGTCCTGTATCGCTGGTCCGTAATATTTTCTACAATTGCAACTGCGGTGAGTGTATCGTTGATTTTATAATTGGACCTAAAGTTGAAAGTGTACCATCGCGGTGAATAAGGATTGCCGTTCTCATCTTGAGCAAATAAATATGGTCTGGACTGCTGGCTAGGAGCTAAATCTTCAAAATCAAATTGCCCATTAAACACTAAAAACGCATCAAAATTCCATTTGTCATTTTTAAATACCGCATGTAAATCTCCAAAATTAGGCGATACGTGACGCACTGGAACGGTAGAGCCATCCATTTCTTCTTGTTCCCCATTGAGCCAGTTGTAGTGACCATAAATTCTAAACTGGTCGTTAAACTCGTATTGCGCACCTATTTCAAGGCCATAAACGGTAGCAGTTTCGGCATTTTGAATGGCTTGCACCTGACTCAACTCACCTTGATAAACAATCATGTCTTGACCATTAAGCTGAAAGTCTCGTGGGACAAGTGCATCTTTCAAATAAGTGTAATATCCCGCAACGTCTATGGTGAAACGGTCGCCGATGCGTTTTTTCACGCCTAGCTCACTATTATAAGAGTACTCAGACTCGAGATTAGGATTAGGAACAATAACAGTTCCTGGATTAGGATCAAATAATTTCCCTTTATCGTCAATGTTAGGTGCTCTAAATGCGGTGCTGAAGTTTGCTCTAAGTTCCCAAGTCTCATCTGGCAAATAGGTAGCTCCTAAAGCTCCAGTTAAAGCTCCTGTACTCAAATTTGCATCTGTAAATGGAAAGTCATAAAACTGATCGTCAAATTGTGCATCAAGCCATATATGATTGTAACGCAATCCAGATTGAATTACTAATTTTGGGTCTACTCGCCACTGGTAATTTGCATAGGCAGCTAGAGATCGCCATGAGGAATTGTCTGGATACCTGCTAGGAGCTGGCGCTCTTTGCTCGGTTTCTATATCAAACACGCTTCCTACAGAATTAACTCTATTATGAAAAAACTCTGCACCGTAAAATAGGACATTGTTCTCTCTGTTGCGTCTTTCAAAGTCTACTGAGGTAGTAAAAACATCTACTTGCTCTTTATTTTGAAAAAGCTCCGGTTCCCTAAATGATCTGTCATTACGACTTTCTTCAAATTGCTGAAAAGCTTGAGAGATAATCATTTTATCGTACCATTTACCATTACCGCGGTGTGTTGCTTTGGCCGTTCCCATGAGCCATGTTTGTGGTCCATAATACCATTCTGCATTACGAGGGTTTCCATCATCATCCAAGCGAGTTAAAATATCGTATCTATCAAAATCGCTTGTAGCAGTATAAATGATACCTAGATCAAAGTCCCACTTTTGATTAGGTCGGTATTTGAACTTTTGAAGTAGGTTGATCTGGTCAAAACCAGTTGAAACTTGCCTTTCAGGATTCTGATTATTGATTACCTCATCTCGACCGTTAATTCTAGCAACATATTGATTGCGTAGATATTCCTCAGGCCCATGAGATCCCATAACTAAATCTCCAAATGAGTTGATCGTTATACTGGTTGCAGCGGCAAATTTAGATGTCCCGTAATTGAAATCGAGATGTGCTGTGTTCTCATCGTTTGCAGTTGCATACCTGATCAATGCATTACCTGTAAAGGCAAGAGAGTCTTGAGCTAATTGTGGTTTTTTAGTATAAAAATTCATCACTCCACCTATGGCATCGCTACCATAAACCACACTTCCTGGACCTAAAATTACTTCGGTCCTAGAGATGCTCAACGGATCTATAGAAATTACGTTTTGCAAATTCCCTCCTCTGAAAATGGCGTTATTCATACGTACGCCATCAACTGTAATTAATAGCCTATTAGTTGAAAAACCTCTTATTAAAGGACTTCCACCACCTTGTTGGGATTTTTGCACATATACCTGACCAGACTGTTGCAAAAGGTCTGCACTGGTTTGAGGATTATTTGTTGTAACATCCTTGGCGCTTTGTGATATTATCTTTTGCGGGATATCTTGCTTGCGTTGTTCAAATTTTGATGCCGAAATCACAATAGGGTTGATCTCTTCAGATCTTGGTTTCATTAAGATTTCTTGCCCTACTTTCTTGATCTCACTTTTATTAATTGCAAAAGTTTCAAATGCCATGCTTTGAAAATAAATGCGATCACCTTTTGAAAACTTTTTTAAATCAGCAACTCCATCAAAATCAGTGATGGTACTTACACTTTTATCTTTATTATATACCGCAACAGATGGCAAAGGCTCTTTTGTCACCTCATTCAACACGGTAACCGTTTGTGAGTTTGCAAAAAAACTTAAGAATACACAGAATAATAATACTAATTTCACTTGTCGAAAAGTTGCTTTAATATGGATAACGAATGAGGTTTTTTAAAGATTTGCAAATGTATCTGAAAATAGTCAATGACCAAATTTAATAGGGCATTACGCTCTTCTCGATGCATCTTTATTTGATTTATTTGATCAAAATCTGTGCCTAGGAACTGTTTTAGCAAATTGCTTTCAGTTATCGACAAATGATGTGGCTGCAAACCGTTGTCATCAAAATTTCCATTGAGTAAATTGAAATAAGGTTTTTCCATGGTCGATGTATCAGGTTGAAAACCTAAAAACATGGACATATCAATCAACATCTTAATAGAAAAATTAGCTACTTCTTCGGCTTGATCCAGATACTGAAAAACTGAAGATAAATATTCAAACAACTCTTCGTCTGGTTGCTGTTCGGTAAGTATTTGAGATAATACTTCAGAAAAAAACATTGTGATACTGCTCTTCACAATACTGGTGTGTATATAAACGTAAGGATGAATTACTTGTGCTTCTTTTATATATTCAAGTGATCCTTTTCCTTTATAATTGGTTTCTATTACCAATTGCGTGAGTGGTTGAAAAAACGAAATACGTAGTTTACCTTTTCGAGTTTTACGAATTCCTTTTAGAATAAAGGATTGGGTTCCTAATTCTTTAGTATATAATCTTGCGATGAGATCTGCCTCACTATACTTTAAAGTGGACAGTACTATTGCTGGCGTCTTTACAAGCATTTACCTTACGATCATCACTTTAGAAACAGTTGTTTCTATATTATCACTCGTCGAAATAAATAACAGATAAACGCCAGAAGCTACTTTGTTTCCAGAAAAGCTTCTAGTATCCCAGGGAATACTTCCTCCTTGGGAAACGGCTTCATAAACTAGGTTTCCTTCTATATCGGTAATTTTAACTCTTGCTCGCTCTGTTAAACCATCTATTGTGACGTTACCATCAAAACCTGGTCGTACTGGATTAGGAAAAACTCTTATACTTTCAAGGTTTTCTTGAGGTTTGCTAGATCGTTCTCCTTGAAATGCAACTATACCTTTGTTTGTGGCAAAATAAACTTTTCCTGTTTCTTCATCAATGGCAATATCATTTACAGAATTAGTAGGTAATGGTGAATTATCTGTTGTAAACTGAAATAAAGTCTCTCTTCCCGAAGGTGAAAACAAGAAAGCTCCAGAGCTTGCAGTAGCAACCCATTTATTATTATTTCCATCTATTTCTATATCAAGTACCGCCTCATCTTGTAGCAATTCTCTAGGAATACCATTAGTGTCTTCTATAATGATAGAACGAGCATCTTGGATCTCATCAGAAAATAAACTGTTTACGTTAAATAATACTCTTAAACCTAAATTAGAACCAATCCATAACTGGTTGCGCTGATCTATTCTCAAAGCACTTACATAAGGGTTAATAAGATTACCTTCTGAAACCTCATCGGTCAGTCTAGTAAATTGGTCAAGAGTTGGATCATAACCTATAAGTCCACCATCTGTAGAACCAAAAATTATTTTATCGTCGTTTGTAATAACCAACTTAGTAGTACTTGAGCCACTTGGAACTTCTTCAAACACAGAACCCACATCAAATGCTGTCCAGTTTCCAGATGGGTTTCTTCTACTCAAAGCAAAGTCTACTTGCTGCTGTATCACCCATAAATTTCCTTGAGAATCGTATTCTCCATCTGGTATTCTAACAAAAAAAGTAGATGGTGGCAAAATACTAGTAAGCGAACTATTATTTATGCCATATCGAGTGCTAGCCACACCATCAATAAAGTCTAACAATCCATTATTCATAGAATGAACTACTAAGTCTGTAGGGTTTTCCGGATTTATAGTTATGGTTGGAACACTTAGCAATCCATCAATATCATCATTAGTGTAATTGATCCATCCTCCTTCAACAAAATGACTTATTCCTAACGCGGCATTATCAGGTGTATAGAAAATATCGTGAGAACCATAAGTAACCCACAATTCTTCGGGCAACGTCTGGATAGAAAAAGCAGCGTTTCTAGAAGGACCATCTGCTACTATAAATTCAAAGTCGGTTTGATTAAGTAGGTTCACTCGTATCATTCCATTTACTTCTGTTCCTATAAAAAGGTCATCACCTACTACTATTGCTTGTGTAAACTCAAATGATTCTCCATTGACATTAATTAAAGTTAAAAACTGACTCAAAGAAGTGTCATAAATGATAATCTGATTGTTGAGTGTAAAGACTAAAAAATCATTTGTCGCAGAAGCGTCCAGTACTCGTGATGGAAATTGAGTAATATTATTTGCAAACGTAGTACCATTAAACTCGGCAAGAAATCCTCCTACTGTTACAGCAAATAGCCCAGCATCAAAAGCTATTACTTCATCCCAAACATCTGGATTAACTTGTTGCCAATTCATAAAATCAATCAGAAATGGGTCTGCAATGGGTGCTCTTCTTAAATTATTAGAAGCATCAAGTGTCGCAGCGTATAAGAAGCCATTAAATATTTCTAGAGAAGAAACAGGAACTTGTTCTCCATTATTTCCTATAAAATAGGTGTCATCAAACTCAAGTCTTTCTAGATTATAAATAGCAATACCAAAATCTGTCGCAATATAAATCAGGTCACCACTCTCTAAGAATTCATTTACTTTCTTATTATCTGGTGGAATTACTTGTTTGTCTTTGATGGCGACTACATCGGTAACATCTCCATTTTGGTCGACTATTTGTAGCAGTCCGTTTTCATAACCTATTACCAGCAATGATTTATCTTCACTATAATGAATCTGGCTTATCTCGTCACCGCTCAGCCCATTTACTGTAGTCAATGTAGTAAATGTGCGAGAGCTTAAGTCGTAAACAAAAACTGCATTTTCACTAGCTGCATAAACTGCAGTAGCAGACTCATCAATATCTACTATTGTAGTAAACGAGAATAACCCTTCCCAAGAATCAGTAAAATCTTGCGCACTAGTTATATTAAAAGCTAAAAAAATAAAGAATACTACTTTTTTCATATCGATAGAACGTACTCATCATTAATATATGATAAGTAGAAGCAAAAATAAACTTAATTTAAACCATTAAAAAACCTCTGTAGCTTTTACAGAGGTTTTAGTTTGTTGGGTTTCCGCTTTCGCGAAAGCGGAATAAAAATAATTATTTATGATCTACACAATTCCTTGTGCCAGCATAGCGTCTGCAACTTTTACAAAACCTGCAATGTTTGCTCCTTTCACGTAGTCTACAAAGCCATCTTCATCTTTTCCATATTCTACACATGCTTCGTGAATATCGTTCATAATACTATGAAGCTTACTATCCACTTCTTCGGCAGTCCAGCTGTAACGCATAGAATTTTGAGACATTTCTAAACCAGAAGTTGCAACACCACCAGCGTTAGAGGCTTTTCCTGGAGAGAATAAGATCTTATTATCTAAAAAGTGCTCTATTGCCTCTGGAGTACATGGCATGTTTGCTCCTTCACCTACACAAATACAACCGTTTGAAACAAGAGTTTTTGCCTCCTCACCGTTCAATTCATTTTGAGTAGCACATGGTAATGCGATATCACATTTTACAGACCATGGACGCTCACCGTCATGATAAGTTGCATTAGAATATTGATCTACGTACTCAGAAATACGACCTCTTCTATTGTTTTTAAGATCCATGATAAAAGCAAGTTTATCTGCATCGATTCCTTCTTCATCATAGATGTAACCGCCAGAATCTGACATAGTAACTACTTTACCACCTAATTGAAGAATCTTTTCGGCCGCATATTGAGCTACATTTCCAGATCCAGAAATAACTGTAGTTTTTCCTTTGATCTCCTCGCCTCTAGTCTTTAACATGTTTTGAGCAAAGTATACGTTTCCATAACCTGTTGCTTCTGGACGGATTAAAGAACCACCGTAAGAACGACCTTTACCAGTTAAAATACCAGTAAATTCATTTCTCAGTTTTTTATAGTAACCGAATAGATAACCTATTTCACGTCCTCCTACTCCTATATCTCCAGCTGGCACGTCAGTATCTGCTCCGATTACACGTTGTAATTCTACCATAAAGGATTGACAAAAACGCATCACTTCACGATCTGACTTCCCTTTTGGGTCAAAATCAGATCCTCCTTTTCCACCACCCATAGGTAATGTAGTTAGACTGTTTTTGAAAACTTGTTCAAAAGCAAGAAACTTCAGGATACTAAGGTTTACAGATGGATGAAATCTCAAGCCACCTTTGTAAGGACCTATAGCACTATTCATTTGAATACGATAACCTCTATTTACATGAACTTCATTATTATCATCTGTCCATGGCACTCGGAACATTGTTACACGTTCTGGCTCTGCCATTCTTTCTAAAAGCTTGTCAGACTGATATTTTTTATTCTCTTCAATGAAAGGTATAACGGCTTCAGCTACTTCTTCCACTGCCTGAATGAATTCTGGTTCATTAGGGTTTTTCTTTTTTATCAAATCGATAAAACTTTGGATGTTTTTTTCCATTATCTGTAATTTGTTTCTTTAAGAAAACGTTTTCGTTAAAGTTGCAAATATAATATTATCGCGTTAGGGTTCTTTTTTTTTACCATTTTTTTATGCCTTACCACCTAATTGTTAAACAACATTTTAAGGTATTAATATGCTGTACATCTATTACTGATTTTATTATCAAATAATTATTATAGTTGTATGGATTACATTTTGTTATATTTGTTGCAATCACTTAGATTAATATTGATGACGCATCCATTTAGATATATTAGTATATTGCTTGTAGTGCTAGCTTCTAGTAACCTCAGTAATGCTCAATTAGGTTTCTCACATGAATTAGGTTTTATAACAGGTCCAGTAGCTTTTCAAAGTGATTATGGAGAACGTTACGACTGGGATACAAATTCTGGTAACGTGGGAATAGGAGTAGGTTTAGTTCATTATATCAACTTTGCTTACCGAGCAGATTGTGATTGTTACTCTGCAGACACTTACTGGAATGATCACTTTAAAATAAGAAGTGAAATTTCTTATCATGTCACTACTTTAAATCACTTAGGTCCTGAAGCTGAAAAACCATCTTTAGGAGGTTTACAATTAAGATCCATGCAAGGAAAGGCAAATGTCTTTGAAGCTGGAGCGCATCTAGAATGGTTTCCATGGAGCATAAGGGATTTTCAAACAGGAGGGAAAAAAATCGCCCCTTATTTGGGCTTAGGAGCGCATTATGTAAGCTATAGACCAGAAGCTACGAGTACTTTAGGTCCTCTGGGAAATCCTGTAACGACTTTTCCTACATTCATTGACCGTATCGACACTTCTCAAGGTAGTGCAATAGCAGTAGTAGGAGATGTAGGTTTAAGATATAAAGTAGGCCCAATGAGTGATATTTTGATATCATCAAAATGGCATTATTACACTGGAAGCAATCTTGTAGATGGCTTGAGTCCTAACAATGTTAATAATAGAGCAAATGATTGGATCTGGTGGTTCAACGTAGGTTATATTTTCTACCTATAGCTCTAAAACTTATCTAATAAATCCTTCTTACTTTTTATAATGATTAAACAGTTATTCTGGTTCCTTGTCCTTTTCTGCATCATAGCTTGCAAGACTCCTACTGGAAAAACAACTGTTAGTGATAAAAATAATTTTGATCTAAAAACCCTAACAATTTTAGATCCCAAGCTTACAGAGACTTCTGGGCTTGAAATTATCGACGACCTAGTTATTACTCACAACGACAGCGGTGATCTACCTACTTTGTACTTTCTTAATCAGAAAGGACAATTACACTATAGCAAGACCTATAAAAATATGAAAGCAGTAGATTGGGAAGACATTACTAAAGACGACACTCATATCTACATTGCAGACTTAGGTAATAATTATGGAAACCGCAAAGACCTGACTATTTATAAGATTGCTATAAACGATCTTAATGATGAAAATGCACTAGTAGAAAAACTACAAATTTCTTATCCAGATCAAACGAGCTTCAAAAAGGGTAATCAAGATCATCCTTATGATGCAGAATCTATAGTTGCTATAAAAGATGAATTGTTTGTTTTCTCTAAAGACTGGAAAAAACAAACTACTGTTATTTACAAAATTGATAAGAATGAACCCATCCAAAAAGCTCAAAAAATAAGCTCTTATAACGTTAAAGGCTTAATCACTGGAGCTACTTTTAACGGAAACGATAAAGTGCTCTTATCTGGTTACAATAGTAGTCTAGAGGCTTTTGTTTATGAAGTAGATTATGACGACCGCACATTTACTTTTATTAAAAAAACAGATCTTCAAATAAAAGGTGGCGCTCAAGTGGAAGGCATCACTTTTTTAAAGAGTAATAATCAAAAAGAAACCTACCTCATTTCATCTGAAACTACCCAAATAAAATTGGGTGAAGACGAGGCTTTATCACCGTCGCAACTGTATCAATTGACTATTGCTACACAGAACCGTTAATAAACTTTCTCGCCTGTCTTAAGGTATTTTGCCCAGGTTTTCCCAAATACATGAACCTTTTCAGTTGGTTTGTTTTCAGCATCTACAATTTGATATCCAGCATCTTTCCAAGAAAAAATACTCCCGTATAAATTATAGACTTTTTCAAATCCGTTTTTTTGTAAGTCTTCACCAAAAGATTCTGACCTGATGCCTACACTACAGTAAACAACCACTTTATCTTCTTTATTAATCTCAGGAAAATTTTCAGGATTGTATTTTTCACCTACCCAAATAGCATTAGGTAAATGACTCACCTTATACTCTTCTTTCTTACGCGTGTCTAGTATAATATAGTCATCATATTCCATTTTTAAAGTTTGTACAGTCACATAAGGAACCGTTCTTCTATTATAACTTTTAAGTAATTCTGGAATACCTTTTTCTTGAGATTCTTTTTCTTGTGCTATACCGCTTATTGGCATTGCGACTAGAAGAATAACAATCAGATAAAATAATTTATTCATCATTTATTTTTTAATTCGTTTTTCATTTTGCTTCACAAATGATGCCCAACCTGTATAATTCTTGCCGATTGTAACTTTTCCGCTATTGTAATAATGACATACTGCTGCTGCAAGACCATCCGTCATGTCTAAGTTTTTAGGCAATTCTTTAATACCCAAAAGACTCTGCAACATTTTTGCCACTTGTTCTTTGCTTGCTCTTCCTTTGCCTGTTATCGCTTGCTTAATTTTTAACGGTGCGTACTCAAACACTGGAATATCTCTGGATAATCCAGCAGCCATGGCAACACCTTGCGCTCTACCTAATTTGAGCATGGACTGCACATTTTTACCAAAAAACGGTGCTTCCAGCGCAATTTCATCAGGATGATAAGTGTCGATTAATTCAATAGTTCTTTCAAAAATACGTCTCAACTTCGTGTAAGGATCGGTTATTTTTCTCATGTCCAGCTCATTCATTTGTACAAAGTGCATCTTATTGCCTTTTACATGAATAATCCCAAAACCCATAATAGCTGTTCCAGGATCTATACCGAGAATGATTTTTTCTTTTGCCAATTGTTGTATTTTTCGCACATGTCCATCGCGCTTCACAAATCTAAGCAATTCTTTGCTCCATTAATAAAAATGTGCATCATTGCGCTATGCGTGTACTTGCTTTACCATCAATGGTTAGAGCGACCATTAAGTCTTAGCACTCTATCTGATTTAATCAAAAAACTACCCTGGTGGACTTTACCTACTCTATTACTTTTAAGTATAGGCAGCTGGATGATAGAATCTAAAAAATGGCAATTTTTAATAAAAGATTTTTATAAGTTACGCTTTCGCGAAAGCGTGCTACAAAACCTCACCGCTCAAGCAGCCAGTTTTATCACGCCGTTTAGAGCTGGCGAGTTTGCTTTAAAAAGTACATTTTTTAAAAAAGAGCTTCGAAAAAAAATACTGAGCAGAATCTTGGCAGGAAACATTGCCCAAATGGTAATTACCAGCACTCTTGGGATCTGTGGAGTTGTATTTTACATCAAGAATCAGTCATCTGATAGCATTTTTTTATTGATATTTTGCTCAGCTCTTATTTGTGTCCTAGTTTTTACGATTTACTTATGGATTTCAAAAAAATGGCAATCTGATATTCTAAACACACAGCAATGGATAAAGATATTGATGTATTCCCTTTTAAGATATTTAATTTTTGCTAGCAACTGGCTCATTGTTCTTGTTCTACTAGATTATGAGGCATCGCTTTTTATAATAATGAGGAATATCACGATATACTACCTTCTCGTTTCTATTATTCCTGTGATTCAAATTTTTGATATCGCTTTAAAATGGACGGTTGCTTCTTATATTTTTAATGGGAGTCTTTATAATGCCGAATCCATTCTATTTGCGACAACCATTATCTGGATTACTAATTCCATTTTTCCTACGGTTTTAGGTTGCGCTATTTTACCGTTTCAAAAACTAAAAATAGCAACCTCATGAGTTGGTTATTTTTATTTATCGTTTGTGGATATGCACTGGTTATCATTTTGTTGTCCAAAGAACTACTTACTTATCCTAAAACTGAAGTAGAGAATACTGAAAAACTGCTTCCTTTCACGGTAATTATAAATTATCGCAATGAGCAGGCGAATTTACCAGTGCTGTTATCTAGTATCAAAAGTCAAGAATACGACCTCGACCTTATACAATGGATATTTATTAACGACCATTCTACAGATAGAAGTCATGCGATCTTAGAACAATTTAAAAATGAGAATGCATATATCAACATTCAACTTTTAGATCGTAAAATAGAATCTGCAAGCGGTAAGAAAGATGGAATTTCTCAAGCAATAGAACTCAGTTCACACAACCACATCATCACTACAGATGCCGATTGTATGTTACCTCAAAGATGGCTGCTTTCCTATAATGCTATTTACAACAAACATCCCGATGCTCATTTTGTAGCTGCTCCTGTAATGATAGACCAAAGGAAAAGTATTATTTCTAGCCTACAAACTCAAGAAATGGATGCATTACAATTAATTACTGTAGGTGGTTTTTCATTTCGGCAACCTTTTATGTGTAATGGTGCTAACATGAGTTTTACAAAAAGTGCTTTTCAAGAAGTCAACGGTTATGAAGGAAACGATCACATCTCGAGTGGCGATGACATTTTCCTATTAGAAAAACTAGCTGCTGAAGATGTTATGAAATGTCATTACCTAAAAAATAAGGAGGCAATCCTTACTACTTTTCCAAAGGACAGTTTCAAAGACATGATCTCTCAAAGAGCACGATGGGCACAAAAAGGCTCTGAAACTAGGAGCATGCTCAACAAATTAGTAAGCTTTCAAGTGCTAGCTATGAGCTTGTTGTTTGTTTTAAGTCCATTGTTCTGGGTTTTTGAAATGATAAGTTCTCCAATGTTTGTAGGCATTCTAGCGACCAAACTTTTTACTGACGTGATGGTGTTATTTATAAGCGACCGTTTTTTTGAGAATGTAAAATGGAGATTTATTCCTATTAATTTCCTCATCTATCCTATACTGGTAATTTTGATATCCTTTTTATCGCTTAAGAAATCAGACTGGCAAGGAAGAAAAATTAATACTCCAGTGAGTCCACAGGAATAAAAACAATAGGTAGTCGGTAAGAACTGCTTACAGGGATAGAACGTTTTCTGGCACTTTCAATAACGGGCAGGTCGTTTAAACGTGTTTGTAGAAGGCTATCAATCTTAAACTTATCAATCTCCTTTGCGCATTTGAAAATACTGTCATATTTTATCTGACCAGATTTTGCAACTGTTATAGACAAGTAAACGCTATCCTTTACAGCAAGCCGTATCGGTATTTTTTCTACTCTTAATTTATTATAAACTGTGCTTTGAAGGTTTTTATAAAAACAATCTGGTGTGGTGAGCATCTCGTCACAATCCTTAAAAACTGGATAACTATCGATGGAAGACATATCGTAATATTCCAGTTCCTTTTGCGCCTTTAAATTTGCCTGTTCTCGTTTTTCCTCATCGCTCAAGCAAGAAGTTGCCATGAAGCAAATTATCAGTAATAAAGAAAACAGTCGATAGTTCATATAGCTAAAATACGACCTTTCTATTTTTTGGCACTCAGAAAGATTTCTTTGCGTAAATCTTTAGCCCGCGCATTTGCCATTTCTTGATAGCGGCTCGTAGGATACTGCTCGATAAATTCTTCATAATAGGATAATTTCTCCTCCTTATCTGCAAAATATTGATCTGCAGCGATGGCATATTGATAACCTATAATATCATCTTCTGGCTTTTCATTTTTTGCTTTTTTGGTAGCATAAAATGCATTTTTATAATCACCCATGCGCACATAAACTGTTGCTAGCTGTAAATATTCTTGATGCAGCTCTGGCGTTTTAAATTGGATGGATTGCTCAATATGATCTTGTGCTTCTACAAACTTTTCCAACTGGAGATAAGCTTTAGACATTATAAAATAGATCAAGCTATTTTTATCTTCATAATCGCGGTTATAGATATTGTAATTATCAATCGCGAGTTGCCATTGTTGATCGTTAAAATACGACCAGGCCAGATTTTTTCTATTAAAATCTGTATCATTACCTAATTCAAATAAAAGCTCAAAGTGTTCAATTGCTTTGTCATAGCGTTTAGCACCTAGATAAGCTTGTGCGATAAGACTGTTTATTTTAATATCGTTTGGATACAATTCCAGAGCAGGTTGCGCTGTGTTTATGGCGTCGTTGAACTTTCTATTTTTAATGAGTAGTTTGATCCACTCGATTCTTGCTGCGCGGTAAGATTTGTTTAAGGATACCGCTTTCGCGAAAGCGGAAATAGCTCCAGCATCATTGCTTAAATCTACTAATGCCTGACCTAAATAGTACCTATAACTAGCATTATCTGGCACCTCTTCTATAAGTTCATCAAACATTCCAAAAGCCGTAACAGGATCATTATTGCGCAATGCTAATCGTCCATACTCAAATCGCGGTGTGGTACTTATCGAGTCTTTTTGGAATCCTTTTTCATAAGTCGCTAGAGCGGCATACACATCGCCTAACAGAACGTATGCTTTAGCTAGTTTAAACTCGCTATCAGGAATTTTTTTATATTCTTCTATAGCCAGTTGATATTTACCAGCCTGCGCAAGACTATCTGCAACCTTAAATTGAGCTGGACTAAATATGGAAGTTAACAATACAATAAGAATCAATACATCTTTCATGCTCTAAATTTAGGCACACTTATTGAAACGATAAAATCAAAACTATCTATTATGAAATATATTACATTACTTTTTGCTCTAGCTATTACATTAACCGCTTGTGAAGGACCTCAAGGACCTCCAGGATTTGATGGCTTTGATGGTGCCGATGGAGTTAATGTCGTTGCACAATCCTTTGAATCGACAGTAGACTTTTTTGCTCCAGATTATGAAGTGCTTATAGATTACCCTGCAAATATTACCGTATTTCCAGATGATATGACATTAGTTTATATTCTTTGGGATCAGGTACCAGGAAATAATGGTGGGCTTGTTGATGTATGGAGGTTATTACCTCAAACTATTTACACCAACTTCGGTGAATTTCAATACAATTATGACGCGACTAATGGAGATGCACGCATTTTCATTGATGCACCGGCAAGTACAGATCTGAGTCAACTAGCGCCAGGAGATATTTCTAATCAAACTTTCAGAATAGTCATTCTTCCAGTAGAATTACAATCCAGCACTTTAGATGTAACAAATTATGATGAGGTAATGAGTATTTCAGGATTACAACAAAAAGATATTATCAAAATCGATTAATAATAATGATTTTTGAAGAAGGCGGCTCCTTTAATTAGGGCTGCCTTTTTTATGTGTTTTCTTCTAACCAGATCGCTACGCCGTCTTTTTTATGATGCGCTGTTATGTAAGCAGCTGCTTTTTTAACTTCGTCTCTTCCGTTTTCTACAGCAACTCCATAACCTACCGCCTTCAACATATCAGTATCGTTATAATTATCGCCAAAGGCTACTACATTTTTCATTGCTATATCAGGAAACCTGAATTCCAGCAATTTCCTCAAGGCGACTTCTTTTGACGTTCCTTTAGGCGTGATTTCTGTGTAGGTATTTTTAGATCTGTATAAATGTACTTTTGAGGTGAGTTCTTTTTCCGCTTTCGCGAAAGCGAGATCCATTCCATCTTCATCACCCATGAACATCACTTTATGCGCGTTTCCCTTTTCTGATGTTTCTTTAAGATAATCTAAGGTCACAGCAGTGGATTGCACCGTAGGATGAACTCTAGTATTATTAATCTCTCTATTTGCCCAATGGTCCAAAGCAGGCACAAACCATTCTTCATTGCGGTAAAAAGCTACATGAAGTCCATGCTCTTCACCTATAGCAGCCAGCGCTTGCACCTCATCAAATGGAATCCCTAGCTCAAAAAGAACCTCATCACCATGCAGCACTAACGCACCGTTATAGCAAATAATAGCTTCACCCATAATGTCTAAAGCATCTTGCAAATAATACATTGCTTGAGGCATGCGAGCAGAAATCAGAATTTTAGGAATAGTTAGTTCTTTTAACGTCTTGATCGTACGATGCGACAAAAACCTGTTTTCATCTAGTAGTGTCCCGTCTATATCTGTTGCAAAAAGTTGTATCATAGATCAAATATAGATACTATTAAAGAAATGCCTTGCAAGTGTAAAAAAATCAGGTTAAATGGAAAAATGATTTCAAAGCGCGATCATCACTTATTTATTTCATTTTCATCTTATTAGAAAAGGTATTTTAAGTAGACCAGTTACAGCTATTTGAGCCGAGTAAAAAATAATCGCTTTTTTTTGAAAAAAAATTCAAAAACTCTTGTCTATTCATAAATGAAAAGTATATTTGCATCCGCTAACGCAGAAATGTATTAGTGTCGTTCTATAAGAACACGGTCTGGTAGTTCAGTTGGTTAGAATGCCTGCCTGTCACGCAGGAGGTCGCGAGTTCGAGTCTCGTCCAGACCGCTATACTTTTTTAAGTATGCAAATCAAGTTGTGTGTCCTCAGAAATACTTGAGGATTTGAGAAGGTGTCAACAGACACTTTTTGAGAAGCTTTTCCGAACAGGAGAGGCTTTTTTGTTTTAGGGAAGTTTTGAAACTTATTTATCTTGAGTACGCAATTTTTCCAAAAACCTCAAATGTTCTCGTATCACAAAATCACAATTAAATTAATACCGTAGCTTTGCGGTTTAAGATGTGCTTTTTTTGAAACCAAACCGCTTATTCTTTATCGATGCCGTAAGAGCATTTGCTATTATCATGATGCTACAAGGGCATTTTGTTGATACGCTTCTCGCAATAGAATATAGAGATGACGGTAATACTGTATTTCAAGTATGGGGATACTTCAGAGGTATTACAGCTCCTACATTTTTTACAATTTCTGGAATCATTTTCACCTATCTATTAATGAGGTCTAAAAAAAATGGAACTAGTGGTAAACGTATTAAAAAAGGTATCACACGAGGCATCATGCTTATTGCAATAGGATATGCGCTTAGAGCACCAGTTTTTGATTGGATTCAGGGAGATTTTAAAGACTATTTTCTAATTGTAGACGTGCTACAATGTATAGGTTTATCACTATTAATAACCGTTTTAATTTATCTGGCTACTTTCAAGAAATCTGCTGTGTTTTCTTTTATTATGTTTTGTCTCGCAAGTACTGTATTTCTATGTGAACCCTTATATCGTTCTTTAGACCTTTATGATACTCCATTATTTATAGCTAATTATTTTTCTAAATCTAATGGTTCTGTGTTTACGATCATACCGTGGTTTGGTTATACGGCGTACGGAGCATTTATTGCTACCTTATTTTACGGCTTTCTAGAAAAACCCAGATTTAAAACGACCTTGATCACTGGATTAATCATTATAGGAACTGCCCTGATCTGGAAGTCTTCCTGGTTTTTTAATTGGATTTATTTAAAAACCGATTTCCAATTGCTTAAAGACGTTGCCTATTACAATTACTTGTTTACTCGTTTAGGTAATGTACTTATCCTATTAGGACTGTTCTACTTATTAGAACGCTACATAAAACAAAGTTTAATATTAAAAATAGGACAAAAAACGCTTTCTATTTATGTGATTCACTTTGTCATCATATATGGTAGTCTTACTGGAATAGGTTTACATCAAGTCATAGGTAAAACTTTGAATCCTTATCAAGCGATTATAGGCGCTTTGTTATTTGTCACCACAGTTTGTGCGTTATCTCTTTATAGAGTGAAAACCAATCAATTTGTCTACAAACAGATTAGAAAATTATGGGACGCTAGAGTTTCCTCTAGCTAATTCACTTATCCCTAAAAATCACCTTTTAACGATTTAACTTCAAGACGATGAATCAATTCATATAATTTATGATATCGCTTTAAATTTGTGTCGTAATTAAACAAATTAACCATGAAAAAATTATTAGTTGGAGTTTTTGCTCTAGGATTAATCTTTACTACAAGTTGTAGAGAAGTAGAAGAAGGAATGGATGACGCAAAAGCCGGAATGGAAGAGGCTGGAGAGTCAATGAACGAGGCTGGAAAAGACCTTAAAGACGCTGCAAACGAAGGTGTTGAAAACATCAAAGATGGAGCTAAGGAAGCTGGTAAAGCAATGAACGAAGCTGGAAAGGATATGAAAGACGCAGCAAACGAAGGCGTTGAAAATATCAAAGACGGAGCAAAAGAAGGAGCTGATGCCGTTAAAGGTGCTGCTAAAGATGGGATGGACGCTATGAAAGAAGCTGGCGAAAACATCAAAGGTGCTGCAAAAGACGGCATGGACAAAGCTGGTAAAACAGTAGACGATGCTGCCGCAAAAACCAAAGCCGCTACCGATAAAGCTGCTGCAGATTTAAAAAATAAAATGAAAGGAAACTAAAATTATTTTTCTTTCCCCAACTTAAAAACCGCTGTAGAGCGGTTTTTTTGTGTTCTATTTTAAGGCTATATGAATTTAATAGCTCCTAAAGAATATTATAGTATCCTGCCATTTGATATAGAAAAAGTAATACACCAGCAATGATTAAGTAGATATTACAGGCTTTATAAAAAGCTTGATAACTACTTTTTTTCTTCCATAATCTAATTAATAAAACAATAGGTATTAAAGCTATTATTTGCCCTAACTCTACTCCTAGATTAAAACTTAAAATCTTTAAAAGAACTTGATCAGTTCCCATATCAAAAGATTGCAATCGTGTAGAAAGCCCCATTCCATGAATCAATCCGAATAATAAAACCATCAAGAATAAATTAGGTGCTTTTACATTAAAATACCTTTCAAAACCTTTTAAGTTCTCAAAACCTTTATACAGCACGCTTAGACCTATGATTGCATCTATGATGTGTTCGTTTACCTGAATTTCCATAAACGTAGCTCCTATAAGCATAATGCTATGGCCTATGGTAAATACCGTAATGAACTTTAAAATATCCTTGATGCTTTTTAAAAAGAAAATAACTCCAGCAAGAAACAACAAATGATCGTAACCAGTAACCATGTGTTTGGCTCCTACCCATATATAAGATAGTAAACCGCCGTTGTTGAGTATTTCTTGATCTCCTGAACTGACATCGTGAGCAAATACAACAACAGGAATAAAAAATAAACCAAGTGAAAGTAATAGTTTGGGATTCTTAAACATCTTATTTTTTCCTGTTAAACAAAAAGAAAAGAATTCCTACGAGAACAAAACTCCCGATCCAAAACACATAAGAAGGAATGCCGCCTTCTTCATGATCATGATGATCATGCTTTGCAGTGTCGTGACTGTGGCTTGCATTATCGTGGCTATGATCGCTAGTTCCTGCTTGAAAAGTAAGCGTCGCCCAATTGGACTCATGAGTGAGCCCTTCTATAGCTGACTTTTCCATGTGAATGGTTTTAAGAAACCATACGCCGCTAGAATCTAGGTTAAATTTAACGATTCCATTCTTATCTGTACGTACTTCTTTTAGGTCATCATGAGAATGTTCTTTTCCTGCGTTATCGTCATGTGAATGCTCTTCACCACCGTCATGAGAATGTGTTCCATTTGCGGCGTGTTGATGATCCTCTTTATTACCGATAAGAACCAACTGATTTTTAAGAGGTTTTCCTCTCAATAGCAAACGTACTTGAAGATCATGACCTGCATGGATCTCATAAGGGTTTTCTAAGGGTACAAATTCAATAGGGTAACCCATAACTGTTTTCCAGTCCTCGCTCTTATCATTTCCTACTTGAAAAATAGTCTTCACATGCTTAGAGTACTTCTCAACCGCATCTTGATCAAGCTCGTTGTTATCTTTTCTATATTGAAGCATATCTACAACTCCATCGTGATCCAGATAGTTGTTAAACCGCTCGGCCTCCATTTCTATGTTTCTAGGTGCCGTAGAAACTCCAGCAATCCAAGTTCCAGATTTTCCCGTGGTGAAATCTAAGTAAGTGCTCAAGTCTTTTTCAAACCATTGTGTAGAATCTACCTCTGTACGTTGACCGTTTCCTACTAGGCTCACATCCAGCATTCTGTTGCGATCGATGGTATTTTCACTGTTTTCAAAAGTCCCATTTACTAATTCTATAACAGCTGGCGTTTCTGGCTCAAGAAAGTAGTTATCTAATTTCAAGAACATGTCGTGGCTGCACAGCAAAAGAATAGCAACGGCACCTAAAAGTATTTTCTTATTCATAATGTTTGATAAAAGTCCTAAAAGACAATTTAAAACAAATATGAGATAAATGCCCTTTTTGGCTTCTAAGCCAGTATCAAATTAGGAATATTATAACATAAGAGCCTATTTTAATAGAAGATTTCATTTTAATGAAGAGATGATTTAATTTTTAAAGACTTTATGTAGATTCCGCTTTCGCGAAAGCGGAATTGTAACAAACATCTTTCACAAAAAATAAAACTTGAACTACAACCTTCTATATATTTCTTTCAATGCAACTCTTCACATTCATAACCTAAACGTTTAATGTTTTTAATGATATCTCTAGTAAAAATGGTATTTACCACCTCAAGCCTCAATATATTTTCCCAATCTTCTAAATCTAGATTCCAAGAAAAAATCGCTTTATGATTATTTAAATAATGGGTAACAATCTTAATATCTTTTTCACTTTCTATAGATGTCCTAAAAACAAGTACAGTAGGCTCAGGGAATTCCATAAATTAGAGGTATTAATAAACGTTTTTTAACTTTTCAGAGCCTTTTTATTGGCCAACAAACGATAGAAAATATAAATATGACTTAAGAAAACAACTAATCCATAGGTAATAAAAACTAACCAGATGGTACCTAAGTCATATTCATAAAGTTTTAAAGAGAAAAATTGAGGAAAAGCAGTAATCAAATCTGCAAATCCGACTATATTAAATATCCATATAAAAGGAATAGCATATTTCCAGCGGTTTTTTAAGGCAAAAACTCCTATAATTGCCAGAATTGAGGTAGCCATGTCCCATAAACCAACAGTCGTTAAAAAGTCGGTTGGAAATCCAGAATAGAATTGCTCTTTTGCCATAAAAGTGAGGCCTAAGTACCTGAATGTATTTATAAAAACAAGCGGCAACAATGAATTATAAAATGATAAATGCTCCAGCCGTGGTTGTATCCAGATTTTAAATCCTAGAATAATACTTATAGCTCCAAGAATAGCTTGCGCGTTGATAATTATGAAATTGTCCATTTGCACGTAGATTGAGTTGTTTGAAATTTGTTTCTATTACTTAGACAGCAACTAACTCTATGTGTAAAGACTTCATTTAAAAAAACAAATAAAAGATTCGTCTTGAGTGCTAGTAAAACCTATTCCTATTAAATGAGCCTCTAGAACATTTAAAACTTTTGGAAACTTAAATCGCTTGTAGATTCACTCTTTAGACTTGCTCAATTCTTTTAAAAAAGATAGGATCTCATCTTTCATGATTTCAGGGTTTTTCCATGCGAGCTCATGACCTACATCAGGAAATGTTTTTGTTCTCGCTTTCGCGAAAGCGCTATCGGTATAAACTAAATTTTCTACAGGAACAATATCGTCTGCATCGCCATGAAAATGTGCTATAGGAACAGTCACTTGAGGCCAATCCTTTTCTATTTTTTGCAACTCTGCTGCGTGTACTTTTTTCTCATCTCCAGCGACACGATAACCTGTAGGAACGATCCATCTAGTCAGTTTCCACCGTGTAAAACGAGACGCCCAGATATCTTTTTCGATAGAAGGATCAATTGCAGCAGAAATCATGATAACTCCATCCACATTTTTATTAATCACAGCAATTCTAGCAGCAATAGGACCGCCATAAGAAGACCCAACAACTACCATATTTTTAAGGTTCAATTCTTCTAACAATCCATTGATAACAATGGCTTGTTGCTCGATAGACGGTAATGCCTTGCCAAAACTCGTATAACCATATCCAGGACGATCTACGGCATATAAATTTGCTCGTGAGGCCAGTTCTTCATCTAATAAAAAGGCTTGCCACGCAACTAAGGAGCTAGGCGCTCCATGAATAAAGATAATATTGTACGTGTTGCCATCTTTAGATACCTTTTGCGCTCGTACTTTAAAATTAAGACTATCCACTTGATGATAAACAAAACTGGTCTGGACATCGTTTTTTTGAAATGTCTGCAACATTTCTTTATCTGTTTTGCGGTATTGCAACACGGTACAAGAAGAAAAAAGTGTCATCACAAAAACAACAAAACAAGTTGTAAAAACTCGCATGGGTAGCTTTGATTGAGAACAAAAAATACTGATGTGTTGCGGTAAGGACATTAATTCAAATTTAAAATAGATTTCCAACTTTCATTGTCTAGAATATCTTCAATAAATAGTTTTTTATCAAAGTCATTTTTAAAAGATAAATTTTGCTGTAACTCGGCATATTTAAGATCGGCATTTGCGGTTAAGAAATCGGCATCAGGTTGCAGTTGCGATTGGAATGTTTCATATTCTGGTCTATTATGCAGTAAGTCTTTGGCGTTAATAAATTTCATATCGACCGCAGCTTTTACTTTTTTATGACACCTGCATGGGTTGTTTTTATCTACGAGACCGCATTGATTATTCATGAAGTTATAAAGGTCTTTTCTGGCTTTACTTAATTTCATCCGGAAATTTGCCTTACTCATTTCCATAATTTCTGAGCCTATGGTATGATTTGCTGCAAATATTTCTCCTATGATATAAATGAGTCTTTGCTCTTTATTAAGGCAAAGAATCATACCAGATAGACAGTTGAGTCGCACTTCTCTTATCAATTCTTGCTTTTCTTTCTGTTCTTCTGGCGTCATTTCATGGTCTGGCGCAGCATTAAGTTGTTTGCCCATTTCTTCAAAATTTGTAGGAATCACAAAATTCATTTTTTTCTTATCGTTTATAAAATGATTAAAAACAATGCGATAAGCCCACGTACGGAAAGAGCTCTTAAATTTAAACTGGCTTAGATTAGTAATAATCTTAATCAAGACTTCTTGACTTAAATCTTTTGCATCATCTACGTTGCCAGTCATTTTCCAGGCTACATTATAAATATAAGCCTGATGATTTTTTATCAATAAGCTCAAAGCTTTCTTATCACCTTTCAAGGTTAATTCTATCAACTCTTTGTCTAGCTGGTCTGAAGGATATGCCGCAGAAAATGGATTCATTACTTATTCTTTTATGAGAAAGCGTCAATTAGATTTTGTAGATTAAGATACATCTTCTATTTGACACTTGATGATTATTTGTTTAACGAAAGATTTGATTGTTTAAAACCTAATAGGGCAAAAACCGTTGCAACGATGGCAATTCCAATACGCAACCAATGAAAAAACACCCAGCCTTGTAATTTGCTAGACGCTTCTGTAGCACTGTATTTTAACTCCATAAAGTTAAGGTTCATGGGTAGATGATAAATTGAAGTTTGAATTATCGTGAGCAGTAAACCAAAAAAAGCAAAGAGGTAATATTTTCTAGCTAGTTTGTTATCCTTGGTCATAAGAAATAATGATAAAGTAGCTATAAAGGCAGGCAGTAAAGTAATAACCGTAGGTCCTAACAAAAGTGGGAAGTCCACTTTAAAAGTCTCCATAAAAACGATAGGATCTAATGACTGCCAGTGCAAACAATAACTAAGTCCTATATTGATCATATTTCCAATAAACGCTCCTGAAGCGATTATTGCAATGAAGGGAAGAAGCTTTTTCATAAAACATAGAATTTATTATTTAGACAGCACTTCTTTAAATGTGTAAAGACTTTGTAAAGTATAATTCTAATATAGCTTCATTAATTTATGAGTTTATTAGTTAATATTTTCGCTTTCGCGAAAGCGGAACAGCAATAAAACATCTTTTCAAACTAGTCCACTCGACTCTTTTCATCTTCTAGACTCGTTTTACGACTGCGTGCTTTTTTGATCTCTGAGCTTCCAAAGTTGTAGGTCAATCCTAAGGCAACATTACGGGAATCGCTTCCTCCAGAGCCGTCGATAAACAATTCTCCAAAGCGAGTAGTTCCTTGCCAAAAGCTGCTAAATAGCACATCGTTAAAAGCCAGTCTTATGTTCAACTTATTATCTAGAAACTTTTTTTGTACAGCAAGATTCAGTGAACCCAAAGCCCTTGTTTCATAAGTACCGCCCCAAACGGATGGTGAGCTGTACCAGCCAGAAACCTCTAGACGGTAATCTCTAGGCAAACTGATCGTGTTTTGCATGTAAAAACCCAAAGTTTCCTGACTGGTAGAAACAAAATTAGGATCTGTAGACGTGTAGGTAATAGAAGAGGCATTGAGACTTATGTAATAATTCCACCATTTTGTAATCTGGAAAGGGTAAGAAATAGACAGGTTCCACACTTCTTGATCAGCAATATTGCGCTCATTGATAAAGTTCCCATTTGCGCCATCTTGCTCGGTTACTTGAGTAAAAAAGTCAGACGTGTAGGCATAACTCAATGAAGTACTGAATCGATATTTAAAGGTATGATTCAGTTTTAAATTATCGGTATACTGAGGTTGTAGGAATGGATTTCCACGACGAGCGCTCAACTCGTCCAGCTGGTATTCAAAAGGATTAAGCGAGGAGTAATTAGGCCGCTGGATACGCTGGCTAAAAGTAAGTCCCCATTGATGATTTCTACTTGCGCTATAGGTCAAACCACCGCTCAAAAAGAAATCGGTGTAAGATCGTTTTACTCTGTTATTTATATTCTCTTGGTCACTGGTCAAATTACCGTCTGAAGTGGTGTGCTCCATGCGCACTCCGGTTTGTAGATTAAATCTTCCAAGAGTACGATTGTAATTGATATATGCTGCATAAATGCGTTCTATAAACTCAAACTGATTGCTCTGGTCATTATTCAATACAAAAGTGCCGCTTTCCTGATTGAGGAACATAAAATTATTATCGGCATTTACATAAGAACCTTTTATTCCTACTGCTGTTTTTCCTTTTAAGAAATCTTGCTCATAATCCATGCGCAAGGCGAGAATGTCTAGCTGGATAGGTGTTATTTGTTGTGTGATATTTTGACTTAAAACAGCTGTTTCTTCTCCATTGAAATAAACATTAGGCTGGTAGGTTTCTCGATCGTTATTATAATAGCCGTAATCGAGATCGACATTAAATTCATGGTTCAACTTATCTTTAAATCTATAGTTGAGATTAAAGTTAGAATTTTGAGATTTTGTCTGGCTGTTATTTGCTGCTACTAAAACACTATCATTCACGGTACGACTTAGGTTTCGTATTGGAGTTCTGGAATTATTAGAATCAAAACGGTTGCTTAGGCTCGTACTAGCTAGCGCGCCTATGGTACTTTTATCAGAGGCAAGGTAATCATATCCTAACCGTATATTATTAGTATTGCGATTGTAAACGCTTTGTGTTCTGGCATTAAAATTAATACCGTTTTGAGTTCTATTGAGGTACAAAAACCCAGTACTTTTACCGAAGTTATTGCTGTAGTTACCGTATAAATTACCTTTCCTATTTCGGTTATTGAAATTGATTGAATTGCTAGTTCGTAAAAAGTCACCTGAGGTTGCAGTGGTGCTTAAAGACCCATTTGTCCCCAGGCCTTTATCTTTTTTCAATTTAAAATTAATGATCCCGGCGGTTCCTGCCGCATCATATTTAGATGAAGGCTGTGTAATGAGTTCGATAGATTCAATATCTGCAGCCTGAAGCGACTGTAGAAAATTCTCTAGATCTGTTCCTGCTAGTCTGGATGGTCTTCCATCGATCCATATTTGAACTCCTGTTTTTCCCTCAAGAATAATGTTATTGTTATTATCCAGAACCACTCCTGGCGCTTTACGCAACAATTCCTGACCATTAGTTCCTACTGCATTGATGGTATTTTCTACGTTAAACACGGTTTTATCTGCCAGCACTTGTACGATAGGTTTTGTGGTACTCACCACTATAGCATCTAGAGATTCAGGAACACTTATTAATAGGACCTCTCCTAAATCCAAATTTTCTGTGAGTTCAATGGACTTGATATTCTTCTTGTATCCCATCATTGAGAACTCTATTAAATAGGAATTTTTTGGTAAGTTCTGCAATTGAAATGATCCATCTGTGGATGTTGTTCCCGCTTTCGCGAAAGCGGAATCTACAGCAGTCTTCACGATTATAGTGGCAAAGGAAATGGGTTCTTTATTCTCATCTATAAGTCTTCCTTCTACAGAATAATTTTGAGAATAGGCGCAGTGAGTTATGAATAGCGCTAAAAATAATACGGATAATTTCATAGGGTTATAATTTGATACCGTAAAAATGCGTCTCGCTATATCTTACTGAAAGCCATAACTGATGAGCAGCTCTATAGCACGACCAGTCGCCCGAGGTCAACTCAACAGTTTATAGGGCGACTGGTCGTAAATCACTTTATGAAACAGATAGGGACTTGTAAGTTTGTGCTGTATTTAAAAAACACGACTATGAAAACTTTAATTTATTTATTCATTTTTTCTATTTGCATGAGTGCTTACGGACAAGATTACTACACCATCATAAAAAAGAACGATGATATTACCTATAACTATCCTAAAGACGCCCAGATTACACTTATTGATGAAAACGGCAATGAAAAAATCATCAATAATGAAGAAGCCATAGATGTTACAGGAGATTACACCTTATCAATCGTAGTTCCATGGAGTAAAAAACCAGAAATCATAAAGTCTGACGGTGGTAGACTAGAGGTTTTTATATTGTCCAATATTTATGCAAATGGTTATAATAAAAGGAAAAACAAGGCTTACAAAAAGGAAATTTCAACTTATGAGGAAAGTAGTAGCCCACAACCTTATTTAACTAAAAAAGAAATTACTCAAAAAGAAAAAAATGGTGTTTATGAGCTGCTAGCCGTATTCTCCAATGGTCTCATATTTAAGTATAGTGATGGAATAGCTTGGGCATGGATCAACGGCGATAAAGTGCCTGTAACAAATCATTATCTTGTGGAATCTCCAGAAGGATTGCTTAAATTGAGCTTTGATCCTAAAGATGGTGAGTTTTGGTATGTATTTGATACCAGTTCTAAAAAATAACAAATGACCAATTTATTGAATAGCCGATTCATGAAGATCAACACTCGAGAAATCTTGGGTGTTTTTCTGTTCTATCTATTTTTTGCCTTTATCTACCATATTGTATTGGGATACTTAGGAAGTCGCGATAATTACACATTTTACGATCAGTATCTTGAATTTCATGATTTTTGGGAACGTTCTGGAATGCAGTATACCTTTTATTTTTTTGGTTCTTTAGGTATCTGGTTTTTGGGGATTTTTCTTTTAAGAACTTATTCTAATTATTTACAGATCGTTGTGGTTGCATTAATGGTACCTTTATCTGTCTGGCTATTGCGTGATTTGCGTTATTCCATTCTTGATAACGCCGGCGAGTGGCATCTCGAGGGAACTTCTAAAGTTTGGGATTGGTATATTCCATCTTTGTTTTTATGGATTCAATTCGGTTGTTTTTTTGCCTATCGTTATTTTAAAGAAAACCAGCGCAAACTTATTGTAGAAGGTGAACTACGTCAGGCGGCACTTAAAAGCGAACTATCTGCCATCAAAGCACAGCTGAATCCGCATTTTTTATACAATGTTTTTAATACTATCAATGCTTCTGTCCCTGCCGAAAATGAACGCACACGCAGAATGATCGCTCAGCTTTCTGATATTTTCAGGTACCAGTTGCAAGCTACAAAACTGGAAAAAGTAACTATAAAACAAGAGCTGGACTTTGTTTCAAAATACTTGGATCTAGAAAAAGAACGATTTGAAGACCGGCTTCAAGTGACCATTGATGTTCCTGAAGACTTGATGCAAGAATTAGTGCCGCCTATGTTACTGCAACCGTTAGTAGAAAACAGTGTCAAACATGGTTTGAGTTCGCTTATCAAAGGAGGCGAGATCTCTATAAAAATATTTAGAGAAAGTGAAAAACTTAAATTTATCATTGCCGACACTGGCGTAGGTGTAAAAAACACAGAAACGCTTTTAGATAAAGGAATAGGACTTACTAATACTAAATTGAGACTTCAAAAAACCTATAACACTACGCTAGAAATTTTACACAACGATCCTAGTGGTTTAAAAATTCAGTTTTCTATATGAAAAAAGTAGTAGTTATAGACGACGAGCGTGCTGGCCGTGATTTAATTAAAGAATACTTACAGGATTATCCAGAACTTATCGTTTTAGGAGAAGCAAATAATGGTGTGGATGCCGTGAAAATTATTAGAGAATTTCAGCCTGATTTGGTTTTTTTAGACATTCAAATGCCCGGATTAACTGGTTTTGAAGTGTTGCAAAAACTGACCGAAATACCACAAGTCATTTTCTCTACTGCTTATGATGAGTATGCACTTAAAGCTTTTGAAGTTCATGCGGTGGATTATTTGTTAAAGCCATATACTAAAGAACGGTTTGCCAAAGCTGTCCATCGCATTAAAAAAGATAATGAGATCAACAATATTAATTCTCTAGCAGATAGTCTTTTACAAGATCAGCAAAAATATCCTGATCAGGTACTGGTCAATAAAAATAAAAAACTTGTAACGCTCAAAGTTAAGGACATTTTATGGGTAGAAGCCTACGGAGACTATTCCAAAATACATTCTCAAAACGATGTGTTTGTTAGTAATAACGGTATATCCACCATGGAAGAACGCTTGAGTCCTGACTTATTCTTACGAGTTCATCGCTCTTCGTTAATTAACTTTAAACAAATCAAGACTGCCGAAAAATATGGTAAAGGCTACGTTCTAAAAATGAATAATGATTCTATGGTACGTGTAAGCCGCGGTTATGTGGAGGAGTTAAAGAAGTTAATATTCTAACATGCTGTTATTATTTATTTAATAATTTCGCTTTCGCGAAAGCGGAAACTTTAAAATTCGTTGAAAAATCAGGATCTTTTTAAGTCTTAAGTGATGTAATTACTCTGGTTAAATACGTCCAAGGTTTTCATAGCAAAGCAATAATATTGATGAGTGAACTAGAAATCCCCATAACCGATGTCGAAAATTTTATCTATTGCCTGGAAGTAGTGCCAGACGCTGATGCAATTGAAACTACAGAGGTTGTGAAAATCCTTGAAGACATCGCTTTAAATCAAAATATTACCAGTATCTACAAAGCCTGCGATACTATGGAAGGCTTGGAAGAAAGCTTGAATTATTTGCTCTACGATGATCATAACTTTAAAGATTATGAGATCATATATTTGGTCATTCCTGGAGACGCAAATAACGTTCTTATCAACAACTATTACTATAGTATGGAGGAGATCGCAGAGCTTTTTGAGGGTAAATTAGACGGTAAAGTCATTCATTTTGCAAATAAGAAAATTTTAGATCTTACCGATGAAGAATCACAATACTTCATCGATGTAACTGGCGCGAGAGCTGTTTCTGGATATGAATATCCTTCAGAAAGTTTGTCCAGTGCGTTTACCATAGACCGCGTGTTTTTTAGTCAGTTCTACAAAGATGATGACCTTAAAGAAGTTGTAAAAACCATGTACAATAAGCACAGTAAGTTGTGCACGCTTCTCGGTTTTAGATTGTATTATTGAGAATTTTTTTTGGCTGTTATAAGGCGTTGAAGAATAAAATATCGAATTAATTTTAGTCAAATTATTTAAACTTAAAAATAAAAGTTTTATCAAATTTGTGTTTCCGTTTAAACTCTTAACGCACAAGAATGCTTGACAAACACTGGCGACTTGGTTTTATAAAACCTCAACCTCAATTTGACTGTTTAAACCACATAAGTTGATTTTAGGTTTTATTAATTAGCTTTTCCAAATTCCTTCATTATTTCGATTATAGGTAATACTTCAAAGCCTTTCTCAGATAATGTATACTCAACTCTAGGTGGGATTTCTTTAAAGGACTTTTTTTTCACGATACCAAAAGCAACTAAACTTTTTAATTCTTGAATTAACATCTTTTCACTTATTTCTGGAATTAATTTTTTCAGCTCTCCATATCTTCTTGTTTCTTTCCCGATTTGTGATATCAATCGTAGTTTCCATTTACCACCTATAATATCTAAAGTCCTTTTTATAGGACAATCTGTATCTTCGTTAACTATTTTCTTCATTTATCTTACTATATATTACTCATAATCAGTAAATCTAACATTTGGGTTAGTACCCTACAAAAAAGTAGGTACTTGACTAAAAGGATGTAAATATAGATATTTGTTCGCTTTTAAATTTAAAAATTTTTAATAATGAATAAAGTTTTAGTAACTGGTTCTACTGGTTTTCAAGGTTTCTCAATAGTTAAAACTCTTTTGGAGTATGATTACTCTATCCGAGGACTAATTTTGGGAGATGAAGATTCTACCGTTTTACAATCTCAAGGGATAGAAATAGCTATTGGCAACTTTGAAGATAAAGAAAGTCTTCAAACAGCCTTTCATGGAATTGACAAAGTAGTCCTTTCATTCCCACTGATTTTTGATGAGAAAAAACTCCTTAAGTTTGCCGAAAATATTGTCTACGCGTGGAAAAATTCAAATGTTAAACATTTTGTGTTTAATACCAATTTGCCCGTATATCACGAAAAAGTTGGACTGTCGGCGTTTGACTCTAAATTAGCTATTGAGAATTATTTTGATAAAGAAAATTTACCTTATATCTCATTACGTCCCACCCTTTACATGGATAATTTGTCAGCCCCATTTCTTTTACCTGTAATTCAATCCAATGGAATTATTCCTTATCCAGTTCCAGCTGATAAAAAAATCGCATGGATGAGTCATAAAGATTTATCAAATTTTGTTTTAGAAGCTCTAAAAAGGCCTCAATTAATAGGTCAAAAGTTTTATATCGGTGGTGTTCAACTTGTAAGTGGTAATGAAATCGCTGAAATAGTTTCTAGAATTTCTGGTAAAAAAATCAATTTTGTACATACAAACCCTGATGAATTTGAAAGTCAATTAACAAATGGTTTTGGTACTCAAACAGCAAAAGAGATTGCTAACATATATCGTTTTGTAGAAGAAAATGTTGAGCACTTACAAGCTAAAAAATTACGAGAATCAACATTAATTAAGTTACCTGCAACATTGCAGACTTTCGACAGTTGGGCAAGTTCAATCGAATGGACGTAAATTTTTCAACGTTTTAAAAGCATCATTCTAATTCAAGAACGGTGCTTTTTTCTAATTACTGCCAATTGCTCAAAATAATTAAACCCTTCTATTTGAAGCAACTTTTTTTACAACCACAGACTTTGTAGAGTTACTTGAAATTATAAGCTAAATAAGTTGATTCTAGGATTATTACTTTACCATGACGGTTAAAATATGTCCAACTCGAAAGGTTTAATTTAAAACCTAATCTTTTAAATCCTCGCTTGATAGGTAAACAAATTATGATACCTGCCTTCTTGAGCAATCAAATCGTCATGGGTTCCTTGTTCTGCAATGCGGCCATTTTCTATGACTAAAATCTGGTCTGCTTTTCTGATGGTGCTTAAGCGGTGTGCGATGACAAAGGTGGTTCTTCCTTTAGTCAATTGTGCCAGACTTTTTTGAATTAAAGCTTCACTTTCTGTATCTAGATTAGAAGTAGCTTCATCTAGAATGAGTACTTTAGGATTTGCAAGAACTGCTCTTGCAATAGCAATACGCTGGCGCTGTCCACCAGACAATTTCACACCACGCTCACCAATTAATGTATCAAGACCATCGTCAAATCGGTCGGTAAACTCGTTAACATAGGCTGCTTCTACAGCTGCGATAAGTTCTTCTTCTGTAGCATTGGGTCTTGGGAAAAGAATGTTTTGTCGTATCGTACCTTCAAAAAGAAATTCATCTTGTAAAACGACACCTAGATGTTTTCTAAAACTATTCAGATTAATCGTTGCGATATCCTGACCATCAATAATAATAGTACCAGACTGCGGATTTAAAAAGGTGGCTGCAAGTCCTGCTATGGTGCTTTTTCCAGAACCGGAACTACCTACCAGCGCAATGACCTCACCTGATTTTGCCTCAAAACTGATGTTGTGTAAAACTTCTTTATCTTCTTCGTAGGCAAAAGAAACGTCGTTAAAAACAATATGACCATCAAAGTTTTCTAAATGTTCCGTTCGATTGTCTTCATCAGATTCAGGCGTCATATTCATTAATTCTTCCGTCCGGTCCAGACCTGCAAGAGCTTCTGTAAGTTGGCTCCCTATATTGCTCATTTGCACAATTGGGGCAATCATCAATCCCAATAGAAAAGTAAAGGTTAAAAAATCTCCGATGGTCAACTCTTCCATCATAATTTTATAACCACCTATTCCCATAATTCCTGTGGTAGCGAGACCCAACAAAAAAGTCGAAGAACTGGTAATAAATGCTGTTGCAGTTAAACTCTTTTTCACATTTTGAAACAGTAGTTCTACTCCTTCTTCAAATATTTTATTTTCTTGCTCTTCGGCATTAAATCCTTTGATGACTCTTACACCACCTAGAGTTTCTGTTAATCTACCTGTAACCTCAGCATTAATGACACCTCTATTTCTAAAAATGGGTCTTATAAACTTGAATGCCTTTAATGCAATTAGAGCAAAAATTGCCAACGGAATTAATGTAAATAAAGTCATCGTCCAACTAATGCGTATTAAAAGCACCAATGAAACCACTGCTGTTATCGAGCCACCTACCAGTTGTATCAGTCCTGTTCCTATTAAATTACGTACGCCTTCTACATCATTCATAATTCGTGAAACTAATGCACCAGATTTAGTATTATCAAAAAACCGAATAGGTAATGACAATACCTTTTTTTGCACCTGTGCTCTCAATTCAGAGATCAGGTATTGCGCTTGTACACTCAATATTTTAGTAAGAAGAAAGGAAGTTATCGCCTGAACTAGAATGGCTAATGCTACTGCAGCAACCAGACCTTTGAGGAACTCCACATTTTTATTAGGAATAATATCGTCCATCAAGTATTTAAGCGATAATGGTGCTACAAAACTTGCCGCTTTACTGATTACAATTAAAAATAACCCTATAAAAACTAGTCTTCTCCTAGGCCAGATGATGGTCTTGAAGGCACTTAAAATACTTACTTTTTTCTCTGACATGTTTAGGAACTATAAATGAGATATGTATTATTTATACCATTAAACACCATTTTGGCATTTATGACAACACTCGATGGACTTCAACTAACTTGTTAAGTCCAATATTATAGTATTGCTTTCATTTTCTTAAGCAATTATGGGTCTTAAATTAAATATCGGTATAAAATGATTTCCAAATGCTAGTTTTATAACAGACAAAAGAGATAATGTAGATAAATTTGTTGTTTTCCGCTTTCGCGAAAGCGAGAAACAAAACCCTAATTAGATCGCCATTAAAACCATCGCATAACTAACGGTATCGATCTAATTCTAATTTTTAAGCGGTAATGAAGCGTTTTTTTTCATGAGATTTGGAATAATAGTTCATTTCTGATTTCATTTTATTGATTTCTTGAGCTGAATAATTTAAATCGAGATGATTGAGAATAGTAGTATCAAATTGTTCTAGAAAATCAGGGTAAGTGATAAGGCATAAATTCTCATTCTTAAATTTAAGATATTGCTTTCGGTGATTTTCTATTAAGCAAGTTAAGAATTTCTCTTTGCTGTTAAATAGACGATCGTTTCCCACGAAATGTTTGCGTAAACAATCGACAGGATGATAGAACCAATCTTGCATTCCTCCATTTGATTTTTGAAGTGAAGCAACTACTTCTTCTGTGTTTCTATCGATGTAAAAAGATTTTGTAGATGGGTACAATTCTTGAAATAAATCTGTCATAAAAATATTCCAAGAAGCCAATTTAAATATCACATATTGTTCTTTTTGTAATGGCTGGCGGTAGGCATCAATTATAGATTTAAGCTGTTCAAGGACTTCTTTTTTTTCTAGTTCGTAAAATAAATAAGAGAGTAATAAGCCGTTTATGGCTTCAGTTTCTGATACAATTCTAATTTCTGATGATTTACAGAGCATACGAGACAAAAGTGTGGAACCGCAATGCGAAGTGTGAAAAATAAATCCTTTAAGTTCGAGTAAATCTTCTTCTTTACATTTCTTAATGTCTTCTAGAATATATGATTTACTAGAATATTGAAGATTTTTTAATTCAATTATACCTTCATTGAAAAAAGGATAATCAAATACCTTGGGGTCAATTGCTTCACAAATAGTATGTGGTCGATCACTTACTTGAGTATAAATAGGAAATTTCTTTTGACTTGCGTACATTATCTGGAAAGATACAGCATACTTTAATTAAAGTTTAATGAGGTACCGCAAGATGAAAACATAAGACTTGAAATGATTTTTATTTTTAAATGTAGCTCTATTTAGACTCTAACGGTGAATTGTGTGAGTACTGGCAGATTAAGTGGTAGATTCCTATCATTGTCACTACTAAGTTGAAGTGAACACTAACTATGAAATTTACGACATCAACTGCCAGTACTCCTACAAAATGATTGCCCCAGTTATTTTCCTTTAAGTTCCTCAATTCTTTTCTTATAGAGATCGTCACCACTTATTTCAAAAGCTTTCTTTACCTGTTTAATGGCATTAGTAAAGTCACCTTGTGCTTCATAATAATCTGCCATTGAATTATAGGCACTTGCCCTGTTAGGGTAATAATCAATATTCGTTTTGAAAAACATAAATGCCTTTTCAGGTTGCCCCATTTGTAAATTCATATAGCCATAGCCACTAAACAATTCCTCAATCATTGGAGGGAAAGGATAACCGAAATGCGTTGAATAGATTTCTTCTTGTTTTTCCAATAGCTTAACCAATTCTTCTACTGTCGATTCAGGATTATTATATTTTTGTGGAGATTTAAACTGGTACCATTTAAATAGAAAAATCAACCCATCTCTCATCGTTGGGAGCGGAACTGTACCATGTAAATCTTCATTGTACACCTTCCATGATACATTTAATCCGCTCTGTTTTTGAGAGGTTGCAAAAGTTGAAAAGTCAATGATGGAACGTGCAAACAAAGTGAATTCTGAAGAGTCGTCCATAATATTCTCCATGGTTATTTCTTCATCCCACATATGTAGCTGTTCTGCTGCTAAAGACACATAAAGAGATTTACCTTCATAATTTTCTGATCTCAGCTTTTCTTTTGCTTCCTTCAATAATTTTTGGTTGTCCCAATCCAAACTTGGATCTATGGCTATATAGTTTTGAAAGAGATGCTTATGATTAATCAGCATATTTACCGTAAACAGTCCTGCATATGAATGGCCTATTAATGTACGGTAAGGCGTAGTGGGATATTTATTGTCAATGTATGGGATGAGTTCTTTTTCTATAAATTGGGTAAAGTTTTCAGCACCGCCAGTTTCTTTATCCATTGCTTGTCCACGCCTCATTTTGATCTGTGAAGTAGTTAAGTCCCGTATCCTGTCAGTTTTGTTAGAAATTCCAATTAGAATCATATGAGGCAAATAATGTCCCCAATAATTGTCATAAACTTCTTCTAAATTTTCTTTCAAAGAAAATCCATCCAGCAAATAAACAACGGGATATTTTACACTACTATTTGGGTTATAATTCTCAGGGAGTTTAACCCAAAACTCTCGATATTCTTTCAATGTCTCTGAATATAAGGTATCAATAATTTCAGTTTCAAATTCACTCGATGGAATCAACTTTGATTGTGCCGATATTTCTTGAAAGACAATAAAGAGCCCTATTGTCAATACTATTTTTAAAATTGTATTCATTTTATATTTATTAAGAGTTGTTAGTTATTTTTTAATTGGTTCACTTTTATGTCAACTTTTTAAGACTAAGTCTTCAATTGATTTAAAATTTTTATGACTCGGAACATGTTTTGAACCTTCTAGCAAGACGGTTTCATGTAGTGATGGGAAAATTTGCTTGGCTCTTTTAATCATTTTTTTACCAGGAAACATAATGTCTTTTTCTGCTGCTATAATTGTAATTGGAGTTTTTATTTTGTCAGCAGATTTTCTAGAGATTATAGGTAAAGGAGAAAAATCCATACGGCAATTTTTAAACGTAGTTGCCATAAATGTGATTCCAAAATCATCATATTCTGTAAACAGAGCTTGCATTACTTTTTTGATACATTTTTTCTTTCCATTCTTCATAAAAAATTTTAAAGGAATAAAAACATTAAATAAATTTTTAATTGGGCTACCATTGACTATATAAACCGGCGCTATTAAATATACTTGTTTTATATGTTTTTCATTATATTCTAAAGTCTTTAGACAAATAAAGCCTCCAAATGAAAACCCTACTAATGTAACGTCTTGTAATTCTAGTGAAATTACGATTTCTGTTAACCATTTTCCATACTCCAGTGAATTCATATCTAATCTATTTTCGGCACTTTTAGTAGGTTGAGCCATTACGTCAATAGCATAGACACAATACTTTGAAGATAAGTTGGGAAATGATTCTAAAATTAAAGGAGCACATCCTCCTGTTCCGTGAAGCAGCAGTAAAGGAGGATTTTTAGCATCGCCCGTAATAATAATGTTTGTAACTCCGAATGTAGTTTCTATAAGTTTTTCTGAATATTCAATATTCAGCTCCTTTAATTTTTGATTGTAAAGGCTTATGATTTTTTCTTTTCCTTCTTTTGATTTGAAAAACATGTACTGTTTGTGTTTAGGTTACTTCATTACATATAGCACGAGTCGTTTTGCTATTTCATTCTATAGTGAACTATGAATAGTTAAGCTTATAACCAGCTGAATCCTAATCCTATATTAAAGATCACTGCATCTCTGTCTGCATTTCCACCTAAGGACACATTGCCCAGAACTAGTTTTGACTGCACATTGAGCGCGAAGTTTTTCTTTTTGTAAATCTCATAACCTGAACTTGCCATAACAGCGGCACCAAAGTTCCAATTGTCATTTACGTCATCTTTAATATCGTATAAGGCAGGCGAATCTATAGCTAAACCAATTCCTCCATGAATCCACCAACGATCCTTTATCCAATACTGAACAGATGGGATAAATGCTCCAAAATTTCTGTCATTATCTTGAAATTCATATATGTTTCCTGGCAGAGAGGCTGTGAGTGCAAGTTTTTCGTTTAACATATAACCAAACTTTAAATTTGGAAATACAAATGTCCCTTGAGATTTGTCGAAAGTTTGAATACCTGCGCTATCTTCTATACTGATAATGCCACCACCTACTACAAATTCGAAGATGAAACCATCCCTTTGTGTTGTTGTTTCTGGATTTGTGTTTTGCGCATATGTTATACTTGATACTAATGTAAAGGCTACACAAGCCAGTCTTGATAAGATTTGTTTTTTGATCGTTTTCATAATTGTTCTTTTTTGATTGATGATATATTTTGTATTCTTGATTAATACATTAAGAATTTTTTGAGTATTTTAATGCGGCACCAATGGCAATTCCAATGGGAAGCCACAAAGCTATGTTTGAGCTTAATACACCTAATAATACTCCTGAAACTATGCCTATTAAAAGTCTAATTCCTTTTTTACTTTTAATTGAATTCGTTATTTGATGGTTTTTGATTAATGATTTTTAATTAAATGAAATTTTTTATTTTGAATATTCGATTAATTCCTCCACGTAATTAAAATCACCTTGATTTTGAGTGAGTTTTATGAAAGTTTTTACAGAAGGTGCATATAAACACACTTCTGTTTCATTTGCACTATATCCTCTAGAATTGGTCGTTTTACCAGTATATTTAATGGTGTAGGCCATAAATGTTCCGGCTTCTACCGTTTCTTCCTGGTAGGACAGTACTTCTGCATCCTGACTTTGATTTCCTGTAGTTCCGTCCTGGCTCGTCCAATTGTTTTCATACTTCCACGTTTTACCTACTTCTAGTGGCCAATCATACTTTGGTGTTTCGCTTGTTTCTGGTTTAACAATGTCAGTAACTGGAATTGTATCCTTACCGATAGTCATCCCTAAAACCTCTCCAAATTTTACAACTTGTCTTGTGTCTGTTCCATCTGAGCGAACCTCTCCTTCTGACGTAACACCTTTATATTTCCATACCCATTTTTCACCCAAACTATAATCAGCCAAAGTGGGTTGTTGAGTTATACTAGATTTTGTGTTGTTATGACAGGCACTAAGCATTACCAGAGCAAATAGTATGATAGATTGATTTTTCATGTTAACTGATTTTATAATTGTTTGATGTATTTTCTGAGTTATTCACTTGTATTTCGTAATTCTGCATAAGTGTTTTTCAAATCTTTTAATGATTCAATTGCATTACTGTAGGCCTCACGATTTTGTGCTATTGTTGTGATTCTAGTCAATACCATATTTTCAAAATAAATGTCTTTACCGTAAGTTTCTGAAGACATGCCCATATCCCTAAACTTTACGTTTCGCATCAAAAAATTTTCATAATACCCCTCAATTGCCTGTTGTTCTGAAGATTCAAGTTTTTCTATAGGGCTAAATGTCTCATATGTTTCAGAGATAGCATTACGTAAGTTTAAATCGTTGAATAATTTTAAATCCCCAGAAAATTTTAAATTTTCATAGGTTATCATAACGGGATAAAACTTTTTAGACATAATTAAATAGAATGATTTTGTCGATAATCTAGGGTTACCGTAATCTTTATACAATAAGATTTTAAATACTGTATCTAATTCTTTTAGCATCATGGCTGACTCCTCATCTAAAGTTGTGAGCTTTTTGAGGTTACGATCTGCTTCATCATTTAACTGAAAGAGGTATGCATTCCGCAACTCTAATTTCTTCTCGCTGTTTGAATGTTCGTTAATCGCCAGTGCAATTAGTATCCCTACTATAACTAGAATAATTTCTCCAGTGGCATAAGCAAAGTAGTTGGCAAACTTATTTTCGGAAAGCATTTTTAGCCTATTTTTTCTAAAGAACTTTATCATGGTTTATAACTTTTCAAGTGGACATTAGATGGTTTCAACTGTTGCTTTGCCACTTTTTTTAAAATTCCATTTCAACCCAAATAAAGGCCTTAAGATTGCAGCTCTTTTAAAAATGAATTCGTAGATAAGAAAACAGACTATAAACGTAAACACTGTAATTACTGCAAACTCTAGCATAGGATGAAGATCTAATGGCAAAATGAGTAATGCACCTGCATATAAGACAAACATGTGAATAATATACACTGGATAAACAGCTGCACTTAAATAGCTTAATACTGCACTTGGTTTATTAAGGTAACTGTATCCTATTCCTAATAAACCTAATATCCAAGCATTAGATTCTATGGTGGTGAGATACATATTTGATATAGATTCATATCCTGTGAAACGAATCCCGAATAGAATGGCAGCTATTCCAATGTATAACCATTTCCACTTTGAAACGGTTTGCCAGAATGCGTTACCGCTGTACACAAAAAGAAAACCAAAAAAGAACGCAAGAAAACCCATAAAGAAACCATGCCACGTTTCAGCGTACAGTTCAAATAACTGTGGTTGGACAACGCCTATTTCTAACATAAAAAATGCTGCTATAGATAATGGTCCTAAAGCATAAGTCATGACTTTTGAAATGGCTTTCCTAAATTTTCCATTTTCATTGTACTTCAAATAGTAAAAGACAGGTGACAACACAACTACATAGACAACAATATTTTCTAAGAACCATAAATGTCCCATGTGTGGAAAATAACTCAGTGGCATATTGTAGTAGTACTGAAAAATTAAAAAATGTAATGGAGTGATAGCCAAAATTCCAAACACAAAGGGTAATAGGATTCGTTTACCTCGCTCTATAAACAATTGCTTCCAATTTCTTTTTTGCATTGCGAAATACAAACCCATGCCAGACACAAAAAATAACAAAGGTATCCTCCAAACATTGAGCATCGTCATAGGTTTCCAAAGTCCTACCAAAGCGTCTTCGCTTCTTATAAAACCTATAAACATGGCCCAAGGTTGAAAAATAATAGCTATGTGGTAAATCAATAATAGTCCTATAGCAATTACTCTTAACCAATCAATATCGTATCTTCTTTCTGTTGTCATCGTATTATATGTTTATTGAAGCATCATTGCTACAACAGGACGTGCTTTTTGTAATTCATTAAGATCTAATGCAAACCCCATAGGTTTTAATTGTTGAATTAGCATTTCATAGATAGGTTTCATTTGGGCAAAGTCTGCCATTGCTGTTTCTCTCGCCGTAGCTCCATAATTATTGCGAGCTGATTTATCTGCTTTTGCATCAATAAGTAATTGTACAATTTCAATACGTCCAAAGAATGCTGCCGTGTGTAAAGCTGTGCCTCCATCATTGTTTTTTATAGACAAATCTGCATTGGCGTCAATTAATACCTTAGCGATTTCAGGTTTGTTAAAAGTGGCTGCAGTCATTAATGGTGTAGAACCAGACATAGCCTCTTTTTGATTAATGTCCGTCCCGGCTTCAATATGCTGCTTAACTGCTTCTAAGTTTCCGATGAGTACAGCTCCGTGAATATCTATACTTGGTTTGGTTGCAGTTTTTACTGTTTCAGCAATAGTATCTGAACTTGTTTTTTTGTCAGATTGTACGCATGAACTTGTTAATAAAAGCGTCAAGAATAATGCCTGAATGGTAAATCTAATTGAGATAATTGTTAGTGTATTCATAATTGTAACTTGTAGTGATTTATAACTTGATTTTTGTTTCCACAAAGATGCGACACCAAGCTAGTTGACTGATAATCTGCATGAAGCGTATTGTATAAAGTTTGATGAGAGGTTGAAAATTATGATGCAGAAGTATAAATTATGACGCAAGTAACTGTTTTATCCTAAGGAATTTCAAACTCTAAGGCGTAGAAGGTCTCAATATAAATATCTACATTTGAAGCAGTACAAAACGACATGTCTCACACCTCAAATCAAGGAAAATTTATTGACCAAGCTGAAGCTCTAATTTTAGAGCATATTTCTGATGAGCAATTTGGAGTTTCTGAGTTGGCTGCTCTTATGAATATGAGTCGATCCAACTTGTTGAGAAAGATCAAGAAGCAAACCCAACTTAGTGCCAGTCAATTTATTCGTCAAGTTAGGCTTCAAAAAGGGATGAAACTTTTAGAAGAAACAGAGCGCACGGTTTCGGAAATTGCTTACGAGGTTGGATTTAGTAATAATTCTTATTTTATTAAATGTTTTAGAGACTATTATGGGTATTCGCCAGGTGAAGCACGAAAAAAAATAGATGAGCAAGTAGAATTTGAACAAGAAGCACCAGAAATAGCGGTTGAAGATGATAACAAAAAAACAGACGCTATCGAAATCTCTAAAAAAAGATTTTCCCAAAAGTATCGCATTCAAATGCTTTTAGGATTGGTCGCGGTTTTAGTGATAGCGGTATTCCTATTTTATCCTAAAGAAGCTTCAAAAACTGATAAGAAAAGTGCAAGCTTTAAAAAATCTATAGCTGTATTGCCATTTAAGAATATGAGTAGCGATTCCAATAACTTGTATTTTGTGAATGGACTCATGGAGTCGACCCTTAACAATTTACAAAAGATAGAAGATATTCAGGTAATCAGTAGGACCTCTGTAGAAAAATATAGAAACACAAATAAAACTATATCAGAAATAGCGGAAGAACTCAATGTTAATTATATAATCGAAGGTAGTGGGCAGCGCGCTGGAGATCAGGTTTTAATGAATATTCAGTTAATTGATGTCGTGAACGACACTCCGATATGGGCAGAACAGTACAATAATAAAACAGAAGACATTTTCTCCGTGCAAAATACGGTTGCCAAAAAAATTGCAGAAGCCATAAAGGCGACGGTAACACCAGCTGAATTACAACAAATAGACAAAAAACCCACTGATAACTTAATAGCATATGATTTTTATTTAAAAGGAATTGAGGCATCACAAAATAAGACTCAAGAAGGCTTGGAAGCTGCTATTAATTTTTACGATAAAGCAATAGAAAATGACCCTGAATTTGCACTCGCTTATGCTCAGGTTGCAATTTCTTACTATTACTTAGATGTAAATAAAATTGAAAAGAAATATTTAGACAAATTAAATGAATATGCAGACAATTCCTTATTGTATGATTCAACTTCTGAATTGTCTCTGATTGCAAAAGCCTTGTATTATATAAACGCAAACGAATTTAGATTAGCGATACCTTACTTAGAAAAGGCACTAGATTATAACCCAAATGCTTCTTCGGTAGTGCTAATTTTATCTGATATATATGCTAGAGTTGTTCCAGATACAAATAAGTATCTCACTTATGCATTAAAAGGAATTAAATTAAATATTGAAGCTAACGATAGTGTATCTAAAAGTTTTATCTATCTAAACTTGAGTAATGCATTAGTCCAAAATGGGTTTGCTAAAGAGTCTTCAAAATACATTGAAGAATCTTTGAAATATAATCCTAAAAATCAATACAGTACCTACTTAAAAAATTTTATAGATTATGCTAATGAAAAAGATTTAGAATCCTTGCAAAGAAAAATGCTTGTCGAGAGGCAAAAAGATACTACTCGCGCTGATATCACTCAAGAAGTAGCCAAAACATATTTTTTTCAGGAGGATTATAAAAATGCATTGGTTTATTACGAGAAATATATTGATATACTTTCTACTAATAAAATTGACCTATATCCTGCAGAGAACATAAAAATTGCCTACACCTATAAGGAAATGGGTTTTCCTAATAAAGCAGAAAAATACATTAAGAAATATAAAAACTACCTAGAAAAGGATGAGTCCATTTACAGAGAAGCAAGCTTAGCTATGTTATATCTTTATGAAAACCAGCCAGATCAAGCTATAGAATCTTACAATAAATTTAGTTCACAAGATGGTTTCCAATATTGGATATTATTGTTTCTTGAAGAAGATCCTTTATTTAAATCCTTGAAAAGTCATCCAGAATATGATCAAGTAATTCAAAAAATTAAAGATAGGTTTTGGGAAAATCATAATGAATTGAAAAAATCATTGAAGGACAAAGGCCTGTTATAATCTGTAATTGTTCAAATAAATTTCTGTTGAAATAACTTTTATTAAATCATTCTTTTGCACAAGCCGTTTTAGTTATCCCATAAGAGCTCTTATAGTTACGCTTTCGCGAAAGCAAGAAACAAAAAAAGCCCTTCATATCTGATGAGCTATTGTTTTTGTCCGATAAGTAACTAAACATTAACTAGATTTCTTTCTAATTTTTCATTTTTTCATTCTCAAAAAACAAAATTATGACAAAAGCATTTTTAATATTTGATTTAAATACTTTAGTTATCTATTTACTGAATTTAAATATTTTAGGCTTTTCACCATTCCATAATCTTATTTCCATGGGATATTCTTTAGGATCGTTAATCATACTTTCTACCATTTTTAAAAACTCTTCACCTTTGAAGTCTTTATAAATATCTAGATCAATTAAGCGGTCTAAAGCATTTAAAAAGTCGTTACGACAATAAAAAAAAGCTGTATTAACAATGTCATACAACAGATTATTCACCATATCTTCATAAGTACATAAAACACTTACAAACGCCCAGATATCTGGCTTATTCTTCAATAAAATTGCTTGAAAGAGAATACTTAGCATGTATCCGTGTGGGTCTTCATTTTTTAAACAATATTCCATTAACAAAAACCAAGCTGTAGGATATAGTGCATCGATAGATAAGACTCGGATTATTTTATCGAACTGTTTCAATTCATCTTCATTAAGATTGAGTAAACATTTCTCCGCAGCAAACTCTTTTCGTTCTTGCTTTTCTATATCACTAATACTTATTAAATATTGAAGTAATATAAACTTTATACTATACTCATATTTATCATGTCTTTTACTCTCATCGAGAGTACTGTTTATTGTAAGGAACTTATCAAAATACTCAAGAGCTACCTTATAATTACCTGAATACATTAAGGCATCTCCATAAGTTGCTAAAAGAAACTTATTGTCTGTTTCTAATTCAATAGCTTGTTTATAAAGATTTGTACTGCATTTATAGCGTCCAATTTGAAATAATAAACCTGCTAATTCTCTTTTGAAGTAAGAACGATCTAGATATGAGTTATCTGTTTTAATTGTCTTGTTATAATAGTGATAAGCTTTATCCAAAATATAATGAGACTTATAATAGCTCCCATAATTATAGTAAGCAGTACTTAAAAAACTATCATTCTTATGTTTTATACAAAGCCTAATTAGCCTATTATAAAATTCTTCAACCTTGCTTCTATCTATTAAATTATGGTGCCCCAAGAACACTATTGCTTGCAAATAGGTCTGATTTATTAAATCATCCGACAAGTAAATTGTCTCAATTATTTTGGGAAGAAACACGTTGTCTGTATCGCAAGCAATTAATTCTGGCAAAATATATGATAAGATTGGACTATGTATTAAAAAGCTGTCTAATAATTCATACTCAGTAATAAGTTGTTTTAATTCTTTGCGTTTACCAGTATTTGCTAGAAACAAAACTAAAGCTTTATGAAAAACGTCTAAAAGAATAACATCATTTATGGTTTCCGATTTTACATCCCAACCAACTGAGCTCCCAAAAATTGACTTTAAATTTAGAACCAATTGACCTTCAAGCAAATTAATTTCAAGATTTGATTTGGAACTATCTCTAGTTAAATTTATTAAAAAATGATTGTTACCAATTGCGGAAGACAACAAACGTTTATTTTTAGAAGGTCCAGATATACAATTTATGTAACCTGTCAATGGGAATTTAAATGATTTGCTAGTATAAAGTGATAAAGTATTTAAATCCGAATCAATCATACTAGAGCTCTCATCAACCCAAAGCTGATTCTCATTAAATTGAATAGTGTAAGATTTTCTCTTAGAGTTAGATGATAAAAAAGCATACCGTTTTATCCAATCAAAATAATATTGGTTATCATCTGAATTATATCTAAATATTGCTACCGGTAAATCATATTTAGCAAGTTGATTAATTTTTGCGATAGGCATATTTATAGACCTTTTCGTTTTTGTTAATTTGCTATCTGTGGCTTTTAGCTGAATCCAAAATACAAGTCCCGTTGGTTGTTCTTTTTTATCAAATATTTCTACTTCTATATCAATTCCATAATCCTTACCTTTTTCTCTTATAACCCATTGATCTGGAAAGATATTTCTTAATTCATGAACGCTTTTTTCTTCTAAAATATGGGTTTTACTTCTCATTTAAATATTTTCAGTAATTTCGTTTTGCACCATCGCCTTGCAGTAAATTCTACATTTACTCAATTCCAATATTGAGCTCATTAGATTTCCTATCCAAATTATTAGTAAATCACATAATTACAGTGCATGTTCAATTTGAGATAGCTTAAACAATATATTCGATAATTAAAGATAACAAAAAAGCCCTTCATTTCTGAAGAGCTTTTCCTTTTGTGCGGATGACAGGAATCGAACCTGCACGCCGTGAAGCACTAGATCCTAAGTCTAGCATGTCTACCAGTTCCATCACATCCGCAATACTATTAGTAGACTTCCCAAAACGGTCGCTAAGTTTATCGAAGCGCCCTATTTGGGACGGCAAATATACATACTTTTCAGATATTACAAATTCTTTATCAAATAAAAATTGCTCCATTCTTATCTTTACCTGAAATACCTATTTTTATGAATACTAAATCTTACGTCGATCAACACAAAGATCGATTTATAAATGAACTCATAGACCTTCTTAAAATCCCTTCTATAAGTGCAGATCCCGCTTACAAAGATGAAGTTATTAAAACTAGTGAAGTCATTAAATCTTCTCTAGAAAAAGCAGGATGTGATCGTGTAGAAATTTGTGAAACTCCTGGATATCCCATTGTTTACGGAGAAAAAATCGTTGATAAAAACTTGCCTACCGTTTTAGTTTACGGTCATTATGACGTACAACCACCAGACCCTATTAATCTTTGGGACAGTCCGCCATTTGAGCCAGTAATTAAGACGACTGATATACATCCAGAAGGAGCCATTTTTGCTCGTGGTGCGTGTGACGATAAAGGTCAAATGTACATGCATGTAAAGGCTATGGAACTTATGACTGCAAATGACGAATTGCCTTGCAATGTGAAATTCATGATCGAAGGTGAGGAAGAAGTAGGAAGTGAATCTCTAGGCTGGTTTCTAGAACGCAACCGTGAGAAACTTGCAAACGACGTGATCTTAATTTCAGATACAGGAATGATTGCCAAAGATGTTCCTAGCATCACTACTGGATTACGCGGTTTGAGTTATGTAGAGGTAGAAGTTACAGGACCTAATCGTGACTTACATTCTGGCCTTTATGGAGGTGCGGTCGCAAATCCTATCAATATACTTTGCGATATGATCGCACAACTGCATGATGAAAACAATCACATTACGATTCCAGGTTTTTATGACAAAGTTGAAGAACTAAGCACAGAAGAACGTGCCGAAATGGCCAAAGCGCCTTTCTCTCAAGAGAATTACAACAAGGCTCTAGACATCGCTCAAGAACACGGCGAGAAAGGCTATACGACAAATGAACGCAACAGCATCCGTCCTACTTTAGATGTAAATGGTATTTGGGGCGGCTATACTGGTGAAGGCGCCAAAACGGTAATTGCCAGCAAAGCATTTGCAAAAATATCCATGAGACTCGTACCAGACCAGAACTGGCACGAGATAACAGAGTTGTTTCAGAAACACTTTGAAAACATTGCTCCAGACAGTGTAAAAGTAAAAGTAAAACCTCATCATGGTGGTACTGCTTACGTGACTCCTATAGACTCTGTAGGTTATCAGGCAGCGAGTGCGGCTTATGAAGATACTTTTGGAAAAACACCTATCCCACAACGTAGTGGTGGCTCTATTCCTATCGTCGCTTTATTTGAAAAAGAGTTGAACTCTAAATCTATTTTGATGGGCTTTGGTCTTGACAGTGACGCGATACACTCGCCTAATGAGCATTTTGGAGTATGGAATTACTTAAAGGGAATTGAAACTATCCCGCATTTTTATAAGCATTTTACTGCGATGAGTAAGTAAAAATATTACGAGGCTGAGCTTGTTAAAGAGGTATTTAACGTTTTTCAATAATCGCATTTCCACTAGCTTAGTCTGATTATAAATTAACAGAAGTCCCTTTCTAATAGAGTGGGACTTTTTTGATCTCGCTTTCGCGAAAGCGAAATATTTAAAAGTATTTATCTTACGCTTATATTCTCTGAAAAGACAATGAGAGAATTGGTTCCTGAACCAGTTAATCTGTCCACAAAAATCTCGACTTTGTCATCTGGTTCAAGAGTAAGTACCCCATTTAAGGCAATATTTTGGATTTGAGCATCATTGGCAATTTGTACAACACTATTGGTTTCTAAAACAATACTACCATTTTTTGCAATTGCAAAAGCATAAAAATTTCCAGCACCACTAGTTACACGGACACTTAGAGAAACATTTACTTCAACATTTCTTCTTTTTTTACCTCCATAAATCAAGTCGTTATCATCGTCCTCAGCTCTAAATCTAAAAAGATCCGTTGCCACAAAATCAGTAGCACTTTTAATCTGTACTGGTGCTCCACTCGTAATTGTTTGTAGATATCCAGTTGTTAAATCACCACCGTAAAAAATATTTCCAGTAGCTACTTGATCGGCCTCAAATGGTATTCCAGAACAGTTGACATTCCAGTCGTTTGTAAAGTTGAAACCAGTATAGGATCCTGCAGTGTAACCATCTACGGAATTTCCATCACCTACAAAACTAAGTTGTGCTAGTGTTGCATCGTTGACAATAGTAGGATTAGAACTTACATCAATTCCAGTTTCAGAACTGCCAGCCTCAATGCGACCTCCATTCATTTGAAGATTATTGAAGCTCCCGTTTAATTCTAAAAAAGTTCCAGTATTTGAAGCAGTCCAAAATATATTACTAACAAAAAAATTATCAATGTTTTCTATAGTAAATCCATCGTCGTTTAAAAGATACTGCGTAGTACTAAAGAAAACAGTACCTAAACCTTCTAAATTTCCTATTTTACTTGCGTTAGTCAATATGGTATTATTGATCAATAACAATTCTCCAGAACTACCTGAGATATCAAATAGTTGTTTTTTAGTCCCAGATGGTATAGAACCAGAAAGAGTTAAATTACGTAAACCACCACCTTTTGATCCTTCAAAAAGGCTACCACTAGAATTGTTGATAAGCACATCTTCTGTAGAGTCAAGTCCCTCGATATAAGCACCATTCAAATCAATAGGGAAATCAACTACTATCTGACCATTAATCTCATAAAGAAAATCAGTATTGAGTAAGTACTTAGTATTCCCTCCAGCAGTAAGCTCATCTGATAAATCTGCAATGCTTTTGACCAACTTATAATTAGATCTCTTTTGTGTTCTCGCTAGATATCCCCATTCTGAACCATCAAAATATTGAAAAGCTTCCAATGTCGTATCATAAACTAATAATCCTGTAGCTGGATCTGTGATATCGAGACGACTTGTAGAGTCCATTCTAGGTGCTAAAAAACCTTTATCATCAGACATTATATCTAACATAGAACTTGGGTCTGGATTTTGAGTGTTTATTCCTACCTGACCTAATGCTATACCAGTCATCATTAATAATAATAAAGTTACTCTCAATTTCATAATTCATGCTTTCTGGCAAAAATAAAACTCTTATTTAGTAGGAAAATTAGTTCTATAAACTTTGGATAAATAAATTCCTACATTTTGAAATAAATTAACATTTTTTCGAATAATTTAGTTAAGATATCGATCAGTTCGTCGATTAAGGAAAATTTTAGTCTTTTTGTCTGATTTATTTATTATGTGGAAGATATTTCCGCTTTCGCGAAAGCAAACTTAAACACAACCTTTGTAACGTTTTAACTATCAAGTCGTCTGACAGGTAACTAACCACTGGCAATGCTTTTTACCCAAGAACACAAACCGCACTGGAAACTCTCTTCACGCATATTATTTAGATTCATCTTTTTATTCTTAGGCGGATTTATAATCATGATGCCAGCCAGATATTTGTTCAGTCCATTGCTGGTATGGATAGGAGAAAACATTTTTGAATCAACTGGTAGGTTACAATTAGAGTCTACAGGAAGCGGTGACGATACCATGGCATGGCTATCGTTGTTCCTGCAATTAATATTGGCAATTTTAGGAACTGTCATCTGGTCGGTAATAGATCGCAAGCGTTTATCCTATAATAATCTGTATTATTGGTTCCGTACTTTCCTGCGTGCTTTTGTATCATTTTTTATGCTACTGTATGGCTTTGCAAAGGTATTTCTCATACAGTTCAATGAACCTTCCTTACTGGACTTATTACAACCTTTTGGGGAAATGTCACCTATGGGACTGGCATGGGCTTATATGGGTTTTAGTCCGGCATTTGGGATTTTTACAGGCTTGCTTGAGCTCATTGCAGGAATACTCTTGATTTCTAAACGTACTCAAACTTTAGGGGCATTTATGGTGGTAGGTGTCATGACTCATGTAGCAGTAATGAACCTATGCTTTGACATTCCGGTTAAAATATTCTCAATTCACTTAGCTTTAATGGGGTTAGTCCTTTTTCTGAGCGATAGCAAACGTTTGTTATTTGCTTTTTTTAAAAAATCTGATATAAAAATTCCCGAAGATTATAGACCTATCAGTCCTGAATATGATCGTGTCATAAGTCTTCTCAAAATAGTAGGTGTGACACTATTAATTCTAGGTGCTATAGGATTGCGATTTCTTATCTATGTAGAACAATCTAAAGACGACACAAGAGATGAATTTTATGGTATTTGGGAAGTAGAACACTTTATTAAAAATGGTGATACAATTGCACCACTCCTTACAGAAAATGAAAGATGGAGATACGTTATTATGCAATCACGTGATCGTGCAACCATGAAAACAATGAACGATAGTATCACTGCTTATCATTTTAAAGTAGACAGTACAAGAACCAAAGTGTCCATTTATAAACGTAACGAAACAGAGCAAATAGAGAATTTTAAAATTCAAAAAACCGACTCGTTGCATTTTCAAATAATAGGGAGACTAGACTTGGACAGTCTTGAAGTCCGACTCAAAGCTAAAAACCTAAAAGATTTCACTTTAATTAATCGAGGCTTTCACTGGGTAAATGAAATGCCTTATAACAAATAGATCACAGTCGTATCACCTATTTTATAAATTATTTAAAACATACTGCCTGTTTTAATTTTCATTTTATTTTTACTTTTTTATCCTCTACACTTGTAGAATTAAAATATTGTTCTACATTTGTAGAGTTGGTTTTAAAAACGTAGAAATGAAATTGTCAAAAACCGAAGAAGATCTTATGAGTCATTTATGGAAGCTTGAAAAAGCTTTTATGAAAGAGCTCTTAGATGAGTATCCAGATCCCAAACCTGCAACTACTACCATTGCAACGCTGTTAAAACGTATGACAGACAAAGGTTTTGTAGGTTACGAACTGTTCGGTAAAAGTCGCCAGTATAGACCGCTCGTGAAAAAAAGCGATTACTTCTCAAAACATGTTAATGGGTTGATCAAAAACTTTTTTAACGATAGCGCTTCTCAATTTGCCTCATTTTTTACTAAAGAAACCGATTTAAGTAAAAAAGAGCTGGAAGAACTTAGAAAAATCATCGATCGTCAAATTGAAAATAAATAATCATGGAACATTTCATAATCAATTCTTCAGTTTGTTTATTTGTTTTGTGGCTGGCTTATAAACTGTTGCTAGAGAATACGTCATGGCATGTATTTAAAAGATGGTTTTTAATCGGTTCTTTAATTATTTCTTTATGCATTCCTTTTATTGTGGTAGAAACTATTGTAGTTCCTATTGAGCAAACTCCTTTTGCGGCTTATGAGTTAGCTTTAGAAGAAACGATTATTGAAGAAACTGCTTTTGAAGTGAATTGGTGGTATGTTACACTAGGTATTTATATAATAGGTTTTGTAGTCATGTTATGGCGTTTTGGTAAAAACTTGAACTCTTTTAGAATCCAACAAGAAGATGAAATCAGTTCTTATAAAACCTATCAGCTTATTTTACGCAATCAAATAACTATACCTCATTCCTTTCTCAAACGCATTTTTGTCTCTAAAAAAGACCATGGAACCAACAAAATACCTGCGGTCGTTTTAGAGCATGAAAAAGCGCATTTAGATCAAAAACACACGCTTGACATTTTATTTATAGAATCTTTGATAGTGCTCTTCTGGTTCAACCCAATATTGTACATCATCAGGTATTCTATGAAGTTAAATCACGAGTTTCTTGCAGATCGAGTGGTTTTAAATCAAGGCATTACTACCACAGAGTACCAACAGTTATTGTTAGATCACGCCACCACCAGTTATGAGCAGTCTATGGCAAACACATTTACTTTTCCCATTATTAAAAAAAGATTTCACATTATGAAAACACATACATCAAACACAAGTCTAGTCTTAAGAAGTCTAGCATTGATACCTATTCTAGCTTTACTAGTTATTAGTTGCGGTAAGGAAGAAACTGAATTTATAGAAATAGAAGAAACAGTCATCGAAGAACAACAAAATAACCGTAAGATAATTGCAGTAGACCCATCAGATCCAGAAGGGAATATCACCATAAACGGTGAACCACATTTCTATAAAATCAAAGGGGAAAAAATTGAGATTTATGATCAAAACGGTATTTTGCAAGATTTTGAAAGCCAAGG